>DVEB01000358.1 GCA_015295905.1 Synechococcales cyanobacterium M55_K2018_004
CTCTTGCTGTTCCGTGCGCGTCGCGCACGGAACAGCAAGAGTTTCAGCTTATCCCAAATTCACGTTAGCGAACGTGAATATAGACAATCAAGGGGGTTTGGGCGCCGCGCCAGGCGCGATGCTCAAGAATTCTCGTTACCTGAACTAACGGCATGAAAAAACACTGGTCATTTCTGAGCGCTGACTAGTTCTTTTAGGGTCGTTTCAACAGAGCGGGGGGTCCATCCAAGTTCCCGTTTGGCTTTGGAGCCATCGACACGAACGCAGCGATCGTACAGGTAATGAACTCGTTCGCGGCTGATGGGGGGCTGCCAGGACAGGAATCGCCCGATCGGGTCGAGCAGGTTGCCAACCAAACGAACAATGGGCTGGGGCACTTCCGCCGGGACAGGGATGCCCGACTCTCGACTCAACACTTCAAACATCTCGCGGGTTGTGAGTTCTCCTGCTGAGATGATGTAGTGCGCGCCAGCGGGGGCTTTTTCGGCAGCCAGCAGCATCGCACTGACCAGATCATCAACATGGACGATCCCGGTGATGCGATCGCCCCCTGCCCAAACTTTCAACTTGCCCTTGAGAAAGGTCTGCAACACAGGCCCAAAGTGGGGATCATCTGGCCCAAAGATCCCCGATGGCATCACGCTGACAACGGGAAAGCCCGCCTTTGCTGCCTCATCCACAATTTGCTGGGCTAGATATTTGGTGCGATCGTAGGCGGAAGAGAAGGTCGTTTGGGTGCGCTGAAACGTTTCGTCGATTACCTGCCCCTGCGTATCGCCGTAGACACCGATGGTGCTACAGTAGACCATTTTGGTAACTCCTGCTGCCCTAGCAGATTCCACTACGGCACGGGTTCCCTCAATGTTGACCTGGGCCATGCGATCGCCATCTACCAGCCCCAACTCCACGTAAGCCGCCGTATGGAAGACCAATTCCACGCCAGTCATCGCAGCCTGTAGAGCAGAGCAATCGGTGATATCACCAAAGGCGAGTTGCACATTGCAGTCCGCTAATCGAGACAGGTTGCTGGACCGACGGACAAAGGCCACCACCTGATCGCCTCGTTGCAGCAATGCCTTAACGAGATGGGAGCCAGTAAAACCATTTGCACCAGTGACAAGGGTCTTCATGGAAGGGTAGGAGTCAGAGATTAAGGAATCGGGCAATTTCTGAGTTCAATCCTGATTGTGGAGGCATGCTTGCAGAAACGTCCCCACGACAAACCTACAAATGACTTGTATACAAATGACTTGTAAATGACTGGAGACTACTGGCAGACTACTGGCAGGTGGCACGCCCCCAACTGTTGTCGTAGCCGACGGAGATCTGGTCACCCCGTTGGGCAGGAGCCGAGGAGAGATGGACGAGGGTGACATCCGCCATATCTGCCACACTACCGCGCCAGATGCTCTGGCCCTGGTCGTTTTGACCACTATAGGAGAGGTTGGTCGTCAGGGTGTCGCCCGGGTTAATAGGACGCAGGTCGATACGGCTGAAGCCCAATTCGCGCGTAAAGTAGGCAGTGAAATCTACACGGTCTTGGATTGAGCCAGAACACTGCATCGTCAGCTTGTCTTGATTGGGTTCCTGCGGGGAAATGTTCTCCGCAACACTTTGGTAGCCATTATTGAACCCGACTATGAACCCCTGACGGAACCCCTGGTTAAACTCAGGGGAACTACCCACGCTGCCGGGGTAAGCGGCTTCGGCATTCGATCCTAAGTTATTGCGGCGATGGGTCTGTCCTGTCTGAAAGCCAACCTGATAGCCGCGCTGATAGCCTTCGTTGAAGCCTGCGCGGGGTGGGGTGGGCTGTGGCGTAGGTTGAACGGCAGCAGGAGGTCGTCCAGGGATCTGAAAGACACCGCTTTCCTCAAACATCAGGGTGTTATTGCTGCCAAGAATTTGCAGAAAGCAGGTGTTGTCCAGATAAATGCGGGCATAGAAAGTCTCCTCACCCGTAAACCCGTAGGTGATGCTGCCATCGGGGTTGGGGGTGCGCTTGACGGGCGTGGCGTCTCGCAGGATCGGATTCGCCCCTTTGCGGGAAAAGGTCATCCGGGGCTGGTTATTTTGCCAGGTGATGTCGGCAAAGTGGGTAGCCGTCTCGCAACGGGTAGGTTGCCCGACGGCAGCGGGGTTGTTGGCAGTGGGGTCAATCGATGGGCTGGGGGCGATCGCTCCAGTTTGAGGCGGTGGGCTGCTTGGGGAACTTCCTGCTCCGTTAGGAGCAGACGAGAAGGGAAACAGGGCACAACCGGACAGACTGAACCCGGTCAATGTGCTGTAGATGAGTAACAACGTTTTGGAGAGGTACGGTCGCCCGGTCATGGTGATGCTTTAGACCCCAAAAATCATGCTGGCAGAGCTAGGAATCATAGGACACCTCACCTCTGCTGGAAACTCAGGCTATTTTATCGCGGCGGTTGCGCTATCAGCCTGACCATTGACGAGTGACTCGTGACTAGCACTGTTGAAGCGCCGTGGGGAGGGCGTTGAGAATGACCTCGCGCATGTCTTTCAACCGGAAGGGTTTGGTGATGTAGCCGTTAAACCCTACCTGACGCAGGCGATCGCAGGTCTCTGGCAACGCATCAGCCGTAACTGCCACCACCACCGCCTGGGGATTAATCTGTCGGATCGCATGCAGGGCAGTGATGCCATCAACACGCGGCATGTGGAGATCCATTAACACTAGGTCGTAGGCGGCTTGGGCAAACAGATCGATGGCCTCCTGCCCATCGGCCGCGATGTCGCAGTCGGCTCCCAACTGCTGCACCACCAGCAGCGCAAACTTCTGGTTCACCCGATTGTCTTCGACGACGAGAATTCGGGCTTTGGGGGGTGTGGTTGCGGCGACGGGTTCGCTGGCCCGAGCCGGAAGTCGTGCCGCTGTAGGAAGCGGAGGTTTCGTAGGAGTCCCTGCGATCGCAGCCTCTTCGGCAACCCGCAGGGGAATCTCAAACCAAAAGGTTGTTCCTTTGCCGAGCGTGCTTTCTACCCCCACACGGCCACCCATCAGTTCTGCCAGTTCTTTGACAATACTCAGCCCCAGCCCTGCCCCCTCGTAGGCACGTTGCAGGGAATTATCAACCTGGCTGAAGGGGCGAAACAAATGAACCTGGTCTTTTATGGCAATGCCAATGCCTGTATCGCTGACGGCAAAGCGACAGCCAACCATGCTCTGAACCTGGGTAGGCGTGGTTGCGTTCGCTAGAGAACCTGAGGTTGGAACGTCCAGTGAGGCACGGCTCACCTGTAGTTGGATCCGCCCCTCAGGCGTGAACTTCAAGGCATTAGAGAGGAAGTTATTCAGCATTTGCCGCAGTCTTTCTCGGTCGGCAATCACCTGGTGGGGCAGGTCTGCTGCCATCTCCCAATCAAACGCCAGTCCCTTCTGCTCGATGCGCGATCGCCACAACGCTGCTTTTTCCTGCAAAAACTCTGCCAGGTTGAAGGAGACTGGGTTCAGTGTCAAAGCGTGCGCTTCCAGCCGCGACATATCCAAAATGTCGTTCAGCAAGCGCAGCAGGTGTTCTCCCGACAGCATGATCGTCTCTAGGTAATCGCGCTGGGTGGCGTCTAGAGGGGTGAGGCGCAGCAGTTCGCCCATACCCAAAATGCCATTCATGGGGGTGCGTAGCTCATGGCTGACAATGCCCAGAAAGTCGGCTTTCACCTTGAGTGCCTTCATCAGCGCTTCTGTGCGGTCCCCTAGGGTTTTGCCCATCGCTACGACCTGGGTGGCTGTGTGGTCTAGCTCGGCGATCGCCATAGTGGGAGCCGTCTGAGTGTATTGTCCAGCGGCGATCGCATTTACCAGTGTTTCAATCTCCTGCAACGGCTCAGCCACCTGGCGGCTCATCCGGTTCCCCGAATGCAGGAGATAAACCAGAAACAGGGTATAAAACACAATCATGCCCAGGATCATCACCTTGCCCAGAAACAGCAACCGCTGCCCCAACACCTGGGTGCGGGCAAACACCTCCTGTTCTGGCACAATCACCAGGTAAGTCCAGCCAGTATCGGGGATGTGAGACCAAGCCGCTAGTTTACTCTGCCCCCCTAGGGTGAGGTTTTGGACGCTAGTGAACTGCTGTTGAATGGCCTCTCCAAAGGCAGCTAGATCAGGTCGCCGAAACAAATTAAATTCTTCGGGCTTAAACGTGTCTTCGCGAATGAAATCGGTGTAGCTGTGGTTCGTTTTCTCCGTCAACCCCCACTCTCGCTCGGCAGCCTGGGGTAAGGCCAGGATCGTTCCATCTTTAGCCAGCAGCAGAGCATAGCCATTCCAGGGCACTTGGTTGGCCAACACCTGATTGATCAGCACCTCTAGGGTGATGTCACTGCCAACAACCCCTTCTAAAAAATCACCCTGGTAAACAGGGGCAATGCAGGACACCATCCATCCCTGACCTGCCGGGTCGAGGTAGGAATCCGTCCACACAACTGACCGCGCTGGGTTATGGGTGGCATCTGCCAAGTAATAAAAGTTGTAGGTGGGGATATTGAGGTTGGGTGGGTATTGTTTCGCCGCATCAAAGTAGGGATAGATGCGATTGTAGGAGTCAAAACTGTTGAAGTAGACCTGGGTAATTAGGGGGTGAACCTCAACCAAGTCTTTCATGAAGGGGTCAAGGCGAGCCGTGCGCCAGATTTTTTGTCGTTGGGCTACCCCCACTGGCGTGAGGTTGCTGTAGAAAGCTGCTGCTCCACCCGTATCACGTTGAGTCGCGAAGGCGCCATCGGGGGTTTTGGCATAGCGCGATCGCTCTTTATGGGTGGCTTGTGCAGGAGTCCTCAGCGCTGCTTCGGCCTGCCGTCGATACAGGTCGGTGCCAATGGCGACCGATTCCAACTCCTGCGTGAAAGCGTCGGCACGGGCCTGCACCAAACGCACCAAGTTTTCCTGGGCATCCACCCGTTGCACAGCGATCTGGGATGCCGTGGAAACCTGGTGGGTGACCAGGAATGCAATCACCAAGACCACTTCAACGGCTAGCAGCGGAATAAGGGCAGCCCGAATAAAGGAGCGCCGCAGCAGACGAGTCAGGGGAATTTTGGCAGCAGCACCAGTTTCTGAGGCATCTTGACGGAGGAGAGGTCGTTCAGAATCCAGTGAATGGCTGACTTCAAATCGTTCCAGGCGCTTACTTAATCTCATCTGCTCCAACTGTTGCTGGAAATTGCCTGAGCGATCGCTGGCTGAAAATTCTACAACTTCCAATACACTCTACACCGTCTGACTGCCAAGCTGGGAGGCACCGACAGCCTGTTGTTGCACCACTTGCAATGCCTGTTGCACTCTGAGAGCCTCCATTTCAAGACGTGTCAGGGCATGGTTGACGGCTTCACTAGGGAACAGATCAGCGGATGCTAACCAGTTTTCTACCTGAGAACACTGCTGGGCAAACTTCAGAGCACCCAAAAAACTACTCGTGATGCGGAGAGTATGAGTCGCTTCACGCAGTTGGGAGAGGGACTGTTGGGCGATCGCCCCTCGCATGGCCTGCAACAGCTTGGGGAGTTCCTCCAGGTAGTCGTCGATGGTGGCGATCAAAAATGCGTCGGCACTGTCCCCAGCCACTGTGCGAATTTCTGCCAAAACATCCTGATCCAAAACGGTATCCATCGGCTCTGTGGCGATCGCCGTGACCGTCGCTTCAACAGGGACAGGTTGCAGCTCCCGCTTGAGCGGCGGCAATCGCTTCAGCGTATTGACCAAGACCTGCATCGGAATCGGCTTGGTCAGGCAAAGATCCATACCGGCCTCAACACACTGCTGCTGTTCTTCATCAGAAGTACGCCCCGTCATTGCTACGATGTGGGGTTGACTGTGCTGCGGCCAGCCCTGACGAATTTTTTGAGTGGCCTGTAGACCATTCATCAGCGGCATTTGCACATCCATCAGAACGATATCAAACTGCTGCTGCTGGAGGGCATCTAGAACCTCAACCCCATTGCTCACACCACGAGCCTGGTGACGCAAACACGTCAACATCTGCACCAGCGTCTTTTGCACTACTGGGTTATCTTCGGCCACCAACACCCGCAAGGAGAATTGCTGATCCGAGGTGGGTGGGTCTGGAACTATCGAGGGGGCAAGGAAGGTTGTCATACGTGCCGACTCAAATCTCACCTCTCTACAACTTAGCGAGCTTCTTCTCAACACGGCATGAGAGGAATCACGAAGGATTTTGCTTGCGGGTATCAGCAATTATCCTAACTATAGTTTTGCGGATTTATCTCCGATGAAATACTGAAACATTTTCTTAAGGTGAATTCGGGATAAGCTGAAACCCTTGCTGTTCCGTGCGCGACGCGCACGGAACAGCAAGGGTTTTGGGGCACTGCGCCGGGCGCAGTGCCCCAAAACCCGCTTGACCAGAACTGACGTTAAAAATGTTGAAACCCCTTTTCCAGGGTGAGGACTTGGTCAGGAACAGTACCCGTGCGATCGCCCAAAATTACGGCTAGGTCTGCGGTAATGGTACCCACGATTGCGGCTCCTGGGACTGAGGCCGCAAGCTGGTTAGCAAGCTCCAGAGGCAGGCAGAGCACCAGTTCAAAATCCTCACCTCCGTAGAGGACCCAGTCCACCGACTGCTGGGGTGAAAGCCAAGTTGCAAAGGCAGGTGGGATGGGAAGTTGGTGCCGTTCTAGGCGTGCCCCTACACCGCTGGCCCGACAAATTTGCAGGACGGCATCTGCCAACCCATCGCTGCTATCCATCCCAGCAATGGGATATCGTTCCTGGGAAGCGTTGTAGCGGGACGCTGCCACCACTTTTTGCAAGATCGGCACCACATCCAGTCGAGGATTGGGGCGTTGGTGGGCACGGATAAAAAAAAGGCGATCGCGCTCCTGCAATCCCTCTCCCCGTTCCGGGTGTAGCAGTAACTCCAACCCCGCTCGAGAAGCGCCATGCAACCCAGTGACCAGAATAGCATCGCCAACCTGAGCAGTAGAGCGGCGGATCGCCTGGTTGGGCAGCACCTCACCGAAGGCAGCAATTGCCACCGTCAAAATGGGCGATCGGCATATATCCCCCCCAACGATGGGAGTGTTAAAGGTGTTCAGGCAGGCGCTCATCCCCGTGTAAAGTGCCTCGACCCAAGCAACTGGCACTGCTCCCGGCAGTCCCAAGCCCACTGTAATTCCTAGGGGAAAAGCCCCCATTGCCGCTAAGTCAGATAGGTTTGCCGCCGCTGCCCGCCATCCCACATCTGCCGCCGAGGTGGTCACAACTGGCTGGGCAAAGCCGCTACTAAAATGCACCCCATCAACCAGCACATCTTCGGTGACAACGAGCGATCGCCCCGGAGTGACCGTTAGGACTGCCGCATCATCACCCACCACTGCCGCCGGACAGAACTGCTGGACTCGTCGTAAAAGTTCCTGTTCACCAATCTCGCTGACTGTTTGCTGAACATCCTGAGGCTGAAAATTCTGAGGGTTCACGGCCATCTCAATGAGAACAGCAAACACCTTGAAATCCGCTTTGAGAGCGCATTTCAAGGTGCATTCAGGGCAATCAGTCGCAAGCCCAATTAATCGAGATAGAGTAACCTAGCTCATGGCTCCCGTGGCCTGATAGCGCGCCCGCGCTCGCTTAAACGCTTGGGTTGCCTGAATTTGTTCCTGACGGGTCCCCGTTTGAGAACGATTCAGCTTTGCTTCGGCCTCTGCCAACTCAGTACGAGCCGCCTCTCGATCAATCGTGTCTCCTCTTTCAGCGCCATTCACTAGGATTGTGACTTCATTGTTTTCGACTTCAGCAAAGCCACCCATGAGAGCGATCGCCACCCAATCTTTACTAGCCCGGACTCGCATTACACCGGTATCCAGAGCCGTCAGCAGTGGTGCATGACCCGTGAGAATTCCCAGTTGCCCCGTGGTGCTAGGTAGGATCACCTCTTCAGCAGGAGAGTCCCAAACCGTCTTATCGGGCGCAATTACACGAACAGTGAGTGTCATAATTTACCTTCCTTGGTTGGAGCCGGGTCGAGTAGAAGTCCTGCTCTGACTTCCACTCGACCAGTCCGAAACCTTACTTACCTTCTGCTTTTAGCTTTTCACCCTTGGCGATCGCTTCATCAATGTCGCCCACCATATAGAAGGCTTGTTCTGGCAGTTCATCCAATTCACCGGAGAGGATGCGCTTGAAACCAGCGATTGTCTTCTCTAGCGTGACGTACTTACCAGGTGCACCCGTGAAGACTTCTGCCACAAAGAAGGGCTGAGACAGAAAACGTTCAATCTTCCGGGCACGAGCCACCGTCAAACGGTCTTCTTCAGACAATTCATCCAGACCGAGGATAGCAATAATGTCTTGCAGCTCCTTGTAGCGCTGCAAGGTTGCCTGCACGGCACGAGCCACATTGTAGTGCTCTTCGCCCACAATGCTGGGCTGAAGCATGGTGGAGGTGGAACCGAGGGGATCGACCGCCGGGTAAATTCCCTTCGAAGCCAGACCCCGAGACAGCACCGTCGTCCCATCTAGGTGGGCAAAGGTGGTAGCAGGAGCAGGGTCGGTCAAGTCGTCCGCAGGAACGTAGACTGCTTGAATCGAAGTAATCGACCCTTCGGTCGTGGATGTGATGCGCTCTTGCAGATCACCCACGTCTGTGCCGAGGGTGGGCTGGTATCCTACCGCAGAAGGCATCCGGCCAAGCAGCGCAGATACTTCAGAACCAGCCTGGACAAAGCGGAAGATGTTGTCAACGAAAAGCAGCACATCTTGCTTGTTGACATCGCGGAAATATTCCGCCATCGTCAGACCCGAAAGACCAACACGCATCCGTGCTCCGGGGGGTTCATTCATCTGACCGTAGACGAGCGCGATCTTAGAGTTCGCAGGGTTATCTTTATCGATCACGCCCGACTCGATCATTTCGTTGTAGAGGTCATTCCCTTCGCGGGTGCGCTCTCCCACACCGGCGAACACAGACACACCCCCGTGCTGGGTAGCAATGTTGTTGATTAGCTCCATCATAATGACGGTTTTGCCTACGCCAGCACCGCCAAACAGACCGATCTTGCCACCACGGCGGTAGGGAGTTAGCAGATCAACCACCTTGATACCCGTCTCAAACACGGAAGGCTTGGTTTCTAGGTCGGTCAGCTTGGGAGCAGGCCGGTGGATAGGGGAGGTGATACTCATGTCAACATCACCTTTTTGATCCACAGGCTCACCAAGGACGTTGAAGATTCGTCCTAGGGTGGCAGTACCAACCGGGACGCTGATGGGTGCGCCCGTATCAATCACTTCCATGCCACGCACCAGACCGTCAGTGGAACTCATTGCCACAGCGCGGATCTGGTTGTCACCCAGAAGCTGCTGCACTTCACAGGTAACAGACACATTCTGCCCAGCAGGATTCGTGCCTTTAATGGTCAATGCATTGTAAATCTTGGGCATTTTCCCGACGGGGAACTTCACATCCACCACGGGACCAATGATCTGAGTAATATAGCCGACGTTCGTTTTTTCTGCTGTGGTGACCATGCTTAACGCCTACCGTCTAGAGCTTTCGACAAGGGGGACAGCTTTAACAAAGTGTAAAATTGCCAACTTTCAGATTACCACTAAACCATTAAGAAATTATGCTTATGTGATTAGAGCGGGGATCAGTTTTCCTTCAGTGCGAAGACGATCAATTTTGCGTCCTTTATGGATCCTTGATATCGGGACACGCCTTCAGGAATGGAACACATTTCATGCTAGGGCCGCATAGCAGAGACGCTGCCCGAGAGTCGGGGCGATCGCCACTTAGGCAACGTAGACTAGCCGCAGGCCTAATTGCTCACCATCACTTGATTTCTCGCCATCACTGATGAACGAATGAGTGACCAAGCCTGCCACAGCGTTCCTGGAACACACCAGACAGTAGCGTCCTTCAGGAACACCGAGGGCTGACTAGCAATGGATGACATCAAGGGGCGACAGATCAGGCTGCGCTTTCAGGAATCAGCTTGAGAAACGCATCAAAGTCTTTCAAGGCTTCGTTGTAATTCAACAAGGCTTTACGCGCATCGGTTGTCTGGGCTGCCAAGTCGATCTCATTGAGATGCCCAAACACATCTCTGGAAACCTGGAGTGCCTGTTTTTGTGCCTGGGGTTCCAACAACCGGGCCAGCTTATTCATCCGAAACCGCAATTCACCCAATGGGCCATGGATAAACGTCTGAACATCTACCCAGTCGCCTTTTTGCACCAGGGGTGGAATTTCCAGCATTCGCTCTCGCAGCACTTGCAGGTCTTCCCGATAGCTCTGGATTTGGGCAAACTGTTCAGGCGTGTAGGTGGGGCCCTTTGCAGTCACCTGGGGGCTACTGCAACTGAACAGGAATGTGGCGATCGCCGCCAGAACCACAGCCAGCAGTGAACGATAACGCTTCATAGCGATGAATCCAAGCCTCCTCAAGCATCTTTCTCCCTCATTATCCCACTGGAGCGGTGGTGTTGCGGAGTTTCTGCCAGAAATCCCCTAGACCAATTGCCTTCTGAGGAATGGCATCAGCGCATCACACACTTTCTCGTGCCAGTCTTCCTGCGGATAGTGACCAACTTCCTCTAGTTTGACCAGTTCTGCACCCTTGACCATCTTGACAAAGGACTCAGCGATCGCCACGGGCAACCAGGGGTCTCGTATCCCCCAAGCCACGAGGGTTGGTGCTTCCCAGTTGGCAAACCCGTTGTTGATCTCTGTCAGGGCTTTGTCAAGCTGTAGGTTTTGCACTGCCGCAAATAAGGCTCGACCGGCATCTGAGCTTTTCAAGAAGGGACGGCGGTAGACATCCAGGTCAGCATCCTCAACCCGATAGCCGCCGCCCCCTTCCAGCGTCCGATCAACCAGCAGCGGATCTTGCGTCACCATTTCACCTACTAAAGGCAACCCCAACTGCCGCATCTTCCAGGGCAGTTTTGCTGCCAGCGTCAGGGGGGTATTCAGAATAGCAAGGCGCTCAATCCGCTCCGGGTTGCGGACGGCAAACTGCAACCCGGTAGAACCGATGAACCCTTGAACGACTAAGGTACAACGCTGGAGATCTAGCGCATCTAGGAGATCACTCAAGCCTTTGACGTAGGCATCGGGAGTGTAGGCGAAGGTGCGACGATCGGGTTTTGCGGAGTAGCCAAACCCAATCCAATCGGGGGCGATCGCCCGAAACCCTTGCTCTGCCAGAGCCGGGAGAACATGCCGCCAACTGTAGCTCTGGGCGGGCAGACCATGCAACAACACGACCGGAGGCTTGTTGTTGGGATTGTTGGGCACAGCCTCTCGGTAAAACCATCTCAGTGAACCGACTTCAATGACCTGTTCCTGCGTTACCACGGCTTCATTTCCCCAACTGGTGTAGTTGAGCTTACTGTTCAGAGGGGTTAGGAGGCAAGGGCGATCGCAATGAATCGCAATGAATCGCAATGCGTGGTGTTTCCTGAGGCACCTCCTGATCAACAGAAACCCCTGCAAGTTGCTTAAGACATCGACGAACAGTTTTGAGTGGGCGCGTGCTTTGTGTAAGCACCTACTCAAAACCGCTGCTTGAGAAGTGTCACGCAACAGTACGATAGGCCTCACACGGCGGTTATCGAACTGACGTGAACGTGAATGGGGAATAAGCTGGGCTCGTTGCTGTGCTATGTGCGCTGTACACGGAACAGCACAAAGTTTAGGGGCATCGCGCGATCGCAATACCCCAACCCCCTCTGAACCTGACCTGACGTAACACTAACGTCAGTTCGGATTAAGAGGGTTTTGGGGCACCACGCTAGGCGCGGTGCCCCAAAACCCTCAATGTTCCGTGCGCGCTG
>DVEB01000199.1 GCA_015295905.1 Synechococcales cyanobacterium M55_K2018_004
CGCGGTGCCCCAAAACCCTCTTAACCAGAACTGACGTTGGGATAGATGGTTGTGCGAGTTCAAAGTGCTGATGACCCCTCCCGCATCTGCCTTTGATAGATGGGGATTTGCATCACAAACTCAGTGCCTTGACCCAGTTGAGAGTGACAGCGCAACGTTCCTCTATGGTTGTCGGTAATAATTTGGTAGCTGATTGACATCCCTAATCCTGTCCCTTTGCCGACGGGTTTTGTGGTGAAGAAGGGGTCAAAAATTCGTTTTTGCACTGATGTGGGGATGCCAGGCCCGTTATCAAGGATATGGATTGCAACCCAATTGTCGTCAATGACCCGAGTTTGAATCTGAATGATTGGCGTATAGGTAGGGTCTAGCGCCTGGCGAGCAGGACTGTTTTCTTCCAAGGCATCAATGGCATTACTGAGGATATTCATGAACACCTGGTTGATCTGACCAGCGTAACACTCCACCAAGGGCAGTTCGGCATAGTCCCTGATCACTTGAATGCCAGGACTATCAGGACGAGCCTTCAAGCGATTTTGCAAAATCATCAGCGTACTCTCGATGCCTTCGTGCAGGTTGACTGCTTTGAATTCGGCCTCATCCATGCGCGAGAAATGACGCAGCGATACCACAATTTTCTGAATCCGTTCTGCCCCAACTCGCATTGAGGCCAGCAGCTTGGGTAAGTCCTCCATCAGAAAATTCAGATCAATGGCCTCAATTTCTCGCTGGATTTCAGGCACGGGCTGAGGGTAGTGTCGTTCGTAGAGCTGCACCAGCCTCAAGAGGTCTTCAATGTAGTAGTTGGCATGGTTCAGGTTGCCATAGATGAAGTTCACAGGGTTATTGATTTCATGGGCAACCCCGGCTACGAGCTGCCCCAGAGAAGACATTTTCTCGCTCTGGACCAACTGTGCCTGAGTACGGCCTAATTCTTGCAGGGCCTGTTCTAGCTCTTGGGCCTTCTGACGGAGAGCAAGGTTAGATTTTTGTCGGTCGGTGATGTCGGTAATGAACCCTTCCAAAAGTTGTAGTTCTCCCGCTGCATCATAGATACCTTGGCCTTGCTCCCAAACCCACTTTTCGTCCCCTTTGGCAGTGCGGATGCGGTACGTCACCTGAAAAGGTCTGTTTTCTGAAAGCGCAAGCTGGACTGTTTCCCAAACTGCTTCTCGATCGTCGGGGTGAATTAAGTCGCTGAAGGTTAGTATTTCGCCGTGCAGGAGCTCTTCAGGATGAAAGCCAGTGAGGGGGAATACACCTTCACTAATAAGAATACACCTTCACTAATAAAGGTCATCGTCCAATTGGGGTCATTCTTACAGATGTAGGCCATGCCTGGTAGGTTACGCATGAGTGCTGCGAGCCGCGCCTCACTATAGCGCAACGCGGCTTCAGCAGCTTTACGTTCGGCCTCCCCTCGTTTTTGTTCCGTGATATCTCGGGCGATGCCTTGATAACCGCAGTATGTGCCTTCTGCATCAAAGATAGGCACGCCGCTGGTCTCTAGGTAGATGCTCTTTCCGTCTTTGGCGATACAAACGCTCTCCAGGCCACGAAAGGAGCGCTGGGCAGTGGCGATCGCCCTCAACACTGGAGCAACTCGCTCTGCTTCTTCCGGGGGCATGATATCGAAGGGCGTTTTGCCAATGAGTTCTGCGGGGGTGTAGCCGAGGAAATCCTGGACGCGATCGCTGACGAAGGTGTAGCGGCCTGCCGCGTCTACTTCCCAGACCCAATCACTACTGAGATCCAACAGATTTTGCAAACAAGTCTTAGACTCAAGCAATTCTTGCCCATGCCAAGGGTGGGGCGCTTCGCTCCCACAAACCTTGCTTTCTTCCAAGACTCCTCTGAGGGGTTGACTCTGCTCTTGCCTTGGGAACACCGGGAACGTCATACCGACCCCTTCTTCTCGCTGAAGATAATTTTCTTTCATCAGAGTTCCCAAAAGGTCCATGAAGTACGCCATTGTGGTGAGGATTGCTCAATGTAAATAATGTGAATTCCGGCTCAGTTGAAACTCTTGATGTTCCGGGCGCATCGCGCCCGGAACATCAAGAGTTTGGGGGCACCGCACCTGGTGCGGTGCTCCCAAGCCCAAACGTGGGCCCTTGGGAATCGACCTCATCTGCCAACTCCTACAAGCGCGATCGCCCAGTTGGGTGATTCGGCTCTTGGCCTCAACGCGACTCAGGCGTGATCTGCTAGCGTAGGAGGGATGGGTTCAGTGGGTTATGGTGTTGCCATCTCAAAAGTCATGGGGATTGACAGCGCTTGTGCTGGGGCTGGTGGTGCCACTGGCAGCCTGTAGCAACAGTTCCTTTAGTCAGCAGTTGGAGCGATCGCTTGCTGCCGACCCTCGACTGACCAGCCCCAGTGCTGCTGAGTCGCCTGCAGCAGCCACAGTCAACCTGCCTGCCGACTTCCCCAACGAGATCCCGCTCTACCCCGGGGCAACCCTCCGCGCCGTGCTGCCCTACTCAATGCAGGCGATCGCCACCCCAACTGCTAGTGGCCCAACAGCGAGATCGGTGACCCGCTGGCAGACGACTGACTCACCAGAGCAAGTGCACCAATGGTATCAACAACGGTTTGAGGCGGAAGGCTGGCAGTTGTTGCAATCCACCCCAGATGTGTCGGCAACTGCCCCAATTGTGGCCCAGCGTAATGACCTGCGCGTGACGGTGACGGTGCAGCCACCCCCAGTACAGCCTGACGCTGGGGTTCCAGCCAATTCTCCAGCAGCAACGCCCTCCCCAACGTCGCCCATGCTGCAATTAGGCGCTGGAACGCCTCAAACCCCATCTGCCGCCTTGCCAGCGACTCCTACGGCAGTCACAGAATTTAGCCTAGACTATCTGCGGCTGCCTGATCAGGCAGCCGTTGGGATTGCCAGCCCTGCTGCCGGAACTCTCCCCACTCCGGCAGCAACTCCTCCACGGCTAGGCCGTGTCCCGCAACCTGGAGAACCTGAATTTATTGGGCCAGTTCTGCCTGCCAATTTTGGCACTCAGCCCTCAACGCCCCCTTCGCCAGTTACCACCGCCACACCAGCGCAACCTAATCTTGCAGACCTGCCCCCCCAATTGCAGGCTTACATTACCGACCTCCAAACGTTGGGCGTGCTGAAGTCTGCCAATGGCAGTAGTGATTTTCAACCCAATGAGCCAATCTCACGGCGCAAATTTGCCCGCTGGCTGGTCAGTGCTAACAATTTGATGAATGTCAATCGTCCGGCGAATCAAATTCGACTAGCACCACCCTCCTCACAGCCCGTCTTCTCAGATGTTCCTGCCAGTGATCCCGATTTTGGAGCCATTCAAGGACTGGCAGAGGCAGGTGTGATTTCTAGCCGCTTGAGTGGGGATACGGCTGCAACGACTTTTCGTCCTGATGCGCCGCTGACCCGAGAGGCGTTGGTGTTGTGGAAGGTGCCCTTAGATATTCGGCGATCGCTCCCCAATGGCTCAGTGGATCTGGTGCAGCAGACCTGGGGCTTTCAAGACGCACCGCAGATCAACCCCAAAGTGCTGCGTGCCTTAGTGGCCGACCATCAAAATGGCGAACAGTCCAACATCCGTCGAGCGTTTGGGTTCACCACGCTGTTTCAGCCCAACAAGCCCGTGACCCAAGCAGAAGCAGCAGCAGCACTGTGGTTCTTTGGCTCACCAGCGGATGGGATGTCTGCCCAGAATGCATTACGGACGAACCAACCTGCTGCTCAACCATAGGACTGCTAGCGGGTGCGATGCGTGTGTTAGAAGCCCCCTACACCCGGTTGGTGTTGCTGATTTGCCCCATGATGTTTTGATTGCGGAGAACGCTGAGCACACCTCTTCGGTAAAACTGCGGTAAAACACCTAGTCAAAACATCTAGTCAAAACATCATGCTTAACGTCAGGTCGGGGGGGAAGTGGATTTCATCTCATCCCAAATTCACGTTTATTAACATCAGTTCTGCTTAAGAAGGCTTTGGGTCACCGCGCCCGGCGCGGTGACCCAAAACCCTTGCGTTTCCGAATTCACGTTTATTAATATCGAAGTTTTACAATACTAAACCTGCTAATTTTTTCAGGTTTTGTACCAGGCATTTCAAACCGACATCCTTTAAACTGAAGGCGCAGTGGTATTGCAATGTTCATGCTCGACGATCAATGCAGGCGAGGAACGTGCTGCCAAATCTGGATGAACGGTCTTTAGGCTTGATCTGACTAGTTTGCGACGCTCTCCTGCATAGGCGAAGCCCAGCTCAAATCTACGGGGATTTCAAGTAGGCAATGTCTGTCCACTTAGAAAGGGCGATGGAACTCCTTCCAGAAGTTCGCAAAACTTCAAGCGAACAGAGTTTCTCCTCGATGCGTCAGGCTCATCGTGCAACAATTCAGCATCGCTCTTGAATTCGTCACTTTCACGTTTGCGATTACCCTCTTGTTATAGTGCAATACTTCGGCGAAAGTGAAATGCGCCCGACAAGACTTCGTCCTCCACAAGAGCACAACACTTCCTTCTTGCCCCCCATCTGTCACCCGATCTTTGAGAGCGGTGCTTTGAGAGTGGTGCTAGTTGTCAGAATCAAGTGATCAAATTTTGGTTTTTCCGCAAGGATTGAGTTCCCTCTTTGTAGTGGGAATTCTGGAAATAAAGCAAATCTCACAGCCCCCAAGCATTGACCGTTGACCTCATTGTCCCCCCCGGTATTATGACAACCACAAATATATTGATCGTTGAAGATGAAAGTATCATTGCCCTCGATATCAAACGCAGTCTGATGTCTCTGGGCTACCATGTCGTGGCGATCGCCGACACAGGAGAAGCAGCCCTCGACCTTGCGGCTCAGACTCACCCCGACTTGGTGCTGATGGATATCCGGCTACGAGGCGAAATGGATGGTATTACTGCTGCCCACTACTTGCGTGAACATCTGAACCTACCAGTCGTCTTTTTGACTGCCCATGCCGATGAAGCAACGCTGAATCAGGCCAAATTGACCCAACCGTTTGGCTATGTTGTGAAACCATTCGAGGCGCACGACCTCAGTACTGCGGTTGAAATTGCCCTCAGCCGTCACCAAGCCGAATGCTCCATCCAATTAGCTCTGCAAAAGGAACGAGAACTGCATAACCTCAAGACCCAGTTCGTCTCCATCGTTTCCCACGAATTTCGCAACCCCCTCAATTCTATCCAGTTCTGCCTTGATCTGTTAAATCGGCAAGAGCATTACTTCACTGCGGAAAAAAAACAGGTCTATATTGAGCGGGCACAGGGGGCCGTCGAACGCATGAAGCAATTGCTCGAAGATGTCCTCGTCGTTGGTGAAGCAGAGTCGGGCGATCTCCAGTTCAACCCTATGCCCATTGACCTGTTCTGGTTTTGCCGCGAAATTTTGGAAGACCTGCAGCAGACCACTGCAACGGGTCATACCCTCACTCTCTCGACCAATCAAGCCCACGCCTCAGAATATCCGTTTTATAGTTTTGATACTAAACTGCTGCGCCACATTCTCAGCAACTTGCTCTCTAATGCAATCAAATACTCGCCGCAAGGCAGTGAAGTGAGCCTCGAGGTCATTTGCCAACCGGGTCAGGTGGTGTTCTGCATTAAAGACTCTGGGATTGGCATTCCTGAAGCGGATCAAGAAAAATTGTTCACTCCGTTTTTTAGGGCTGGCAACGTCAACGCAATTCCAGGGACGGGGCTAGGGCTATGTATTGTCAAGAAGTGTGTCGATGCCCACGGGGGGGCGATCGCCGTTGAAAGTCAGGTGGGAGTTGGCACAACCTTTACTATCACACTGCCAGCTCACACGCCGCCATCGCAGGAGTTGCGTTAGGGGAAGCGAGAGGAATCCACTGATTCCCTAACCAAGCAACGTTTAAGGTGACTTGAATTAAACCCTATGAAAACAGTTTTAGTGATTGAGGATGAGACCAGTTTACGGGGGTTCATCTGTGACTTGTTGGAGCTAGAAGGGTTTCAGGTGTTGGCAGCAGAAAATGGTGCAACTGGCTTAACGCTGGCACACACTCACCTACCAGACCTAATCCTGTGTGATGTGCAAATGCCGGATATGAACGGCTATGAGGTGCTCAGCCGCCTCCAGCGAGGCGGGGAAACAACCCACATTCCGTTTATTTTTCTGACGGCCCACGGCACAAAAGCGGACATGCGTCACGGCATGGAACTAGGCGCAGACGATTACCTAACGAAGCCCTGCACCTCCGATGAGTTGCTGCGGGCGATCGCCACCCGCCTCGGCAAAGTAACGACCCAACAGACTCAGACCCAGCAAAAGTTGGATGCACTGCGCAGCAGTATTGCCCTCTCACTCCCCCACGAACTGCGCACACCCCTGACTAATATCCTCGGCAGCGTAGAGTTGCTTAGTATCATTGCCGACTGTGGCGATGCTGAAAAGATCCGGGAAATTGGTGCTGGAATTCACCAGTCCGCTAGTCGCTTGGAACACCTAATCCAAAACTACTTGCTCTATGCCCAACTAGAGATCACGACCCGCGATCCTGAACGCTTAAAGCGGATTGAGGCGGAGGTCTGTTCTCACTGCAAGTCGGTTATTCTCGAAGTGGCCCAAGCCCTGCGTGCAAAGGCAGGGGCCACCGATCTAGAGTTAACCCTGGAGGATGCCCCCCTCAAAATTGCTGAAACCTCTTTCTGCAAGGTTGTTGAGGAACTGTTGAGTAACGCCTTCAAATTTTCGTCTGGAAGTTTGCCTGTGCGGGTAACGGGCAAGGTGTTGAGCGGGGCAATGTTACCCAACACCCCGCTCTACTATCAGCTTGAGATTACGAATTATGGACGTGGTTTTACGGCCCAGCAAATTGCTCAGATCGGAGCTTATATGCAGTTTGATCGCCGATTCTACGAACAACAGGGCGTAGGGCTGGGACTGGCGATCGCCCGTCGTTTGGTTGAACTGCATGGCGGCAAGCTAGAGATTGAAAGCATCCCCCAGCAACACACCACCCTCCGTGTCTTACTCCCTTTAGCTGGGGGGCGTTGCTGATTTAACCCATGATTTTTTGGCTTTTTTGAGCGAGGGGTGCACTCTGTGCACCCCTCGCTCAAAAAATCATATTTGGGTTAAGCAACGTCGACTGAGGGCTGAATCAGCACACACAGCGCTAGACAGACGGAGTCCGTATCAGCAGTCCATCAAAACGTCTTTGCAGAAGTCTGCCTCATGCATATGACACTCCCAGTCAATATTGGGCATCTGGTCAAACGCTTGACGGAGGGAGACTTCCCATAACTTACGAATTTCTGCCAGATAAGGGTCTCCAATCCGCAAGCGCAAGCGGTTGTCCATTTGGAAGGTATTAATTCGATACATCGCTAGGTCAATCGGTGGCCCCACAGAAATATTCGACTTCATAGTAGAGTCGATTGATAGCAGAGCACACTTGGCGGCATCTTCGATGAGGGTTTCATAGGTGAGGATGCGATCGAGAATGGGTTTGCCGTACTTCGTCTCCCCAATCTGGAGAAACGGGGTTTCGCGGGTCGCCTGGATGAAGTTGCCCTGGGAGTAGATCATGTAAAGCTCTGGTTCTTCTCCTGGAACTTGCCCCCCAAGCAGCAAATTGCAGGCAAAGTCGATCTTGTCTCGCTCCAGCCAAGGGCGTTCGCGCTCCTGGATGTGACGAATCTTGTTGCCGATGTAGCAGGCAATCTCGTACATCGTCGAGAGTGTATGCAGGTTTTCGCTTTCCCCTAACTTGAGGTCGCGTTTTAGAGAGTTGACCACTGCCTGCGTGATCGACAAGTTTCCTGAGGTACACACGATCAAGACACGCTGCCCTGCTTGGGAGAAATCAAACAGCTTCTGGTACGTCGAGATATAGTCCACTCCGGCGTTGGTGCGTGAGTCGGCGGCGATCACTAACCCGTGACGAGTCACGATTCCCAGGCAATAGGTCATTAGGCCACAAATACAAAGGTCACAGATGAAAGGAATTGACTAGATTGAGTGAGGATGACCGAACAGGTGCTGCACTGCATCTCACTCTCAGCAAAGAATATTCTGCAAGCTAAACACTCTGCAAGCTGGCAGTTCTTGTAGAGTTGATGGAGCGTTGTTTCGTCGAGCAGCTTTGCCGCCGCGTCACAAAACAAGTTCTAGCTCACAAGTTCTAGCTCATAGGCCTGATTTTCAACTCAGTCTAATCAACGTCAACTTTCCCCATTGAACTACAGACGTGCCCCGCAAGCTAGAGATCGACTATCTTCACTTGTAATCAGCCCTGGGTGATTGCTTCTGAAAGGTAGTCTGCTGTTGCTTCTACCAAGGCGATCGCATTTTCGTACATCATCCGGGTCGGCCCCAACATCCCCACGCTCCCTACGGGGAGTGTCCCCCGGTGATAGGTTGCTGATACCAGCGCACACGTCCGCATCGGCTCTAGTGGGTTTTCAGAACCAATGCGAACCGTGACACGACGGTTGGGTTGTTCTGCGTCACTCGTATCAAAGATTAGTGACCAGATCTGGTCTTGTTCAGCTTCCAAGAGGTGAATAATGGTTTGAACCTGCTGAAGCTCGGAAAATTCGGGCTGGCGGCGCAAAACCTCTGCCACTCCTGTGACCACAATCTGGGTCGAGAAGGTTCCCTGGGCACGCCGGTTTAGTTCCATCAGGGAGAGCCGCAGCAGGTCGGCATAGCGCTCAAACTCGCGGCCTAGGTCTTGCCAGTTGAGGGTGGCAATTTCGCAGAGCGATCGCCCCCGCAGATGGTGGTTCAAGAAGTTAGAGAGGATTTGTAGTTCTCGCTCCACCATCTCAGAGTCTGGCGGCTCATCAGCAGACCCCTGCGGCAGATCCATCAGCGTAGACTGGGTTTCGTAAGAGTCCAGCACGACGATCAGCATGACGCGGCCTGGATCCACCTGAACCAGTTGCAGGTGTCGTAGTTGCAACCCCCGACTCTGAGGCAGGGTGACCATGGCAATGTACCCACTGATGGTGGATAGGATCTGAGCTGCCCCCCGCAGCACTGCTTCCAGGCTTGAATCTTCTAGGCTCAGACGCTCAGACAGGATCTGGTCTACCTGACGGGCAACCTCTTCTGAAGGGGTGACTAACTGATCGACATATACCCGATAGCCGGAGTCCGAGGGCACTCTCCCTGCTGAGGTGTGAGGCTGAAACAATAGACCCGCCTTCTCTAGATAGCCCATCACATTACGAATAGTGGCAGGGCTGACTCTGGGGTTAAATTCCTCCACCAGCGCCTCAGAACCCACCGGGCGGGCTGTGGCAATGTATTGCCGGACGGTGGCTCCCAAAACCTGTTGCTGGCGATCGCTTAATCTCACCTGAATAGACATCGAACGTTCGTTAAGGGAATTTTCTTATCTTGAAGGAACAAGACGTAAAAAATTGTTCATCTCAAACGATGAACTAATCATAAGATGTTCTGCATCAACGGATGCTCTGCATCAACACCGATCATCAGCCAACAGTTAGAATCGCTCACTCCCGCAGGCGACTGCCTAATACCGAGGGATTGCAGGATTGACAGCAACGGAATAGGCATCTATTCCGCCCAACAAGTTTTTGACGTTGGTAAAGCCCTGTTCCTGCAACCAAGCACACATCTGGGCTGAGCGCATACCATGATGACACATCACAATGGTTTCGGCGTCAGGATCGAGGCGATCGCGGATATTGCCCGACCACTCCTGAAACCGACTCAGAGGCAGGTTAAGGAATCCCTCAACCTGGGCGATCGCCAGCTCTTCTGGCTCTCGCACATCGATCAATTGCAAGGAAGATGGGGCAGTTGCTAACCGCTCTGCTAGTTCCTGGACGCTGATCTCTGCAAATAGTCGTCGATGCATGCTGCTTCTACCTGATTGCTGTCAACAAATCTCTAGAGAGGCTCCCCTCAAAGGACTAGCTCACCCTCTACTGACCAAACTCGTGGCGGGCGCGTTCTACCAGTTCAACCGTCACAACCTCTAAGTCTTCAAGCCGTGCTAGTTGCTCAATCCGCTGGCGTGCCTGGGGACGCACAAAAAAGGGAATGCTTTTCAACTTCGCCTCCGCCTCAGGACTCCATTCTAGGAAGGGAGAAAAATCACGGTCTGCCATACCAACAGCCTCCACACCGAGTTCTTTCCCTAATGTAACGTGAATTCCGGATAAGCTGAAATCCTTGATGTCCCGTGCACGACGCGTACGGGACATCAAGGATTTTGGGACACTGTGCCGAGTTTGTGCAGTATGCCTATCACGTAAAAAGGGAATGGAGTGCGATCGCACCCCATCCCCCTTTCATTTAGTCACAACCAGATTAGTCGATATCAGCCATCGACAATACGGGTTCAGACTCACGGTCGATGCCCTTCTCAAAACCAGCCGCAGCAGCCCGTGCACGGCCTGCGTGCCACAGGTGGCCAACTAGGAAGAAGAAGCCCAACACAAAGTGAGACGTTGCCAGCCATGCGCGCGGAGAGACATAGTTCACAGAGTTAATCTCGGTGGCCACACCCCCAACCGAGTTGAGAGAACCGAGGGGAGCATGGGTCATGTACTCAGCAGCGCGGCGAGCCTGCCAGGGCTGAATGTCGTTCTTAATCTTGTCCAGATCCAGACCATTGGGTCCACGCAGAGGCTCTAGCCAGGGACCTTGGAAATCCCAGAAGCGCATGGTCTCACCTCCGAAGATGATCTCACCAGTGGGAGAGCGCATCAGGTACTTACCTAGACCCGTGGGACCTTGAGCCGAACCAACATTCGCACCCAGGCGCTGGTCACGTATCAGGAAGGTCAGTGCCTGCGCTTGAGATGCCTCAGGGCCAGTGGGACCGTAGAACTCACTGGGATAGACTGTGTTGTTGTACCACACCATACAGGAGGCAATGAAGCCCATCAAGGACAATGCCCCTAAGCTGTAGGAGAGATAGGCTTCGCCAGACCAGATAAAGGCACGACGCACCCAGCCAAAGGGCTTGGTCAGGATGTGCCAAATTCCGCCAGCGATACAGATGAAGCCAACCCAGATGTGACCACCAATCACATCCTCCATGTTATTGACGCTGACGATCCAGCCATCACCGCCAAAGGGAGACTTCAGCAAATAGCCGAAGATGGTCACAGGGTTCAGGGTGGGATTTGTAATCACACGCACGTCACCACCGCCGGGTGCCCAAGTGTCGTACACGCCCCCAAAGAACATAGCCTTGAAGACCAGCAGGAAAGCACCCAGGCCCAGCAGGATCAAGTGATAACCAATAATATTGGTCATCTGGTTCTTGTCTTTCCAGTCGTAGCCAAAGAAAGAAGAGTATTGCTCTAGCGTCTCAGGGCCACGAACAGCGTGGTAAATGCCACCCAGACCCAACACTGCGGAGGAGATCAGGTGCAGCACGCCCACCACGAAGAAGGGGAATGTATCGACCACTTCACCACCAGGGCCAACCCCCCAACCGAGAGTGGCGATGTGAGGCAGCAGGATCAGACCTTGCTCATACATCGGCTTCTCGGGAATGAAGTGAGCGACTTCAAACAGGGTCATCGCCCCTGCCCAAAACACAATCAGACCAGCGTGAGCGACGTGAGCGCCCAACAATTTACCAGATAGATTAATTAAACGAGCATTACCAGACCACCAAGCAAATCCTGAGGATTCGAGGTCACGGTTACCCGCTACAAAATTATTAGAGAGCGTTACCACGTGGCAGTACCTCTTCAGGGAAGATAAAGTTTTCATGCGGCTGATCCTGAGGAGCCATCCAGGCAC
>DVEB01000216.1 GCA_015295905.1 Synechococcales cyanobacterium M55_K2018_004
CGCCGGGCGCGGTGCCCCAAACCCTGTTTATAGCGCTACAGACACAGGTTCGGACAAAACTTTTTGTGGGAAACTCCGCGCAGCAGGGTTTCCCACAAAAAGCGTTCTACATCATGAGCCCGTAGCGCCATACCTCGAATTGACGTTTACACTTTGTCAATCCCGACAAAAATTGTCGGATATGTTTGACGGGCTATTTTCTGCGTGTTACTATCAGCCCAACCTGGTAGGAAAACTCAAAGCTGTGTTCGTTTTCCCAGTCTTGTGTTTGGAAGTATTGTCATTTGAGAGACCTGACTATGACCCTGGCAACTGAACCCCACACCCAACTCACAGCCCGTTCGACTGCCGCAACCTTTACTGGCCTGAAGTGTAAAGAGTGCGGTGCTGAATACGAGGCAAAGGCAATTCACGTCTGCGAAGAGTGCTTTGGCCCGTTGGAGGTGACCTACGACTATGCCCACCTGAGCAAGGTGGTGACCCGTGAAAAAATTGAGCGTGGCCCCAAGTCAATCTGGCGTTACCGTGAATTTTTGCCGGTGGAAACGGACCATCCCATCGATGTGGGAACCGGGTTTACTCCGCTGCTGAAGGCAAATCGTCTGGCTCGTCGCTTGGGTATCAAGCATCTCTACATCAAAAATGATGCGGTCAATATGCCCACCCTCAGCTTCAAAGACCGGGTGGTGTCTGTGGCGCTGACTCGGGCGCGCGAACTAGGGTTCACCACGGTTTCCTGTGCCAGCACTGGAAATCTGGCCAACTCGACAGCGGCGATCGCTGCCCATGCAGGTCTCGATTGCTGCGTTTTCATCCCTGCCGACCTAGAAGCAGGCAAAGTGCTGGGGACGCTGATCTACGGCCCCACAGTAATGGCGGTGCAAGGGAACTATGACCAAGTCAACCGCCTCTGCTCGGAAGTGGCGAACACTCACGGCTGGGGTTTTGTCAACATCAATCTACGGCCTTACTACTCCGAAGGTTCCAAGACGCTGGGCTATGAAGTGATTGAACAGTTGGGCTGGCAATTGCCTGACCACATCGTGGCTCCGCTTGCTTCTGGCTCCCTGTTCACCAAGATCTACAAAGGCTTCCAGGAATTCATTCAGGTCGGTCTGGTGGAAGGGAAAGCAGTGCGCTTCAGTGGTGCCCAGGCCGAAGGGTGTTCGCCAATTGCCAAGGCCTTTGCAGAGGGGCGCGACTTCATCGCTCCTGTGAAACCCAACACGATCGCCAAGTCCATTGCGATTGGGAACCCAGCGGATGGGGTATACGCAGTGGAAATTGCCCGTAAGACCAATGGCAATATCGCCTCTGTTACTGATGCCGAGATTGTGGAAGGCATCAAACTGTTGGCAGAAACAGAAGGGATCTTTACTGAGACTGCTGGCGGCACAACAATTGCTGTGCTCAAGAAGCTGGCAGAGGCCGGCAAGATTAATCCTGACGAGACGACAGTTGCCTACATCACGGGCAATGGCCTGAAGACCCAGGAAGCAGTCCAGGGCTACATTGGTGAGCCACTGACCATTGAACCCAAACTAGACAGCTTTGAGCGGGCGCTGGAGCGGGCACAAACCCTCGACCGTCTGGAATGGCAACAGGTTTTGGTGTAGGCTTTGCGGAGTTGCTGGGAGTGGCGTTTGGCGACATCTGCTGATTTGAGTGGGGCGATCGCCACTTCCCCGTCCCGCTTCATTCATCTGTTTCATCCATCGGCTGGGAACTAATTTCCAAGCTCAAATGCACTTGCACATTCATCTCTGTATTCGTTCACTGTCATGGCTGTAAAAGTTCTAATCCCAACTCCTCTGCAAAAGTTCACCCGCGACCAAGCAACGGTGGAATGCGAAGCAGGTTCTATTAACGATCTGCTGACTTCTCTAGAAAGTCAGTTTCCTGGCATCAAAGAGCGTCTATGCGATGATCAGGGTCAACTGCGCCGCTTCATCAATTTCTATGTCAATAGTGAAGACATCCGCTTCCTGGATGGTGCAAACACCGCCTTAAAGGAAGGGGATGAAGTTAGCATTGTGCCAGCGGTTGCTGGGGGTTGATCAGGGGGCAGGGACTCTCCTCTGTTACTTGAAACAAGCACACTTTGGGGACAAATCCTACTCTGACACAGTTGAGTCAGCCCGTTAAGTCAGCTCACTCAGTCAGCTCACTGAGTCGGTCAGTTGAGACAGGCAGTTGAGTTAGCCAACTGTCTGGTTGCAAATCCAATCTTCCAAACACGCACCCCATCTGAGTGGCTCTCTGTTGCAAGACAGGCCGATCTCAGGGGGGTGTTTTTTGGGGACGGCGATCGCCCCCCGTGTGGTGTCTCTCTGGCGTAAAGCTTAGGAAAACTAATGGTTGAGCAACTTTTCCATGCACCTGAAGCGCCAGGGATTGCGGTAGAATTTGCCTGAAGCGGCATTCTCCAGTTTTCTTTTAACGCGATGCGCTAAGCACTAGGTCGGTTGTTTGAGCCTCACGCTTTGCACGAGGCTCAAGCTATTGACTTATCTTGCTCCCATGGCGCTAAGCGGTACAGAATCAGGGAAGGCAGTTGCCGAGGTGATCGTGTTATCTTGAGGACTTGTTTGGACCATGGCAGAAGAAACCACAACCCCGACTCCTGAAACATCAGCCGAAGACAAGAAAGCAAAGGCGGCTACTGCTGATAAACCGAAGAAAGAAAAAGCTCCAGCCCTGGAAGATAAGCCGTTTGCAGAATTTATCACGGAACATTACCTGCCTACGATTCAACAAACCCTAGCGAAAGTAGGTGTTGCGGATCTCGACATCCAGCTTGTGAAACAACCCCTTCCCATCCAAGGGGCTGAAGGCATGGGTGAGTGTTGGCAAGTGGTTGGGCGCTTTCAGAACGGTCAAAAGCTGTTTGGCATTGGTTTCTCCAAAGAAGACATCAACAGTCCAAAGTTCTTCTATTGTGCCGATAATGGTTCGCAGCCCAGCTTGCTGGAGTCCTTCATGATTGACGAGCGTAAATCCACTCTGGATCTGCTGGTGCTGTACACAGTGCAACGCTTGAACGGGCAGAAGTGGTTGGCAAAAAACTAGTCCTGGTGTTCCACCCGTCTCCACAGACGAATGCTGCGATCGCGTCCCCCACTCACTAGACCCCGATGAGGCAGAAACACGACAGCCTCGACACCAGCGGTGTGGCCCTCTAGGGTGCTGAGGCACTGCCCTGAATGCAGATCCCAGATCCGTAGGGTGTGATCGTGACTAGCCGTTGCCACCGTTTGCCCATCTGGGCTGAGGGCGATCGCCGTAATGGGGAGGCGGTGTCCGGTGAGGTTGTGCTTCACCCCGCCGGCATTTGCGTCACGCAGCTTTAAGGCCATATCCCAACTGCCACTGATCACGGTTTGAGCATCAGCCGTGAGGGCCACTGCGCTGACCTTGGCTGCATGGCCAGAAAGCGTGCGGAGTAATTCTTGAGTGCCTAGGTGCCAAATTTTCACCGCGCCCCCCGCATCACCGCTCGCTAGCAACTGGCCGTGGTCATCCAGCGCGATCGCTTCTACGCTACTCTGATGTCCAACAAGACAGCCCCGAAGCTGGCCGGTTTGCAGGTTCCACAACCGAATTGTTTTGTCGCGGCTGCTACTGACAAGCGTTTTGCTATCGGGGGTGATCGCTACACGGGTCACCCCGTCCTGGTGCCCAAACAGCGTCATGAGTAGCTTAGCGGTTTTGAGATCCCACAGATTCACTGTATAGTCTAAACTGCCACTGACGATAAACCGTCCATCCGGACTGACTGCCACACTCGTAATGATGTGTTCATGGCCGGTTAACGACCACAGTTCTTCCCCTCGTTCACAGTCCCAGAGCTTCACCAGACCATCATTGTCTCCACTGAGGAAGAGCCGCCCATCAGGCGTGGCAGCCAGTGTATTCACCTCTGTTGTTGTGGCAATGGTGGTGACACACTCCCAGCGCTGGCGAGGGATAGATGCCATCGGGGCGGGGGGCGATGGTTTTGGTCGCGGCAGTCCTAGGTCGTGCAAGACGTCGCTGGCCTTGCTGTAGCGATCGCTCAAGTCCAGAGCCGTTAACCGCTCCAGAATAGCTATCAGGTCCTGGCTGACCCCTACGACCACACTCTGCCAGCGCCAGACTCCCGCTACACTATCAAATAAGTCAAACGGACGCAGGCCAGTGAGCAGGTGCAGGCAGGTCACTCCTAGGCTGTAAAGGTCACTGGCAAAGGTCGCCTTCCCCAGCAGTTGTTCTGGTGCAGCATACTCCGCACTACCAATCAGCGTGCCAGTCTGGGCGAGGCTGGACTCGGTGGCATATTTCATCGCTCCGAAATCGACGAGAGCGATCAAGGGCGGATTCTGCCCGGTTCCACTAGGCGAGGATGACGAACGTCGCTGGATCAGGTTTGCCGGCTTGATGTCCCGGTGGATGACCTGGTGTTGATGCAGGAAGTCGAGCAGGGACAACACCTGGGCCAACACATCGCGGATTTGGGCTTCGTCAAACGTGCCCTCCTCTTGCAGTTGTTGCAGAAGCGATCGCCCTACAACAAACTCCTGGACTAGAAACTGCTGTTCCCGCTCGAAATAGGCGTATAGATCTGGAATCTGGGGGTGCTGTCCCAACTCGCTGAGACGGGCGGCTTGCTGCCGGAAGGCTTCCTCGTTACCGGCATTGAAAAACTGTTTGATGATGCAACGGGGACTCACTATCTTTTGCAGGTCGAGTCCCAAAAAGGTTCGACTTGATCCGCCCTGGCTTAGGGGTTGGTAGGCAATATAGCGATCGCCCAACCTAGCTCGTTGCCCACAATGTTGACAGAACACACTGTTCTCAGGATTTTGGGGCTTTGAGCAGTGGGGATTTAGACAGTACATAGATCAGATCAATAAAAATTGAATTTTCGAATTATTAGAAAATCTTTACCGTGCTTTTCAAGCGCATAAGGTACGACATTTTTGTTGAGAGCCGGGCCTAGCGCGGCCCTCAACAAAAATGCGCAAAGCGCTGTATATAGCAGTTTTCATATTGATGAGAAACAGTCACGTCGCACAAGATCCCGCTGGTTGAGGAATTGAGTAGTGTGGTCACAGACCACACCACTGCAAGCAGTTATATAGCTCTTTTTATCTGAGTTCAGTACAGCGGGTTCAGCAGGGGAGGGGGACTGAGTATCCCTCCCCTGCTGTGAGTGGAGTTGAAAACCGTTACATCACCCCTCATCACCCTTGTGAGAGCTAAGGGGGTCTAAAAATAACGTCAGTTCTGGTCAAGCGGGTTTTGGCAGAATATCACCGAATCGGGTCTTTTTCGTCAAGCCCCTGGCTGCCAGATGCGGATGGTCTCATCCTCGCCACCACTCACCAAAGTTTGGCCATCTGGGGTAAAGGTCAGGGCGTTCACAGCCCAGGAGTGCATTAATACTTGAGGCCGTGCTTGATCTAATACAATTGTCCCTGCTTCGTTGGGGCGGAGTGGCCAGAGTTTGACGCGGCTATCTTCGCTGCCAGTTGCTAGCAGCCCCACATTAGGGGCGATCGCTAGACAGTAAATGGCGTCCTGGTGAGCGATGATGGTCTGTCCCTTTTCTCGCCGCTGCAAGTCCCACCAGCGCAATTCTCGATCCAGACTCGCACTGATCAGGGTGCGCCAATCGGGCGTTACCACCAGCGCGCTGATGGGGGCCTTGTGTCCCCGTAGCGTACTGATGGACTGATTGCTAACTACATCCCAGAGGCGAATCGTCTGATCGTGGCTAGCGCTGATCAGCGTTTTGCCATCGGGGCTGAGGAGGAGTGCGCTGACTCTAGCCCGATGTTTGCCCAACACTCCGATCGGGTCTCCCGTTGTCAGATTCCACAGGTCAATCCTGCCATCAATATCTCCACTGGCGAGGGTGGGCACCGTGGTGCTGGTACTCAGCGCACTGATCCCCCACCCTTGACTGGGGAGGGTCGTCAGTAACTGATACCCGCACAGATCCCAAAACTTCAGAGAGCCGTCTTCGCTGCCGCTGATCACCATTTGACCATCAGGACTGAAGCAGAGCGCCGTAATGCGATCGCGATGTCCTGCCAAAAAACGCAGCGATTGGCCTGCAAAGGTATGCAGCAGTTCTCCCGACGCCAGATCCCACAGTTTAATGCTGCGATCGCTGCTGCCACTGGCAAGAAGCCCTCCATCCGGGCTGACGGCCAGGGTTGTGATACCTCCAGCATGGCCCATGAGCGTCCCTCGACAAGTCCAGCGTGAGGGGGTTTGTGGGTGCCACCGGGGGGGACGATGGACCGGCGGCAAGGCTAATACCTCCGCCTGAGACACCGTGGCTTCTACCGGAATTTTGTTCGCCAGCACTGGCACCGCCTGAAATCTAAGATCCTGAAGGGCAGCGGCGGCGGAACGATAGCGCTGCTCTAGGGGCCGCTGCAACATTTTGTTGAGGACTCGTTGCAGGGTTGGACTGATCGGCTCTGGTAAATACTGCTCCCAGACCCAGCTATCTTTGCTAACGGAGTACAGGTCAAACGGGTGTTGCCCTGTCAGTAAGTGGATGCAGGTCACTCCCAGGCTGTAGAGATCGCTAGCAAAAGTGGCTTTGCCCATCACCTGTTCTGGGGCGGCATAGCCCGCACTGCCGATCACGGTCCCCGTTTTGTGGGGGCGACTTTCCGGAAGGTACTTGGAAGCGCCAAAATCAACCAGGGTATAGGTGGGAGCGTGGCTAGAGGATGAGGTTTCTAGGGGCGATCGCCGGTGGATAATGTTTTCGGGTTTGATGTCGCGATGGATCACGCGGTGGCGATGGATGAACTCTAGAATGGGCAGCAGTTCTTCCAGCAAGTGACGGATCTGATGTTCCGAGAAGGTACCTGTCCGGTTCAGGCGTTGTTCCAGGTTTTCGCCATCAATATACTCCTGCACTAGGTAGAAACCGTTGGGAGTCTTGTAGTGTGCCAGTAGGCGAGGAATTTGGGGGTGTTTTCCCAGTTGCTTGAGACAGTCGACCTCGGCGCGAAACAGCCTTGCTAACCTCTCTGCGTCGCCCCACTGGGCAGGGAACACCTGCTTAATGACACAGTAAGCAGGTCTGCCATCGTGTTGCTGCACTGCGGCCTCATCAACGGCCAGAAAAGTCTTGCCAAAACCGCCCTCGCCAATCACTTTAAGGGGACGATAGCGTCCTCCCAACCGCAAACTTGCCCCACAGTTCTGACAAAATTGGGCATCGTCAGGATTGTGAGGGTTGGAGCAAGCGGGGTTGAGGCAGTGACTCATGCAGGTAGACGGGCGATTTATCTTCTATGGTAGTCGTGCCATCACCCGAGGCATGGCTTCATTCCAATCATCATTGGCCCAAAGAGGCGAGACTATATCACCTTTGCCTACACTGCTGCATCACTGGGTAATGCAGATGGGAAATGATCAGGCTGGATCAGGTCGGAACGAGTTCGCCCGGGCGGAGGCGAGACCACTTGCCCTGTTCCATCAGGAAGCTGTCACAGCCAACCACGTCATACTCAAAGCCAAATTCGTCCTCTTGAATAATGCGATCGCCCTCGATCCGCACCACAGGAGGCTTGATATTGGCGTTAATGGTGGGGTTCACGGGTTCAAAGTCGGGGGTTTCGGTCAGGTGGGGTTGCTGGTGCTGGGTTTCAACCGCGTGATAGGTGATGCAGCGGTCAACGTAAAAGCAATTTACACAAATGCACATCGTGACAACCCTCCAAGCCAAGGGAAACCTTCTTTTCTGCTAATGTATCTCAAGTTTTGAAGAACTGCCCCCTGCGCTGGAAGGATGTAGCAAAATGAAAAGTGAAAGGGACTGGCAAGACTGTCCCGCTCTGGAGATGCGGGGAATTGTCTACCTAGGCTCTTTAGGTTCTAGGCTGTTAGGTTTGCGATCGCCGCTAGGTATGACCCGCTCAACGTCAGAGATGCAGCCGTAGCTGCTGGTGCTGGCATGGTCTATGACCACACCACTTCCCCCCTTAACCAATGGGATCTGGCGCTACTGGACGGTCTCTCCTCGAGATGGAAACCGCTATATCAGGAATTTTAGATATCAGCAGTTGTTGTCTACGCCCCTCCAAAACATTCTGGATCAGCGGCTATCCGCAATTTGCTAATATATATCGTTTGCTGTGCTTGAACGCCTCCCCTGCCAAACTGGGATGCGATAAAGCGTCAATCTAGCTCGTCTTTCCCTCGAAACTGCAACGGCCCCAGCGAATTTGTACTGCACTTCTGATCAACTGCAATTGGCTGCTAAAGCAACATCTGCCCTTTCGCCACAGACTTGGCCGTTTAGCCTAGAGTGGCTGCCTCCTGCGACCTATCTGGTGGGGGGAAATGTTCGCGATGCCTTGTTGGGGCGTTATGCCGATTATCTCGATCTTGATTTTGTGCTGCCGGAACGAGCGGTTGAGACGGCAAAGGCGATCGCCAACCACTATCGCGCTGGGTTTGTGTTGCTGGATGCCGAACGCCAGATTGCCCGTGTGGTATTTGAACGCACCACGGCAGACTTTGCCCAACAGGTTGGGCCAACGCTAGAGGATGACCTGCGGCGACGAGACTTTACGGTCAATGCGATCGCCTATAACCCCCACACTGAACAATTGATCGATCCCCTGCACGGCTATCAAGACTTGCAGCAACATCTGATCCGTATGGTGGCCCCCGAAAACCTCAAGGAAGACCCGCTGCGCCTGTTGCGGGCCTACCGTCAGGCGGCCCAATTGGAATTTGCCTTGGAACCAAAGACGCGCGCCACGATCCAACAACTGGCGCATCTGCTGAAAACGATTGCCCCAGAGCGTGTCCAGGCAGAGTTGAACTATCTGCTCAATAGCCCCAGAGGCACGCCTTTTCTGAGCTTGGCAGTCCAGGACGAGCTGTTGGTGGACTGGCTTCCCCACGCCACGAGCGGTGGCCTACAGTTGATGGAGCGCCTAGATGCAGCAGCGATCGCCCTGAAAGAGCGCTGGCCAGCCTTTGGAGTGCTGCTGACCGACTGGATTAAGGAACAGCCGAAAAATACTGGCATCTGCCCGACTTGGTTCAAGATTGCCAGGCTAGCAAGCCTTGTTGCACCTGACCTGGCGATCGCCGAGCAAGAACTCTGGCACCTCAAGTATAGTCGCGCCGAGGTGCAGGCTGTGGTCGGTGTGCTGCGCCGCTTGCCCTTGGTGGCCGATCTGCTGCGCCCGGAGGCCACTCGCAAAGACCACTACCTTTTCTTCAAGGCAGCGGGTGCTTCCTTCCCTGCAATTGCGGTGTTGGCAGTGGCTACTGGCATTTCCCTAGAGGCGATCGCCCCCTTAGTTGTTCGCTACCTCACGCCCAATGATCCCGTTGCTCATCCGCCGCCCCTGCTGACGGGCAATGACCTGATGAAGGCGTTGCAGCTCAAAGCTGGCCCCCAGATTGGTCAACTCCTAGAAGCGATTCAGCTTGCCCAAGCAGAAGGGAAGGTGGAAACGCCTTCAGAGGCGATCGCCTTTGCTCAACAACTGCTTTCACTAAAGGAAGAGTCTCTATAGGAGAGGAGGGCAAAGAGGGCCGTATCCCGTTGACGGGAGTTCTGAATACGCTGAAACCTTGGATTTTTCGTGCACGCCGCGTGTGGAAAATCCAAGGTTTAGGGACACCGCGCAGTGGGCAGTACCCCTAAGCCCACCTAACCCAACCTGAGTTAATGTGAATTCATGCTATAATCTACCTTTTGTGAGTGAATTCAAGATCTGGGTTCACACCCTGAAATCCTAAATGAATGATTTGACTATCGGTAGACCATCACAAGAAAGAGGTTCAGAATGGCTAAACGCCGCAATCAGAAGAAGGAAAAAGCGCTCCGCAATTTGGCATATGCCCGCAAGTTCCGCAAGCGAACCAATACAGGACGAGGTGGCAGAGGTAGACGGCCCGGCGGCGGCGGTCAAGAGATGGACGAAGAGCAGGATATGCGGAGCGGCAGCAGTGCTGAGGAGCCAATTGAGTAAGGCGACTGCGGCTTTTCATCCGTCAACGAACTTGCTAGACAACTCCTCAAGCTGACGTCAGTGGCCAATGGAGTGGCGGCACTGTTCCCCTTCTGGGAAGCAAGCTAAAACCAAAAACAACGTTTTCTTAGGAGCAGCAGAGGAGACGGGGACGATCGCCTTTGTCTCCTCAACAGCCAAGCTCCTCAACAGCCAAGCTCCTCAACAGTCAAGCTCCTTAACAGTCAAACAGTTCTCTGTTGTTTGAGCGCTCGGTTAACTGTTAGCTGAGGGGTGTTGTGTATTGCAACATCGCTCTATCAGACTTCTACAATCTAAAGCCGCAAAGCCAAAATCTAAGATGGTGCTACGTGGGTCGCAAGGGCGCCCGCCGCAGCTTCTCCGGATTGCAACGCCTGTTCGATGCGATCGCCGCCACACCAATCTCCACAACAGATCAGGGGCTGAGGCTGGAGACTCAACAGATATCGCTCAGAGAGTGGCCGCGCGACGAAGGCATAGCGCCAGCGGTGGACCTGAAGCAGTTGGGGCCGGGCCAACCATGGGGCGATCGCAGCGCCTGCCCTCTCCAACAGATCGGTTCCGATGGCCTGTAGGTTTGATGTCTCTAGATGCTGTTGGGCATAGTTAGCCTGACTCTGGACGACGACAATGGGTTTGCGAGGGGAGGTGAATGGCGGCTCGTTTGGATTGGGTGGAGCAACCTCAAGCTTGCTTTGCTCCAGACTAATCCAGTCGAGTGCATGACCTGCTGGAAACTGCAATCCCCCCCATGGCAGTTGGGCAGCTTGCAGACTAAATTCCTCTGCGTAGGTGGCGATCGCAGTCATGCAGGGATGGTATTCCACCCGGCACACCTGTTCCCAGATATCTGTAGCGATCCCCTGTTGTGCTAGGGGACGCAACAACTCAGCAGCTTGGGGAGCAGGAATGGCAAGGACGATTGCTCGTGCTGTCAGGGATTGTCTGGGGAGGGCTGACTCAGACGCAAGTGGCTCCAGAGCGAGTTGCCAACGTGGGGGCGATGCGTCGCGACTTTGCCCCTGACTGGTAGGGGTGAGGGCGATCTCCACCACTCGTTGGCCGCGTAGAATTTCTAAGCCCCGTCCTAAATGTTTAGCTGCCAGGGTCAGACCGACTGGGGAGACGTATCGGGCATGGGACGTCTCGGGCGCCCAGGCTTGCGGTGCTTGCCAGTGCCATACGGGTCTTATCCAGGAATGAATACGCTGATGTGCCAGCAATTCACGAATCAGGTGACGAGTATAGTCCCCTTGGTCTTCCAGGCAGCGCACGCCGTGGTCAGCCCAAGCATCGGGTAACCGCCGCGTGGCAAGTCGCCCTCCTAATCCGCGCGATTTTTCTATGATCCCAACGCGATACCCCATGTGTTGCAACCGCGCCGCACAGGTCAACCCTGCCATGCCTGCCCCAATGACCGCAACATCCCAAACCATTGCTTTGCTGCTTCCTCACTCTGAAAGGCTATTGACTCAAAAAGGCTATTGACTCAAAGATATGGCGCTACGCGCTCATGATGTAAGCGTTGTTCTGAATCTATGCGTGTCTATGCGTGTGGCGCTATAACGCTCATAATTGGACGCACGAAAAATTCTAGAATGCTGGCGACACAGGCATTCTACGGATTTTGCGCGATTTGCTGTCAAGGCTGAGAATTGCGGGAGATAAGGATTTTCAACAAAAATCAAATGTTTGTTAGCGTGAATTTGAATTCTGGATAAGCTGAAACCCTT
>DVEB01000156.1 GCA_015295905.1 Synechococcales cyanobacterium M55_K2018_004
GCAGCGCCCGTTTCACACCACAACAAACCGCTACTTTATAGACGGATTTCGTATCAGTTCGGGTTCAGAGGGCTTTGGGGCATGGCACAGTGCCCCAAAGCCCTTGCTGTTCCATGCGCGTCGCGCACGGCACAGCAAGGGCTTCAGCGTATCCTGAATTCACATCACGTTAGGCATCAACCAAACACTGCGGGGGTCAGTGTGCTGGCCTGCCCCCCGGTGAGAATTGCCAGTGCAGCTTGAGTATTTGCCACTTTAATCAGCGTGTCGGCAGCATTGGCTCCGGTGCCCTGGGCGATCGCCACTGGGTCAACCATAAGGCCTAGGAGGTCAATTCTGTCTCCTTCACTGGCGTTGAAGGCGCTGATGGTCTCAATGCCCTGGTTAAGGGCGATCGCAAAGATGTCAGCCCCAGCGCCAGCGACTAATCGGTCATTTCCAGCACCACCCATCAGCCTATCGTTGCCATCGCCGCCCCGCAGCAGGTCATCACGGCTCAGCCCAGTCAACTGGTCGTTGCCGCCCTGGCTACTTCTAGCCGACTGCGTTGGTTCCACCCGAAACTGACTAACAACCTGAGGCTGCCGACTCACAATGGCCTGGGAATTTGCCCGCAGTTCGTCAGCACTATAGGGCAGGATGCCGTAGGTCGTCACGGTCAATGCTTGAGTGATTGGGTCGATGTCGAACTGCGTCCAGCCGTAGGTGTGAGCAGCAATGTAGTCGCCCTGGAGCAGTGTGGCGTTGATGCGGCCTTCAGCCTGGGGCAAATTCTTGTTGAGGCCGATGGGGTCAAAGCCGAAGGGATTGATCACCAGGGTGCCGAAGGCTTGCTTGAGGAAGTCGTCTTTATCGTTGGGCAAGTCGTCGGCATCTGGGGCAATCGGCAGGGTGTTGTAGAAGGCGACTTGTTCAGGAGTGAGCAGTCCCCGGGCAGCGGCGACCTCCACCACGGTCTGCCCAAAGGGTTTATCAAAGGCCACCGAGCCAGTGGTGATCTCAAAGACACTGGTGGCAATACGAGGGCCGCCCACAGTTTCCTGGTAGGTGAGGTTGTTGACGAACGTGCCGTGGATGTCGGCGGCGACGAAGACGACGTTTTCGATGGAGTTCGCTTCAATGAATTTGAGGATTTCGGTGCGTTCCTTGGCGTAGCCCTCCAGTGCATCTACATTAAATAGTCCCAATTCCTGCGCGGGTTCCGGCACCATGATGAATTTCCAGGTGACACCAGCTGCGTCTGCTGCGAGCAGATCGCGCTTGAGGTCTGCGAGTTGGGCCTTGCCTAAAAACTCACGATCGAGTGTCAGCGATTCCGTCAGGAAGCGAGCGACATCCCGCTCATCGGTGAGGTTGGGCGCTGTCAGGGGGGCATCGCGGAACGAGCGGGCATCCAGCACGAAGGTTGCCGCATCGCTGCCGTAGGTGTTGTAGCGATAGAGTTTGCGTTCGCCTGCGGTGCGATCGCTCCCTGTATCACCGTAGAATTCATCCCGCAGGGGATTGTATTCCTGGAAGGCTTGCAGGCCGTTTTCAAACAGGGTACTGTCGTTGATCAGGGCATTGGGGTCATCGCTGGGGAAGATGGCGGTGAAGCGGGGATCGGTAGAGATGGGCACACCGCCAGAGAAATCGTTAATCACCTCATGGTCGTCGATGGTTGCCAACACGGGAGTGTTGGCTCGCAGGTTAGCCCAGACGTTTTGACCATAGCGATCGCTCATCACCTCTGCATTCTTGCGGCGGTACTCGTCCAGCGTTTCGGCCTGGGGCTTGGGCACAGCGGGGGAGGCATAGTCGGCGTAGATGGTGTCGCCATGCAACACAAAGAACTTGAGGTTTTGAGTGGGGGCGTTCTTAATCGCTGGGTAGGGAGCTAGTTCACCGCGCCAGTCGCCCGATACACCAAAGCGCAGGCCGGTCTTTTGGCCCACTGCCGCACTCGTCTCGAAGCGGCCACGGGCAGTTCCCCCCTTGGCATCCTTGACGCGGAAGAAGTATTCGGTGTTGGGTTGCAGGTCGGTGATTGCGACTTTGACGGGTTGATGGCGATCGCTCACCGTTGCCGTTGCTGTCCCGGCCAGTGTGCTGAAGGTTCTGTCGGTAGAATACTCGAAGGTCACCGGACCGAGGGCAGTGCTGCGCGTCCACAGAACAGCGCTGGTTTGGGTGACATCGCCGCTGGCAACGCCGTTGGGTAGGGTGCTGGTGGAATTGCTGCGGGGATTGGCGCTTGTTGGATCAATCACCAGAGGAAAATCGAAAGCATTGGCGACATTTTCCCAGGGCACAAACTTGAAGTTGGTGCTGTTGTTTTCTAGTTGTTCGTCATCCTGGACGGGGTTTTGCGGATCGTTGGCACCGTCCTGCACAACGAGGAGGCCGAAGGGGAAGCGTTCGCCCAGTGACACATTGACCACGTCTGCACCGTCAGACTCTTCCACACTGTCGATATCACCGTTGGCGCCAATCACAAAGCTGCCCAAGTAGGGGTTGCCTGCCTCGCGGCTGTAGACCGCAAAGGTGCTGTCGCCCTGGCTAGAGACCAACAGATAGCCCGTCCCGTTTGGCCCGTAGTAGATCGTCAAACCTTCCACATCGGCCTTCAGGTTGTCATCCTCTACCGAGTCAAGCAGCACGCCATCATCCGTTGTCCCTGGCTCGGCGGCAAACTTCCAGATGCCAACGTTTTCCTGTCCGGCGTAGAGGTAGCCCAGTTCGCGATCGACCACCATGCCTTCGACTTGGGCATCTTCTAAGTCGCCCCCTGTGGGGATGGGGACGGTGAGCGTCCGCACGACCTTAGCATCGAGGCTGAAGCTGCTCCTGCCAGGGTCTTTGATGGCAACAAGTTCGAGTTGGGCGACTTTGTTGCCCTCTCGCTGGCTCACAAAGGCGTAGGCCTTGCCCGTCAAGGGGCTGGTGTAGGTGGCTAGTCCGTAGGCGGTCTGCTCGCCGTCATCAATGCCAAAAATAGAGAAGGCTTTGGCACGCAGATTGGGGGCGGTGATGTCGCTGAGTTTGCCCGTGACGGGATCGATTGCCCAAATGGTGAGGGTGTCGTTTTCGCGGTCGGTGGCGATCGCCAAGTCCACCCCGGCAAATTGCCCAGGTGGCGTAAACCCGTAGAGGATATCGACGTTGTTGTAACGACTATCGCCATATTCCTGAGGCACAACCGTCTGGACAACCTGGCCCTGTAGATTCAGCACTGCCAGCCCTCCATCTTTGAGGCTGACAATTACCTTGCTGTTGTTGGCATCGGTGGGATGCACCCAGATGGCTGGGTCATCGGAGTCGCCAGCCAGTTGGGGGCGAGGATTGCCACTCACTGTACCGGCCTGAATCGCATCGAAGGTATCTTCGTCATCCAGGGTGTAGGGCGTTTCCAGGACAGGGGCGACGGCTGGTGTGGTCTTCAGGTCTAGGCCGATGGCGATGAACTGCGTCGTCTGGGTGGCGTTGAAGTTGTTGTCGCTAACCAGGATGAGCGATCGCCGTCCATCTGGCAGTTGGGAGCCGAGGGTCATGCCTTCTAGGTTGTCGGGGTCGATGCCTAGGTCTTGTTTGACATCCAGGAGCAGCCGCTTTCGTACGGCTGGGTCAATCTCAAAGGGGGCCGGTGGGATAACCTCGCCATCGTCTTCCAGCGCCTCACTGCGGAATAGGCTGAAGACCTGATTCACATCCAGTGCCCCCTGAGTATTCACTTGGTAGAGCTTAACGGTGTTGCCGACCCCAGTGGAAAAGGCTCGCTCCAGCGCCAGAAACGTCCCAGTATTATCGATCGCCAACAGTTCCACCAACCCATTGGTGGCAAAGGCCCCAGCAGGGATGGGCGCAGTGGGCACCCGATTGACCTCATAGACAAACTCCTGGACCGGTTGGCCAGTGGAGAGGTCGTATTTCAGAATGCGGCTCAGGCTGCTGTCCTGCAAGGACGCGGCGGGGCCATCCTGAGCTAGGGCATTTTCTGTAGCGGTGTAGAGGAATCGCTGATCGGGGGAGAGCGTCAGGCTCTCAAAGGCGAGGTTGTTGCGGATGCCACGGGTGCGATCGCTCGTTGGCCGGTACTTGTCGGGCACAGGTAAGGCCCGGATCTGTCGTCCCGTCAGCGAAAACTCATTCACGAACGGCGCAATACCGGCATTGGCATCCCCTTCAGAGGCAATGAACAACGTGCCCCGACTGGTCAGCGCAATGCCTTCGGGGTCAAGGCTGTTGGCCACAAAGGGAGTGCCATCTTCGCGGGTGAGCGGCGTGACTGCAACGATCTCAACATCCCCTGCATCCAGTTCACCATCACTCAGATCAATCTTCAGTGTGTAGAAACGGGCGTTGGCACTGCGATCATCGGAGATGGCGTAGTACACGTCACGGGCTGCATCGTAGGTCATTCCCGACAGACCACCGACTTCTGTGCCTGCAAACTGGAAGCCCGTGGGAATCGTCACCTCACCCAGCAGGTCAAGGTCGGAGCTGACGGACTTGCGGTTTTGGTCTGCCCCTGGACGGGCGATCGCTACGTCTACGTACACTAGGCGGTGGTCAGAACTGGGGAAGGGAAAGTCGCCCACCACAGCAAAGTTAGGATCATTCTGAGTGGGCCAGAAGACTCGTGCCTGCTTGATCTCCAGATCACGCGAGGGCAACACATAGTCGGCGCGGAGGTTGCCTGGACTGCCATCGGCAAAGTCAGCAGTGTCGTAGAGGGGGTCGCCCCAGTGAGTGGCATTGGCTCCGCCCTGACGAATTGCCGCTTCAGGAGCACCAGGACTAGAAGGCGTGACACTGGTGTTAACGCGGGGATGATCGAGCAACTGCTGAATGGCACCAGGGATACTGTCGCCATCAAAGGGATCAGAGTTCTGATCACCCATGAGGACAAATCGGGCTCCAGACTTCAGACCACCCCGCTTGCCCGCATCGTCGTAGATGTAGTCTCCTTTCCCAGGCGTAATGTAGTCTGCCCAGAGGCGAATTTCATCAAAGTTGCGCGTACCGTTGCGATCTTCCGGCCCATCAAAAACGGGGGGTGTGGGGTGACTGGCAAGGATGTGGAGGGTTTCACCATTGACTTGGATAGGCACATCCCAGTGGCTTTTAGAGGAAAGCCGAAACACAGCCAGCTCTTCAGGAGAATACCAGGACTGCCCAGTGGCCGGGTCGATGGGCAACTTGGCGCCAGGCATATCCTTCCAAAGGAATTTCTGGAACGTTCTGACGTTCTTCGTATCGATGGGGTGTTTGGACAGCAGCAACATGCCAAACTGTCCTGGAAACTGCCCAAATCCAAAAGCATCGTTGCCGTATCCAGGGGTTTCCGGCAGAGTAACTACAACGCCGTTATTATCGAGGTCAAAGCCAGAAGCGATGCCTGTATTAGAGGGACCAATGTAGGCATAGGGGTATTCAACTGGAGTCGCACCATTTTGACTGATGGATAAATAATTTTGTTGAAACAGCCGCACGGGTTGCAGCGGATCGGCTTCAACGTAGTCAAATTCGTTGATCAGCAGAATGTCCGGATTAGAGCGTTGAATAATCTCCGCAACGGCCTTTGCTTGGTCGTTGTTGGGAGTGGAGAGATCAGTGACAAGCTGACCAGCACTGTTACGATTCAGTGATGCATTAAACTGGGCAATGCGGATGGTAGGCAGATGCATGGTGATCCTTTTTCCTGAATACTTCTGGAGATGAGCAGATGACACGAGCAAAGACTGCGGAGAACACTGAAACAAATGAAGTTATTAAATTCATGCTCCTCAGTTTCCCCAAAATGTTGTGATACCGACTCTGTCGGTCATTAAGTCAGTTTGTCGTGATGTCAAACGTGTGCAGTACACACGTTTGACATCATGACAAACTGCTACTTTGCAGACAAAATTCGTATGAGTTATCACAATGTGCTTGGCTCTTGGAAGACTCAAGTGTGTGGAGACTGATGCAAAGTCTTGCACAAAATTCAAAAGATAGAAAATGATAAAGATATAGAACGATAATTGGGCAATTAAAGCCAAGTTAATCAAAAAAGAAAAGCGGAAATTATTGATGATCTTAATAAAGATTGAAGGGTAGATATAAGGGAAAATGCTCTCTTTGGCAGCAAGACAGCCTATAGGCAAAGCTTGTACCAAGTTTGGATTTGCAATTTTGAACTGTAAATCTGGCAGCATACAAGATTTCCAGCTACTCTGGGCGTAGCATTACTGATGACCGCAGCATTATGACTGCAATACACTTCAATACAATGATGTCAGCACTCTGGAGGACGGCTAGATCAAACAAACCCTCATAGCGATCGCCACACAACGGAAGCACCCCATCAACAAAATTCCACAGTGAGGTTAAGGGATTGCCAATGCGGGTTTAAGTCTGCTATGAAAATGGGCTGAGATCAGCTTAAAACAAGCTTAAGTGGCATCTGCCTTGGAGACAGGAACAAAATCTAAGCGGTAGCGATAGAGCGCTACGGGGCGATCGCCCGCTTTGAAATAATCGGCATCTTGGGGCGATAAATACACCGCTGTAATCTGGTCTGCAACAATCGCAGGTTGCCCTGGGTCGAATTGGTGATGATAGGCTGTGGTGGTCTCAACCGTATTGAAATAAATCTGCGCCCCACCGCGAAACTCCTGCTGAAAAACTTCTGTGGTGATGAAATCCTGGTCACTAGGGGCTTCTGTAGCGCGGTTGGTGACCGTGGAGACTAGTTGATGGTTGTCTCGGAGTTTCGTGATCTGACGGTTGGGGTTGTGGGGGTCCACCTGCACAGCTAAGACGACTTTCTGGCGGGCTGCCCCCTCCTTTTCCAGGTAGGCTTTTGCCAAGTTGCGGCCATTGAAAGCGCGATCGGCAATGATTGGGTTGGAGAGCGATCGCCACCTCTGGCTTGGGTCAGGGAAGACCTCGCGTTCTGGTAAAAATCGTGCCTGAAACTGGACAGGCTGACCCAACAGGCGACGATTGCTGGCAAAACCAGGTGTCGTAATTGCTGGAGCCAGCGGTGCAACCAGATCGACCAGCGTAGTCGTCACATTCCACGTGCCAGCAAACCAATCAGGATAGACGAGATCTCCCTTAGCGGGTTGGGTCACAGGCTTACTCGGCCAGTCCGGAAAGGTGGCCACCCGTTGCGTCAATGGTCCCGCCCAAGCTGTCCCACTACACAACAGCCAGACCAGCAGCAGCGTGCCCAGCCACACAAGTCGCCAGCGCCTGGTTGGGCTAGCCCCAGGTTGATGTTTGCTCCGCTGCTTTCTGCCGCGCATAGATACCAGGTTAAGAGGGAATGGATACCAGGTTGAGCGGGAATGCTAACCAAGGCAGGAGATGTTTGCAGATATTTTAGGCTTTCTCCACACCGTTTTTCTCCACAATGAAGGACAGTTCGCCAAACCGTTAGCCAGAATGGGGGGACGATCGCTTCCTGATCATCGCTTCCTGTTCTAGCAAGCTGCTTGTCTGTACTAGCTCTGTGGACCGTTGATCCCCCCTTGTTGACGCCACCCCTCGTCCCACCGTCTCTATCTGCCCACTGTGATCTATGAATCAATTCGCCCGTTTCGGTTTTTGGTTGCTCGCCCTGCCCTTCCTCCTCATGGAATCGAGTGGGGCGATCGCCCAGTCCATCACCCCCGCCGCCGACGGCACCAACACCCGCATTATCATCAACGGTTCGACCTACGAAATTCGCGGTGGGCAACTCTCCCGCGATGGGGCAAATTTATTCCATAGCTTTCAGCAGTTTGGTCTCTCTGCTGGAGAAGTGGCCGAATTCCTGGCTAACCCCCAGGTGCAAAACATTCTTGGTCGGGTCACGGGCGGCAATGCCTCTAGGATCGATGGTCTTTTGCGGCTGTCTGGCAGCAACGCCAACCTCTACCTGATGAACCCCGCTGGCGTCATCTTCGGCCCCAATGCTCGCCTCGACCTGCCCGCCTCCTTCACCACCACTACGGCAACAGGAATTGGCTTGACTGGTGGCTGGTTCAGTGCCACTGGCGAGAATGCCTACACCAGCTTGGTGGGGACTCCCACCACCTTCGCCTTCACGGCTGTACAACCGGGAGCCATCCTCAATGCTGGAACGCTGACAGTGCAACCGGGAGCCGGTCTCACCCTGCTGGGGGGGACGGTCGTTAATACGGGCAGTGTGTCTGCCCCTGGCGGCACGATTACCCTAACCGCAGTGCCAGGACAAAATCTGGTGCGGTTAAGTCAGACGGGGTTTGCTCTGAGCCTGGAGTTTGAGCCGCTCCCTCCCCAGGGAGCCGCCGCTCTGCCCCAACCCTGGACGATGGCGATCGCCCAACTGCCCCAACTGCTCACGGGCGGCGATGTGCAAAACGCGACCAGCGTGGCAGTGAACCCCGATGGCACCATTCGGCTCACAGGGTCTGGCCTCAGCGCGCCAGCCACGCCAGGCACCACCTTGGTGGGTGGAACTGTCGATGCCTCCAGCACCCGCGGAACCGGGGGGAGGGTCAATATCGTGGGGCAACAGGTAGGCATGCTGGACGCCACAGTCCGCGCGGATGGTGACTCTGGCGGTGGGCAGATTTTGGTCGGGGGCGACTATCGGGGCAGTGGCAGCATTCCCAATGCAGAGACCACGGTGGTGAGCGCCGGTACTGTGATTTCTGCAGATGCTCGCAGCAATGGCAATGGTGGACGGGCGATCGTTTGGGCCGACGGTTTCACCCGGTTCCTTGGCTCCATTAGTGCCCAAGGGGGGCAGCAGGCAGGCAATGGTGGCTTCATCGAGGTTTCAGGCCGGGAAACATTAGACTTCCGGGGCAACGCCACGACTCAAGCTCCCAATGGCCAAGTGGGAACGTTGCTGCTCGACCCAGAAAATATTGAGATCGTGCCGGGGCCAAGCGCCCCCGCTGACAGCCTACTGACGGATGGGTCAATTTTTGCGAGTGAATTTCCAGGGCAAACCCTCCGAATCTCAGAGGGTTTTTTAGAAAACTTGACCCAGTTTAATAACGTCACGCTGGAAGCAACGAACAACATTCGGATTCTCGATCTGCCGGATAATGAACTGGTGTTCCTGGGGTTCGCGCCCAGGCAGATCCGTTTCATTGCTGATGCCGATAATGACGGTGTGGGCAATTTCTCGATGAATCCCTTCGACACAATCGATACCCGGGGTTCAAATCTGACCATCAGGGGGGCCAACCTATCTCTGGGGACGATCGTCACCAGTAGCCCAGGAGACAGCGGCGGCAATTTGACCCTCACAGCGACGCAAAATATCGCTGTGCGTGGTGGCATTGTAGCAACTGGGGTGGAAGGCAGGGGTGGGGCCATCACCATCACCGCAGGTGGGACTGTGCGGATTGGGTCTCTGCCAGAAGACGGTGGCAGCATTCTAGCCTTTGGTGCTTCTGGCCCCGGTTCCATCGCAATTCGGCATGGAGGCAGTTCCTTTACGGTGGGTGATGTGGGGGCAAGCAGTTGGGCCGCCAGCAGTCTCGAAACGGGGTTGCCGTTTAACGAAGGCTTCGACGGCGGTGATTTCCTGTCCGACCGCGTGCTTACCAGCAATTTCATCAGCCCCAACGGCACGATCCGCATCCTGAGAAATGTCCCTCAGCGTCCTCCCCGCCCCGAGCGGCCCACCATTCCTGCCACGAATGAGGAGTTTCAGGACTACGAGGACCGCCCTCAGCCTCCCCTAGACCCGCTTGATCTGGGTGATGACTTTGAGCCAGGAGAAGACTTAGGTGATGCAGGGGACTTTGTGAATGACACTGAAATCTCCCAAGCAACCGATGCCCAGTTCATGGAAATGGAAGATAGCCTGAGTAGCGAATTTGAGGATTACCTGGGGCTTGCCGAGGAAGCTATCCCCAGTATGGAGCAAGCCACTACCCAACTCAACCGGATTGCCCAGCAAACTGGTATTAACCCAGCGCTGGTCTACATCTCCTTTACTCCAGAACAAATTGCAACCGGCAGTCGCGTCAAACGCGATACAGATACGTTAGAGCTAGTGCTGGTATCTGGGCAAGACAGCCCCATCCGCGTCCGTGTGGGCAATGTCACACGCAAGCAGGTGCTTGATATGGCTCGCCAGCTTGTGGCCCAAATTACCGATCGCCGCAGACTTGGGAGTACCACCTATCTAGGGCCTGCCCGTCAACTTTACCAGTGGCTGATTGCGCCGTTGGAAACGGAACTGCAAAACCGCAAGATTGGCAATATCGCCTTCATTACTGAGTCTGGATTGCGATCGCTCCCGCTGGCCGCCCTGCACGACGGACAACAATTCCTTGTAGAACGCTACAGCATTGGTTTGATGCCTAGCCTCAGCCTTACGGATGCCCTTTATAGCGACATTCGGGACGTGGATGTGCTGGCGATGGGGGCCGACCAGTTCCAGGACCTCACCCCTCTGCCTGCGGTGCCCACCGAGTTGCGGGCGATCGCCAATGACCTGTGGCAGGGGGAGTCTTTTTTGAACCAGGAGTTTACGGTCAGCACCCTGATCCGCAAACGCCAGCAACAGCCGTTTGGCATCGTCCACCTAGCAACCCACGGTGAGTTTAAGCCGGGAGTGCCAGCCAACTCGTTCATCCAGTTCTGGGACAGCCGCGTGGGCCTGAACGACCTGCGCCAATTGCAGCTTAACAATCCTCCGGTGCAACTGCTGGTGTTGAGCGCCTGCCGCACCGCCCTAGGGGATGAGCAGGCCGAGTTGGGCTTTGCCGGGCTGGCGGTGCAGGCGGGGGTACGAACTGCGTTGGCCAGTCTGTGGTATGTCAGTGATGAGGGCACCCTCGGCTTTATGACTGAGTTTTACCGTCAGCTCAGGACTGCTCCCATCAAAGCGGAAGCCCTGCGCCGCACGCAGATGGCCATGATCCAGGGGGAAATTCGCTTGCAAGGGGGGGCACTGCGGAGTGCCAGAGGGACGGTGATCGAGCTACCACCCCAGGTCGATGCGGGCGATCGCACCCTCACCCACCCCTATTTCTGGGCTGCGTTTACGATGATCGGCAGCCCTTGGTAAGCAGCATACGCGTGTAGTGCTATAGGATGGTCAGACGGGAGAGCAGCAACCCATCCAAACTCCAGTCTGGCTAAGCCGCCGTCTCTCCCCTCTGCACTCCTCTGCGTCTATCTGCGTTTCTTGGTCTCCCCATGCTCGACCCCCTCAAACCTGTCACTATCTATACTGATGGAGCCTGCACTGGTAACCCTGGCCCCGGTGGTTATGGGGTGGTGCTGATCTATGGTGATGTTCGCAAAGAACTCTCTGGTGGGTTTCGGCTGACCACCAACAACCGCATGGAATTAATGGGGGCGATCGCTGGGTTGAGTGCGCTGAAGTTTCCCTGTCAGGTGACGCTCTACTCTGACTCCAAGTATGTGGTGGATGCCATGACCCAGGGCTGGGCGCGGCGCTGGCGGGCCAACGACTGGAAACGCAATAAAACGGACAAGGCAATCAACCCCGACCTGTGGGCGCAATTACTGGACCTGTGCGACCAGCACCAGGTGACGTTTCACTGGGTCAGGGGTCATGCGGGGGATCCAGAGAATGAGCGGTGCGATCGCCTTGCAGTGGAGGCCGCCCAGCGAGACGACCTGCCTCCCGATCCTGGCTATGTCCCTAGCTAACGCTATGTGAATTCGGGATAAGCTAAAACCCTTGCTGTTCCGTGCGCGACGCGCACGGAAC
>DVEB01000254.1 GCA_015295905.1 Synechococcales cyanobacterium M55_K2018_004
CGGATTCTGTATTAGGAGGCATTGCCGATTAGGACAGAACGTTTTGTGGGAAACCCCGCTGCGCGAGGTTTCCCACAAAACGCCTTTTACATCAAGAGCGTATGCCGCAGTGCAATGGCAGCTCACAACTGTAGATCTCACAACTAGATCTCACAAGATCTCACAACTGTCGATCAACGTTGCCTTAGCCATACTGTCGGCTCGACTTCACCTCAGTTTCTAAGTTAAACAACAGCGCTAGCGTTTCCATCGCTCGTTTGCGGGCTTCAATGTCCTGCTGTGCCCGCAGTTGCACCATCGGGTCGTGCAGGATTTTTTTGACAATCCCCCGCGTCAAGGCTTCAATCACTTCCTGGTGTTTCTCGGCAAACTCAGACCCTAGACGGGAGAGGGCCTTTTCCATTTCCTGGGCGCGGATGCTCTCGACCTTATCTTGCAGATTGCGGATGGTGGAAACCGTATCAAGCGATCGCCACCACACATCAAAGGTCTCGACTTCCTCTTCCAGCAGCACTTCCGCTTCCATGGCCATCTGACGGCGACTCTCCTGATTCTGAGCAACCACGGCCTTCAGGTCATCCACGTTGAACGCCTGGACATGGGACAGTTCGTTCACATCGGCATCTACGTTGCGGGGCACCGAAATGTCGAACAGCATCAGGGGTTGGCCGGGGGCCAAGATGACCTCCAACTTGGCCCGATTGAGGATTGGTTCAGTGGCGGAAGTGCTCGTGAACACAATGTCGGACTCAGCGATCACCTGGCCCATGTCTTGCAGCAGGTAGAGTTGCAGCGGTGTGTCGGGGAATTGCTTGGCGAGTTCCTGGGCACTTTCTAAGGAACGGTTGGCGATCGCAATCCGGTTGGCTCCTTTTGAGATCAGGTGTTGCACCAGCAGTCGTGCCATCTTGCCCGCCCCCAAGATGCAGACCCGCGCAGCCGCCAAGTTGGTTGCCTTCATTTGCGCCAACTCCACCGCCGCCGAACTGATGGACACGGCTCCTGTCCCGATGCTAGTCTCCGTGCGGACACGCTTGCCAGCACTGATTGCTTGCTTAAACAACTGGTTGAGGATGCGACCAATACCGTTGTGCTGCTGCCCCAACTTGTGAGTGTGCTTCACCTGCGAAAGGATTTGACCTTCCCCCAGCACCAGGCTATCCAGTCCTGATGCCACACGCATCAGGTGAGTCACTGCGTCCTGATGCAACAGGATGAAGAGATGCTGACGCAAGTCCTGAAGCGGAATTTTGCCGTACTCCGAAAGAAATTGGCTGACTTCCCGAATCCCATTCTCCGTTTCCGTCGCAACGATATAAATCTCAAGTCGGTTACAGGTACTTAGAATCGCTACCTCCTGGATGTGGGGGTAGCTACACAGATGAGCGATCGCACTCTCCGTTTGAGGTGTCGGGATACTCAACTTCTCACGCACTTCAACCGGGGCTGTCTTATGGCTCAGTCCCACAACAGCAATATTCATCCGTCCTCCCAACGTTTTCTCATCATCGGAAGCGCTGACTCAAAGCAGCAATGCTTCAAGGGGAGATAAGGTCTCAGCATCGCCGCAGCGAATGGAGACCACCCCCGCTCCCAGCGCGAAATTTCTTATATGTAATGCAGAGCGCTTGAATAGCAGGTTTTCCAGCTTAGAAAAGTCTATCAACTTCGAGCCGCAAGAAATGCTCAGAAATCGGTTTCTCGCGGGATTTCTGGCATGAATTTTTGTAAAAATCACTGCAAACTTCTGCAAACAAAAGTTCGACAGCCGATCGAGCTATCTCGGGTACACAAAACGTAGAGAAACGCCATAAAAGGCGCTTTTGATCTGGGTTTTGGTGTGTCTAGGGCCTGATTCGCACCCCCCGAACCACCCAAAGTTGATTGACTGCCGACTCTCAGGTGAGTCACTGCTCATTTAGAAAAGCTAGGTTTTTCGAGGGTTTGCAGCAATTTCTGAAAATTATCCACAACAAACTTTACAAAAGTAAACGAACCACTTAAGATTGCAAATACGGGAGTTCAAGCTCCCCGGTGAAAACCTTATCGTTTTAGGCACTCATCCATATGACAACTGCACTGCGTCAGCGCGAGAGCGCTAACCTGTGGG
>DVEB01000123.1 GCA_015295905.1 Synechococcales cyanobacterium M55_K2018_004
CCGCGCCGAGCGCGGTGACCCCAAACCCTGCTAACCCGAACTGACGTTAATTGAATTGCAAAGGTCATTGCCAGTCCTTTAGCGGTGTTCCGGGTTTTCTGCTTGACAGGAGGGGGGGTGGGGGCGAGTTGCCCACTGCTTGGCAGCACAGAGGGAACACGCTGACCAGCGTTCTAACTCACCGGGTGGGGTCGGACAGCGACACTGGGGACAGAGTGGTAAGTGTTGCGATCGCGCCTTGACTGTGGCAGACCACTGCTTAAATGCTGTCTGGGCGTCGGAAGGAGGGGGTGTTCGGGGCGATCGCCCCTCGCCTGCATAGGGTACCCGACTGGGGTGGTTGTGCCAGTCTCGTAGAGAGTCTGCCTCCGGTGGTGGTGTTGCGGCACCGTGCTTCCAGTAGGCGGTCGAGAAATGGATGTCCGTTACTGCTTCACTAAAGTTGACTTGGGTATGGAGCTTTTCAAGGATACGTCGCCGCTCGAACATTAGGTTTTGTGCCCACACTGAGTTGGCAGTTGCTACCTGCAGCACTCCTCGGCGAATGGCGACTGGGCGGGTTTGCTGAGCCACTACCTGCCCCACGATCGCACTCCAGCAGCGGAGGAGTTGCTGAAACTCCTGGTGCGATCGCCATTCACGTTGTTGGTGCAGGGTTCCCAGAAGCTGATGCAGAGAGTCAAACGGCATGGCAATTCAATATTTTTTTGTAGAAGCGACGAAAAACTCTTCCCAATCCAGTCACTTTTATGAGAAGACTCTATACTGGACGAGAAGTCTCAAGCCTCAGAGTTTGTGATTTGTCAATCTCTTTTTCCAGGCTTGACAGTCCTCGTCATAATTGTTTGAACGATGCGCTGAATTCCGTCCCTCAATTTTGCTGGTTCGGAGCTGGTTCGTAACTGTATAACGATTTGTCACCGGATTGATGAGTCAAGGTGCGCGTCTAGGAATTGGGCTTCCTTCATACCCGTGTTCATTCTACGCAAGCTCAAGTCCCATTTAATCTCTTTTCCTGAAGATAGTTCGTTTTTGGATCCCTGGCAGGAGTGCTGCAATGCGTCGGAAGTCGTCGATCGAGCCTCAAACCCCTCCCCCCGCTCTACACCCAGCGCTACAGAATGTGCTGGCTAATTTGGACGTGCAGTTAGAGGAGGAACTGACCCGTTACCGACGACTACGTGCGCGTAAGCCAGTGGCTCCCCAAAAACGCAGAAATTTGACGGGGGCAGTGCGTGGGCAGGGAGATACTACCCGCAACACCGCCATCAATCGCGCCGCGCCACTGCCGCCACCGACGTTCGCGGCTTCCAGTGGGGCCGAACCACCGCTACCGCCGCCACCGCCAATGGCGATCGCCCCACCAGAGCCAGATTCTTTTCCGTCTGCTGGGACGTCGGTGAGTTCGCTCGCCGCCCGACTTTCTAGCCCTGCCCCTCTCTCTCCTCAGGTTCCACCTCCAGATTCCCCGTCGGCAGACTTGTCTACAGCCGCAGAGGACTCTCTGGAGTCTTCCGAGCAACTGCTCCGCAGCCTAGCGGAGGAGGAGACTGAGCTACGGCAGCGTGACCAGGATCCCGGTGTCCTCTCCAGCCTGCTGACACCACTGGGGATTGGGTCCATGCTACTGCTGCTGCTCTCCAGCGTCACGTTTGGCTACCTGTTGATGAACCCGGCTACCCTAGGGCTAATTGGCTTCGGGAATTCAGAGGCTACCTCTGAAACAGGATCAGTTCCAGCAACGACAGGTGCGACGGCCACTGCCTCTCCTCACGCCTCAGTGGTGCCCTCTGGCCCAAACCTAGCCCAGCAGGAATTCGTCGATCTCAACCTCGACACCCTCAGTAATGTGCCGGGAGAACCGCGCCCCACCACTTCGGCTCGGGTCGCACCGCCCAGCCCCGTTGCAGTGCAGTCCCCCATTGCCCCGGCACCACCTGAACCTAGGCTTTCTAGTCCCCCCCCAGTGGTCGCAGCTCCGACCGTTCCTCGGGTGGCTCCGGTGGTTCCCGAAAACTCGCCTGCGACTCGCCCAACGGTGAGAGTGGCCCCAGCACCCACCACTCGTTCCAGCAATCCTGCAGCGGTGCGTCCTGCCGCTCCTCCTCCTGCGGCAGAGCGACAGGCTGCTCGCTCGTCAGAACGTCGCCCGTCGCTGCCGACGGCGGCCAATCCCCCCAGCAATTCTGCACCCGCGAGTCCAACTGCCCAACCAGCAGCGCGTCCGGCTACGCCCCCCAGCCCAGTTGGGCCTGCAGCGACGACTCCCCGTTCAGCCAGCAGTCCCGAATTTCGGGTGGTAGTGCCCTATCGGGGCGATCGCAGCCTGGAGGAAGCCCGTCGAGTGGTGGGCGATGCCTACGTGCGCAACTTCCCTGAGGGCGCTCGCATTCAACTAGGGGCCTTTAGCGACTCAGAACGCGCTGCTCAACTCCAGCAAGAGTTGCGACAGCAGGGCATTGAGGCTGAAGTGTACCGTCCATCCGGGCAGTAGCCCAGGGAACTGACCATGGGCACGCCCAACCTGAGGACTCGCCTGTTTCTCTCCCACATCATTGTCATGCTGGTGGGCGTGACGACGCTGACGGTGATTGGTAAGTTCTCGTCTCCACGCTACTTTGTCCTCTATCTGCAAATGATTGAGGGACGCATTGTCAGTATCCGTCAAATCCGGGGTGACTTGATGCGAGCTTTTGAGCTGGCCTGGAGTCGGGGTGCTTTTTGGTCGATTGCCTTTGGTGCTTCGGCAGCGGGGGGACTGAGCTACTTGGTGGCCAACCGAATTGTGCAACCCCTAGAGCAGATGGAGGCAATCACCAAAAAGTTTGCTGCGGGGCAGTTAAATGAGCGCGTGCCGGACAGCGAGATCCCCGAACTCAACCAGCTTGCCTCTAGCTTTAACCGCATGGCAGCAGACCTGGAGGGAGTTGAGCAGCGCCGGCGGGAGCTGGTGAGCGACCTCTCCCACGAGTTGCGCACGCCTCTAACCATTGTGGAAGGCTACCTGGAAGGACTGGCGGATGGCACCATTGCCCCCAGCGCTGAAATTTACCAGGTGTTGACCCGCGAAACGGGCCGAATGCGTCGCTTAGTCAACGATTTGCAAGAACTCTCGAAGATGGAAGCGGGGTATCTACCCATTGATGCCCAGCCAGTAGACCTATTTCCGTTAATTGATTCGGTTGTGCAACGCTTTGCAGACCAACTTCTGACGCAAGACAACCTCAAGCTGGTGTTTGATGTGCCCGCAGAGGTTCCCCTGGTCAGCGCTGACCCTGGTCGGGTTGAGCAAATTCTTGTCAATCTCATTGGGAATGCCTTGCGCTACACCGATGAGGGGTGCGTGACGGTACGAGCCGAGCGAGTGGATCATTTCGTCTGGATTGCCGTCACTGATACGGGTAGGGGCATTGCTCCGGAGGATTTACCCCACGTCTTTGAGCGGTTTTGGCGGGCCGACCGATCGCGCGATCGCCACTCTGGGGGTACGGGCATTGGGCTGGCCATTTCGCGGCGGTTGGTGGAGTTGCAGGGCGGCACCATGGAGGTGGAAAGCGAGCTAAACCGAGGGACAACGTTTCGCTTCTCCCTACCAGTCGATAAGTCATCCTGAGTCCTGGCGATCGCACGGGGTGTCACCACTCTGACATTGCGTTGCGACAGCCTAGTCATGCTAATGTCAAAGGCTCTGGCTACAGTAGTCAGTTGTGGATGAACCGTGGCTCCCCTATGCCGATCCCCCTCTTTCCCCTTGTGATGGTTGGACTCGCCCTTGGACTGAGTTGGTTTACCCTGGGCTACCTGTTTCCAGCCAAGCGTTCAACCAAAGAACGGTAGTTTGGATTAAGCCAGTTTTAGGGGACTGCCCAGTGCCCCAAAACCCTTGCTTTTCCCAAAGTCACGTCAAATTGTTCGCGGGCGAATCGTTCGCGGAACGGCTCCTGATCAGCTACACGGTCACATTTCGTCAAATTATCCGTGAACAAATGATCCGTCAACTGATACGGAATCCGCCTATAAAGTAGCAGTTAGTTTTTGGTAGAACGCCCGCGCAGCGGGCGTTCTACCAAAAACTAACCGACCCTATAAGCAACGGATTCCGTATGAAAGATCTGTCTACCGCATAGCGCTCATTGTGGTTTTCCAGGAGAGTTCGCGGCAGAGAATTTCCAGCGCCCGCTGGTCGGCTCCTGTAAAGAGGTTGGCGTCAATGATTTCCTTGAGGACTTGCTGTGTCAGTTGGGGAGCAAAGCTGCCCCCGCAACGGAGCAGATGACTGTAGTAGGAAAACTGCGATCGCCCTTCCGCAGTCACGTGAAAGCGATAGATCTCCTCAGGAGTCATGGTGCTGACCTCGGTGTTGACCGGCACCACAACGCGGGGGATGCCCTGCACCCCATAGACGACTTCCCCCTGGCGCTCTAGCCAGCCCACGAGGACGACTCCCAGTAGCGTTTGGGTCTCATTGATCAGATCGGGAGTAAACAGGGGGTCGGGTTCGCTAGAGAGGCGGGGGCCATTATTCAAGAAGGGGTTTACCAGCAGCGAATTGTAGATCAGCCCCACGGCCCAGTGCCGGTCTTTTGCGTCTAGCTTGACAAAGCTGCCAAAGCCAAAGTCATCGGCCTGGGGGGGATCTGCGACGGCCATCTGATCGTCAAGCTGCACGACATAATCGCAGTGGGAGTTAGATTTAACGACTTTGCCAAGACGCATAGGGTGAGGGGATTTTAGATGTTGCCTGGGAGCGAGGGCTGAATTGTTAGCTGGGAACGGATTCAACCATGCCGTACTGGTGTACTGGTTCAATCTTATCGGAAAGAGAAATGAGTGCAGGGTGGGAGCCGGGTTTTCCTTCAGGGATGGGCAGACCAAGTTGGGCGTAGTAGGTGTGCCAATAGTCGAAGAACTGCCCTGTTTGAGGATTTTTGAAGCATAGGGGAGTTTCGGGGAAGAAGGGATGGCCCTGATTGGCGACCCGAAAGCTCTCAACAATCAGTTGGCTGCAATAGTAGGCAGTGGTCGTCGGCAGGAAAGCGGCGTTATAGGGGAGGCCGACGAGCGTCTTGGCATGGGCGATCGCCCCTGACACAACCGCTCGAAACGGCTCCCTAACACGAAACACCACGACGCTGGGCTGTCCCTGTGGGTCTAGCGCTGCTGCCAGAAAATCCGGTAGAGTGACGTGTCGCACTGCGGGGGCGATCGCTTCAATCACAGAGTTGGCATCGATGCACAGAGCGACGTGGTTGAACCGCCAGCCATTGTAGCCGACGCAGGTCTGAGCAATGACCGCATCGATGGGGTCAGTCGTGAACTGTTGAAACAGCAGATCTCCTGCCTGTGGGACGAAGGGAGTTGTCATTCCACTCTGCCTGTCACCGAGAGTCCTTCCACAATCACAGAGGGAGTGTAGCAGGAACCATTCCACTCTGCGTCACCGCCCAGTTCCACTAGGTGCTTCAGGGCAGTGTAGACGTTGCCCGCCACCATCGTGTCCTTCACCCGCCCCACCACTTCGCCATTGCGGACGCGATAGCCCAGGTCTACGTTGACCGAAAATTCGCCCGAGATGCCAGCCCCTCCGCCTAGGATCTGGTCAATGATGATGCCGTCCTTGAGGCAGGCGATCAGGTCAGTGAGGGTGCGATCGCCCGGTTCCACCAGCAGGTTAAACAAACCAGGGGTGGGATAGCTGCCCAACCCCGGTCGAAAGCCATTGCCTGTGGTGCCACTGCCCAGGGACTTGCCAATCTTGCGATCGGTATAGAAAAGCTGGAGCACACCCTCCTTGATAAAGGTAATCGGCTGGGTGGGGGTGCCTTCATCGTCAAAGGGGCAACTGTAGGGACCAACCTCCGGCTGTTGGGAGAGGGTAATCGCCGTAGCCAGCACTGGCTCACCGAGGCGATCGCTCCAGGGAGACGCTCGCTCAATTACCTGCTTGCCATTCAACGCTGACTGCACTGTCCCCCACAGCATATCCGCCGCCTTTGCCGTAAACAGGACAGGAACTTTGCCGATCACAGGAGCCGTATTTTTTTCAGCCCAAGCGAGCCGCTGCAAAAGTTGCTGGGCGAGCGCCTGCGGGTCGAGTCTAAACCGCTGGGTCTGGCCATCAGCCACGCTAAGGAAATCATCCCCGCGGATCCACTCCGCCGCCATGAAGCAACTCAGGGTGGTATCGGTATAGCCACAGTCCAGTCCGTAGGAGTTGACTAGGCGAATTGTCTCAATATCACACTCCCAGTCGGCAGTACAGAGGATTTCTGGGTAGGACTGGCGAACCAGCGCGATCGCCTCTCTCCCCCATTCCACCAGTTGTTCCACAGGGACGACCTCCCCCAAGTCAGGATAATGCCGATCGACCGCAGAGGACAGTTCGATGGTTTCGGGGTCGTTCAGTTGACTAAGGGCGATCGCCCGTTGCACCAAGGTCTCTGGCTCAACCGGGCCGTAGGCTACGGCCAATCCTGGACGCCCTTCCTGCCACAGACGCAGGGCAATCCCTTCCGCTTCAGAAATCTCTAGTTGCTTTAACCGATTGGCCTCAAAGAACACAGGCCGCGAGAGCGACTGAGACGCATAAACTTCAGCAGCTTCAGCACCCGAACGCAAGGCCAGATCGATGAGTTGTTCTGGGAGTGAGTTGGGGAGCGGAGGATCGGACATACCGGATGACGGGGTGGATGGAGTGAGTGAGCAGGGTGAGGGGGAGGTGAGGGAAGTCCAAAAGCCAAAATCAACCAGGTTTAGCCAAGGTTGAGTTCCTGCAACAGCCAAAAGCCAGTGAAGGCCTCAGATTCAGGATCGGTCTGAATGGCGACAAAGTGGACTCCGTTGGCGGCTTGTTTGGTGGCTTCAAATTTTTCGGCTTCAGCCTGAAGTTCAGGGGTTGTCAGATTGGCCAGAATCCAGGAATCGCTGGCTCCGGTTTCCAGCAGCAGGCGAGCGGGTGGGGTGGTATATTTGACGCAGGCGAGTTCCAGCCCCGACATCCAACCGGCCATCGGCAGGGCACGGGGGGAAAAGATGAGCAGACCGGGGATGGGTGTATTGGGCGCAACGCCGGTCAGCTTTAACGGGAAGGACTCACTGAAATCAATCTGCCATTCTGTCATCTCATCGAAGGCGCTCGCCTCTAGGGTGACCAGTGCCCACTGCTGGCCGATCAGGGCATCCGGAAGGGGCTGCGGGTTGGGTGGCGGCATCATCACAGAGGGATTTGCCCCGGCTTGGTAATTGGGCATGGCCGGATAGACCTCGGTCATGCGCTGCTGCAGCCACTGATTGAGGGCCAGGGTGCGACGGCTGGCGTAGGCGGGGATGCCTGCTTCTTCGCAGCCTTTAGTGATCATGTTGCTCATCTGCCGCCGAAAGAAGCGGATCTTGTCGGGGGCGGTGTTGGCCTGGGCGATCGCCTCCTCCAGGGCCTGCCGCAGGGTGACGGAGTTCACCTCGGTGTTGCCACAAAATTTTGCATAACGAAACAGCGTATCTGGATCGCGGTCAACCCCCAGCGGGCTTTCGCAGATCAGCACTTCCCAAAGTTTTTTATTATTTTCGTCCACCAGCGGACGCGAATAAAAATCGAGTTCCCAAATGATCGCCATGTCAGAAGACACCTGCGGACTGCTGACCTTAGATCATACGTGAGTTTGGCAACCATTTTTGGTGGCAGACGGTTGGCGGCGGACGGGCGGTGGCAGCGGAAAGCAGCGGATCACAGGGAAGCCAAGCTTTTCTGCTGTCGCCAAGGCGGCTCACCAGAGAGCAACTGCTCAGCCTTGATGGGATCAAGAGGGGCAGCGAAAAAATAGCCCTGGGCTGCATCACACTGGAGAGACTTCAGTTGAGCCAGTTGCTTGCCAGTCTCGACCCCTTCTGCCACCACATCAATCCCTAAATTCCAGGCCAGGGTCATAATGGTTCGCACAATCGCCAACTGTTCGCCGTCTGAATCAAGTTTATTGATGAAAGAGCGATCAACCTTCAGGGTATCGATCGGGAAGCGATGCAAATAGCTGAGGGACGAGTAGCCTGTGCCAAAATCGTCAATTGAAAGCTGTAGCCCCAGATGTTTCAGGTTCTTCAAAATTGAGACTGCCTGTTCTGCATTCTCCATCAGGATGCTTTCAGTCAGTTCCAGCTTCAACTGGTTTGGTCGGAGCCGGGTCTGCACCAAAATTTGCTCGATTTCTTCTACCAAACTAGAGGAGAACTGTTTGCCTGAGACATTCACCTGCACCATCAGGGGCGGTAGCATGGGAAACCGCTGGTGCCAGTCCTGCATCTGGCGGCAGGCTTCGTACAGCGCCCAATGGCCAATCGGAACGATGAGTCCCGTTTCCTCTGCAATGGGGATAAACTCTGTGGGAGAGATTACCCCCCGCTCACTGTGGTGCCAGCGGATCAGTGCCTCAAAGCCCAGAATCCGCAAGTCCCTGAGGGAGACGATGGGCTGGTAACAAAGACGAAACTCCTGGCGATCGAGGGCTCGCCGCAGATCGTTTTCCAATTGCAACAGTGCAACGGCTCGCAGGTGCATACCCCGGTCAAACACTTCGTAGCGGGCCTTCCCATGTGCCTTAGCCCGATACATGGCGGTGTCGGCATCGCGCAGCAGATCCTCTGACCATTCGTAGTCTGCTGTTCCTAGGGCAATGCCGATGCTGGCACTGGTAAAGATCTCGTGCTCCGCTAGCTTGAAGGGGACGGAGAGTTCTCGTTGGATGCGATCGGCTACGGCGGTGGCATTAGAGAGAGCGCTGATCCGGTCGAGCAGAATGACAAATTCATCGCCGCCTAAACGGGCGATGGTGTCGCCAGGACGCAGACAAACCGCTAACCGCTGGGCGATCGCCACCAGCAAACAGTCGCCAGTCATGTGTCCCAGGCTATCGTTTAACAGCTTAAAGCGATCGATATCCAAAAACAGGACGGCAAACAGGTAATCAGAGTCTTTTCTGGCCAGTTCCAAACTCTGGCGCAACCGATCCATCAACAAGGCCCGGTTGGGCAGTCCTGTCAGGACATCGTGGAAGGCATCATGCAGCAGTTGCTCTTCAACGTGTTTGCGTCCAGTGATATCCGTTTGAGAGCCGGCCAGCCGGGTTGCTTTGCCTAGAGTATCCCGCACCGCCAACCCGCGACTGAGGAACCAGCGGTAACTGCCATTGCGATGCCTAACTCGGTGTTCATGTTCAAAGTGGGGGGTAAGACCGTTCAGGTGAGCCTCCAATTCACGCTGCATCCAGTACCGGTCATCGGGGTGAACACGGCTGACCCACTCTTCCAGCGTATTGCCGATTTCGTCTTCAGCGTAGCCCAACATTGCCTTCCAACGCGGGGAATAGTAGACTTCGCCGGTTTTAACGTTCCAGTCCCAGATGCCATCGTTCGCGCCCTGCACCGCTAGGGCATAGCGTTCCTCACTGTCTCGCAATGCCTCCTCGCTCCGCTTGCGGTCGGTGATGTCCTGAAACAGGATGACAGTGCCCAGGAGTTGGCCATTTTCCCAGATGGGTGTACTGATGTATTCGACTGGGAAGATGGTGCCATCCTTACGCCGGAAGACCTCACCATTAGCGTGGTGAATTTGCCCATCCTGAAAGCAAGGCGTTGGTGCGGACGCAGATGGGGCAGCGTTGAGATCGATATGACTGGCACGTTCAGTCATACTGCCTGTTGCCAGTCCGATGGCCTCGAGCATGGCAGATTGGGGGTCTGCAAGGATGGTGGAAATGGGTTGACCGATTAACTCGTCCACCTGCCAACCTAACATGCGGGCCGCGGCAGGGTTCACAAAGGTGGTTTTGCCGTGTTGGTCAAGGCCGTAAATGCCTTCTCCGGCAGAGTTGAGAATCAATTCATTGCGGTGCCGCAGGCGCTCTAGTTCACCTTCAATGTGCTTGCGGGCCGTAATGTCTGATTGCAGACCGACAAAGTAGATCAGGTGCCCAGACTGATCAAAGACTGGATTGATGACGACCTCATTCCAAAAGGGGGTGCCATCTTTACGGTAGTTGAGCAGCGAACAGGTGACGGGGCGCTGTTGGGCGATCGCCTCGCGCAGGGTCGCAATTGCCTCAGGGTCAGTCCCTGCACCCGAGAGAAAGCGGCAATTGCGCCCAATGACCTCTGCCTCGGTGTAGCCCGTCATCCGGTAGAAGGCGGCGTTGGCAAAGATGATGGGATTGTCGGGCTGATTGGGATCGGTGATCACAACGCCATGGAGCATGTGGGCGAGCACTAGCTTCAACCACTCGTTTTCCTGAAGGGTCTGTTGCAGGATTTGCAGCAGGTCAAGGTTGAGAGAGTCTGCCTCCGTGTGCGATGCGCTTGCCTCAGCAGTTGAGTTTGCCTGGGGGGTCGCCCATGCATGCTGCAACGCTGTGTTCTCGTTCGAACTGCGTTGGAGACGCGAGACTAGGTTAGTAAGATCAGCCAACTCACCTGACATAAGGTGTACAACATGTGCCTTTCGACAGTATTCGACAATAGAAATCTATATTTCTTAAGATTCCCAGAAAAAGGGATCTGATGCTGTAACTCCAATAGATTTCTAGGGAGCTTAAATCAGGTCAAAAAAGAATCAGGTCAAAACAGAACGTTCGTGGCTGCCCTACCGCACGTTTCAACCGACCTGTCATCTATCAGCACCTATCAGAAGATAGTAGACAAAAGAAAAGATATTAGACCCTAGCAACCGAAGTGTTGAACGTGGGTAGCGTTCAGCGTCCGACGCGAGAGTCTTCCCCTTCCCCTCGTTTGTCTAACCCTTTCTATCCAGCACGTTAGGAAGTCTAGTTCTCGCGTCGATCACAGTCATGCCATGCGTGAAGTACGAAACCTTCAGCCTATCCAAATGGGTTCATCGAGAGATAGGTAACACAATAGACTGTCTGGGGTGCTGAAACTGGGTGACTGGCAATTTTGGGTAGATGGGTAAATGCGACGAATTCACCTGAAGGCGTTGCTTTATCCAAATCTGTCGGTTGAATTAGGAGGTGCGCGACACACACGTTCCAATCCAGAAGATCATTGGCGAATCAGCAACGTGTTCATCTGAGCAACTGTTAACACTCCGTTAGAAATGCTCAGCGTGACTAGCCAAGGGATGTGCAGGAAAGTGAAGGCGCAATTATTTCTGAGTCAGCGAGGAATAAAATTCTCCGCTGGCTTGAAAATTAAACTCTCATTTCCCGCAGATCACGAGGGAGCAACATGAGCGTGACTCACTCTTTGTAATCTTAATTTACAGATTGGTCAAGGTGGTTACTCACGATCATGAAGACTGACTCGAGAAAAATAAATTTTTTGATTAACGTCAGTTCTGGTTAAGAGGGTTTGGGGTCACCGCGCCGAGCGCGGGGACCCCAAACCCTTGCTTTTCCGTGCGCGTCGCG
>DVEB01000088.1 GCA_015295905.1 Synechococcales cyanobacterium M55_K2018_004
CCCAAAACCCTTGATGTTCCGTGCGCGTCGCGCACGGAACATCAAGGGTTTCAGCTTATCCAGAATTCACGTTAGATAAGTTTAGATAGGTAGTAAGGAGGTGGTGAACATTAACCATTTTGCTTGCGTCTGACTAGAGGTTTTGACCGCAACAGAGCGCGATCGGACAACAGTGTTACAATTCCTCGAATAGTCGTACTTGCTGAGAGCATGTTACCTTTGCAGGTCCTCATCCCCCGGCCCCTGCTCCCAACTGGGGAGAAGGGGAGCCGAGCATCTCAATGTCTCTCTCCCAAGTTGGGAGAGGGATTTAGAGTGAGGGCAAACGTGACATGCACCCTACTTGCCCTGTGAGGGACGACCTGACTGAGATAAAGTTGCACCATCATTTGACGTCATTTGCCATCCAAGGTCTAGGTAAAAAACCAAAGTATGAATCGATCCGTCAGAGCCACTTTCACTGTCTGGCACAATCGACCTCTGGCAGCCCTGGCTTCAGTTGGGACGTTGCTGGTTTTAGCGGGGTGTACTCCAACGATGCCCGCAACTCAGGCATCTGACCAGATCAAAGCTGCACTGGAACAGCAGGGGGTGGCGATCGCATCCGTCAGTTGTCCACAAGATGTCTTGATTCCCCCCTATGCTCAGGCTAACCAACCCAGTGAAGCGGGGGCTGCGGATGCTGCGACCGAAGATTTCGGCATGGCTGAGGTAGAGGGAGTGGCCTCTGGTAGTCCTGAGAGCGGTGGCATGGAGGGTGTAACGCCTAGTGGGATTGGCGAGGTTTCTGGCACTGGTGGCATGGAAGGAGTCACCCCTAGTGGGACTGGCGAGGTTTCTGGTACTAGTGGCATGGAGGGTGTAACGCCTAGTGGGATTGGCGAGGTTTCTGGCACTGGCGGCATGGAAGGAGTTACCCCTAGTGATCCAGCACCTGCCACCGCAGCTCATGATTTCACGGATGCTCCCCCGGATGGCGCCCTTGCACCTGAGGCTGATGCGATCGCTGCCGCTCCACCGATGATGCCGACAGCGTCCCTTTATCGTCCTTTTGTGTGTACTGGAACGCTCAAAGATGAGGTCACTTTTCCCATTCTGGTGTCTCGCCGCACGGAGCAGGGGCAGCTTCAGTGGGGGGTGCCCAACTCCAAGCAACTGCTCAACTTGGAAGAATTGAAGCAGGAAATCGCTGAGACGCTCTCTAAAGAAGTGGGGGCCCCCGTTGAACTTGACTGTGGCACTGGCTTTCGTATCAACCGTCCGGGGGAAAGCTTTACCTGCACTGCTCTCAACAACCCCGTCATTCAGTCCAACGATCAGCAATTGACCCTGGTGGAGGTGCGCGTTACGACTGGCCCCGATGGGAAAGTCTCTTGGCAGCAGGTGCGTCAGGAAGCCCTAGCAAATGCGGCTGGCTCGATGACTGATCCATCGCTGACGGATCCGTTCTCTGGAACGGACAGTCTTACCCCTGCCTTCAACGATGCTCCGTTTACCGACTCCACCCAAACTGCACCGAATCCTACGCCGTGAGGAGATGCTCGTATGAATTCTCTGATTGATATTGTGATTAAGGGCGGCCCTGTGATGGTGCCTATCCTGGCATTTTCCGTGGCGACGATTGCCTGTGCGTTGGAGCGGGCACAGTTCTGGTATCCCCTGCTCAAACAAGAAGTGCAGATCGTCCGCAGTGTGCTGGAGGCGGCTCGCACTGACCTGAACCGGGCTGGCGCGATCGCCCAACGGTCTCAGCATCTCCCCATTGGTCGCTTTCTGCTGGCTCCCCTGAAGCTGAAGCACCCCACTCCAGAAACGTTTCGACTGGCGATGGAAGCTGCTGGCGAAAAGGAGTTTGTGCAGATGCGAAAGGGCGATAAGCTGCTGGAAACCACGGTGGCTGTGACTCCGCTACTAGGGCTGCTGGGCACCGTAACAGGACTGATCACCACCTTTAGCAACCTCACCATTGGCGGCGGTGGCACCGCAGCTCAGGCCACTGCTGCTGCTGGAGGGATTGGAGAAGCATTGATTACAACTGCCGCCGGGCTGCTGGTTGCCATCATGGCTCTGATTGTCTACCGCGTGCTGGTGACTCTGCAGAGCCGTCAGATGGACTATTTTTCGGAGGTCGGTGATGAACTAGAACTCATCTATCGGCAGCACTGGTACGAGCCTTCTCTGCTGTCAGGAGAACCGCTCAGTCAAATTCCTGCTCAGATCCGCTGATTTCTAGACCTCTGGACTCGATGCAATAGTGCTGTGCTGGAGTCACCAAAGCGTCCAGATTTGAAAGCGATTACCGTCTTTTCTAGGGAGGAAAGCGGCGCTGAATCAACTACGTCAGCCCACAACCCTTAGGCTTGTGGGCCTCGCTTGAGTGGGCTGACTGGAGTCACTCCTACAAATAATTTCCTCACAGGGGGATTCCCTAACAAGATTGTGTCCAGCTAGATTGTGTTCAGCTAGATTGCGTCCCAGCCTATGCGCTTTCGTCACCACCACCACAGTTCTTCCCTGCCCAAGCTTGATATGACGCCCATGCTCAACGTGATGATGGGTATCCTGGCATTTTTTGTGATGGTGACCATGCTCATGGCAGAAGAACAACAGGTCAATGTGCAGTTGCCCCAGGTGACGCGTGCTGCGACTGCGCCTGAAAATGCTGCCCAGTTGCAGGTGCAGCTAAACTCACAGCAACAAGTCACGGTGAATGGATTGTTGGTCGAGCGATCGCAACTCACCAGTCAGATGAGAGATTTCTTCACTGCCAACCCAGAAGGAACTGTCGTCCTGCAGGCGGACCTCCAAGTGCCCTACCAGGAGGTGGTTGTGTTGCTGGAGGAAATGCAGGCCGTAGGGGGTGACCGCGTCTCCCTGGCTGTAGAGTAACCGCGGAGGTCACCATGCGATTTAAACAAGCCCGCCGCACCTCAAAAATACCTGACCTAGACCTGGTGCCAATGATGGATGTGTTGATGAGTATCCTCACCTTCTTCATCATCAGTGCCATGAGTATGCAGGGCAGTCGCTCCATGCTAAATGTCAGCCTACCGCAGGCGATGGCAAGTGTGTTTGGCGATCGCACCCAGAGCAATAGTCGCCCGCTGCCCAAGCCTTTGGTGGTTGAGCTTGACCTGCAAAACCAACTGGCGGTCAATGGTTTTCCCCTAGCCGCAGAGCAGCTTTCATCCCAGGTGCAAGCCTATCTGATGGAAAATCCGCAAGGACGGGTGTTGCTCAAGGCAGACCAACGGCTCCCCTACGCAGAGGTGGCCACAGTCCTGAAGTCGCTCCGAGCCATTGGGGGCGATCGCGTTTCTCTGGCCATTGAGCGAGCGCGGTAAAACGCGAGTGCGGTGGAAATTGTTGCGTTGAGCGGTTGAGGTGAGAGACGCACACGTCGCATCTACGCAGGAGAATTTTCCGCTGGAGGTGGCGTATCTTCTTGCGATGAAGTAACCGGAGATGAAGTAACCGTCAACTCTTCCGCCAGTAGCCGTTCTAGTTCCTGAGGATCAATATCTGGTTCATCCTGGCGTTTGAGTTGAGAGAAAATCCGATATGTATCAAGTACCTGAGCAGTAGCTTGGCTTTCTCCCCCTGGGGCTGCTCCAGCCATGTCAATCAAGTTAAACTCGATGTTTTCAGCATAAATGGTCATCGTAATGTCAAAAATTTCAAAGAAATTGATCACCCACTGACACTCATCGTCTGGATATTCTTTGTAGTACTGGATCAGATCGGCAATGCGTGCCTCAAGATGAGTTCGACTGTAGCGGCAGATCAGCACTAGCTTAAGTAGTACGACGACTAGTGTGAGTGGCTTTCCCTGCGTTAACAGTTGCACAAAAATCGGAGAGGGTTCCTGCCGATTCTCGGTTGTTAAAAAATCCACAATACGGTTGCAAGTCCTGAGTAGGATCGCATTGTCCAGTGTGCGGTTATCGTGTTCGGGATATAACACACTTAAGCGTTCTGAAAGATGGGTTTTCAGAGAGTCGGCAGCAGGGTGAGCATCCACAGAAAAGACTAGGTACTTTTGCAAACTTTGCTTAAACTGGGCATAACTCAACTGCTTGGTCTGTTCCAGAAAAATATTGGCAAGATTGGTGTAGCTGAAGATACCGCGTCTTGCCAAGATTCCTTTGATCAACCGTAAAACATCATCTCCCAAGAACGTTGGGTTTTTTATTCTGGAATCAGCAGGAGCGATCGCATCTGGATTCATCGCCTGGGACTTGGCAGTATACATAGCCAGGTCGAACTTAAACTGCTCCTTGAGCTGGCGAGAAAGGGCACGGGCTGCGTGGCGTTGTTCTTCCGGGTTGTTTAAGTCAATATACTGGGGAACCAGCAGATAGGAAGTATACCGTTCAGACCAGTGGACATGCTGACGCTGATCGTAACGAGAGGCAAACAGCTTAAGTTGTTCAAAATCTTGGCTGTTTACAAAGTCCTTAATCCATGAGCGTAACCGCCGCAGAGTGGGAGAAACGGTGTGGCGATCGAGGATGGGGTCATTAAACGACTGAATGAGTTGTTGGATGAACGCATGGTTGCGGCTCAGATCCCAGTTATTGATCAAGATATAGCAAGAGCGCTTGAGGGTATTTCTAAATTCCTCCTGTTGATTTGCGAAAACAATTTCGTACAGAGAAGGAAGGATATGGGAACTGATAGTGTTGACGTGGTGGATGAAGAGGTGCCTAAACTCGTTCAGAACATCCCCCGCTGGCCAAGTGTTGACGATTTCTAGTAGGTAGGTATAAATCGTTTCTTGAGCTTTAGGAATATTCCGCACTGCGCGGTTTGTCCGTTCTAAAGACCTCTTCTGATGCTCTTGTGATGTTCGCTCTACGACCATTGCAACACTTAACCACATCCAGGAACGTTTACGAAACTTGGAGATGCCACCTGATAAGTCAAACCAGCAGCATCAGCGTAACTCAGATCACGCACCACTCGCAGTCACACAACGCGCGACTGCGAGTAGTGCAAACTGCGATAGTGGCAAACACCACCGCAATCAACTTCATGAGCAGGGTGCCAGATCTCAAACCAAGAGGACAGGCAAGAGTCAACCACGTTGCTACCCGGACCTAGCCGAATTGCGTTCAGTGATTGAAGACTTTACGAGCAAGGCAATCACACGTCATGGGTCTCTGCCCTCGCAACCTACAAAGAATGAAACTTGCCCGAACTCATGGAAAGGGACGAATCACCTTAGGAAATGCAATTGTCGCTGGTTTTATTCTACAAGAGGCATTTAGAATTCTACGGATAGCACCCGTGAATTCTTGAAGATCTGGAGTCAGTTGCTTGCGATTGTCAGTTGAGTGAGCGCCCCAAGGTTATATGTCTTGAGGAGAGGTTTCAGGGCGGCAGCACTAGCAGCAGTGGCCCAAAACTGACGATAGAGAAAATCGATTGCTTGAGCAGCACTTCACTTCAGCCTTAAGACCAGAAACACTTACACTTTCACCTTCACATTTAAATTTCCTGGAGTCCGTCGTGCCATCCGGATAGTATGGGGCAGTACGCCGACAAGCAGTGCGAAGGGTTCATCTGGAATGCGAGCAATCGTTTCAGGATCAAAGTAATTCTCAAACTGATTCAGGATCAGTTGTGCGCGCTGCAAGGGAGACGAGGTATCAGTAAACTGTTGAGTCAGGCGAATCCACTGACGGCGGATGAGATAAGCCTCTTGTCGTTCTGCGTGGGTACTTGGCGAGACCAGAGAGAGATTTCCAACTGGGATCACCTGCTGACAGTCTTGATCAAAGATGCCACCCACGGCAGCACCAGGACCAGCAAACTCTGCGTGGAACTGCTTGTAGAGGATCAAGCCATTTTTGCGACGTTTATTGACAACGAATAAGCGCCCAGACAGAATGTGCTGGAGCACTAGGGACGCATCAGAAGACTCCAAGTCAAGTGCAGGAAATTCCATAGGATCTTTGCAACCAGCACCGTTATGCCTAGCCGCAATACTCGTAACGCCACCTTCTACACTAATCATGTGGGACTTACTGGTTAAGTGCTAAAGGAAACTGCAACCCATGGCAAAACCCATCTCACTCTGTCTCAGGAACCTACCTACGAGGCACCTATAAGAGAAGCATGCAATGATGCCGGAGAAACGCGAATATCAGAGCCTGAACAGCCTGAACTAATTATCTTCGCGGAATTCAGATTCTGAAAAGTCTTAATGCAGCTTAGAATGCACCTCTTTTAACCTGATTTTAGGACATTGAGCGACTTTGCTGTGATGAGAAATCGAGCAAAACGTAAAGGGATGAACAAGATTTATGAAGATAAGGTGAGTTGTTTGCGTAGGAGCAATTGTTGAGGGTGTCGCCAGAGTCGCGATTCGAGCCCCCATTCGGCCTGTTCGACCCGATAGCCTAAGCCTTCATACAATGCTCTTGCAGGTTGATTGTCTTCTAGGACATGCAAGTATAGCTCTGAGAACCCCCAGTTTTGGGCGACCTGCTCACAGGCGAGCAGAAGGTGACGGCCAACGCCTTGGCGGCGATGGGTTGTTCTCACAGCCAGATTAGAGATGTAGAGAGCGCGCTTGCTGGCGAGAGGGTGACACCACTGCCATAGGGTGGGGATACGCAGGCCAACTTCGACTGTCCCTACAATCATGTCACCAGGCTGGAAAAATCCAGAACGATCAATCCAGGTTAATTCGCTATGAACTGAACCGGTACTACTCCGATTTTCAACCGCAACGAGGCAGAGGTGGTTAGGTTCCCCGATGCGGAGACGGCTGCGCAGATCTTCCTGAATGCCAAAGCGCAGCAATGGATAGAACCATCCCATCCAGCCATCTTGGCGGTGAAAGCTACTGGCTAAGACTTCACTCAGATCGTTCAAATCTTGGGATCTTGCGGCGCGAACACGGAACGTCAAACGACCTGCTGCAGGATTTCCCTCCCAAATAGGAAACGAGATTGAACTAGACCGACGAGAGCCAGAGTAGGACATGACTGCGCAAAAAGGAATAAATTTATTCTAAGAAATACCATCTCTCTGGGAGTAGCCCCAAAGGGGCTGCATTCACCCAGCCATTCTTCAGCAGTTCTCAGGATTCAGTAATTCTCAGGATGAAGACCAGCCATAGAAGTTTGTACCCTGCGAGTGCAGAATTTCTATGGTTGGTGTGGATTGAGTCCACTCAAGGCAAACTTAATTCAATGTGAATTCGGAATAAGCTGAAACCCTTGCTGTTCCGTGCGCAACGCGCACGGAACAGCAAGGGTTTTGGGTCACCGCGCCCGGCGCAGTGACCCAAAACCCTCTTAACCAGGACTGACGTTAGTTCATACTGGCAGTCCGAACGTGAGAACTGCTAGCGCCCATCCTTAGTGCAATTTCAGAAGGGACTGATCGCGCTGGCAAACGGGGCTAACTTGCCAAGCCCTGCGCTGTTACAAGCATCCTCCAGTTGGGCAAGCTAGAAATTAAGTCCTACTGTAGGCTCTTATTGGCAAGACAGTTGGATTGAGACGGATCGAGATCAGGGTGCATCGACTGAGAAGAGTGAGATTTCATGGGCAGCAGTGCTGGTGGGCAACTAGACAAGCAGACACTTGAGGCAAATGGTGAACCGAAAATCCTATACTGATTTCTCTTGTGAGGTGAAGCTTGGCTCCGCAGGGCTAGCTCGTTTTGTTTAGTGACCGCTATGAGTTTGTCTGCCGCTGTAACAGGAGAACGATGCATGGTGTCTCCCAATCGCATTAAACCTAAAATTTTGGTTGTGGATGACGAGCCAGACAACTTAGATCTGCTTTACCGCACATTTCACCGGGAGTATAAAGTCCTACGGGCTGAAAGTGGCCCCGCTGCACTTGATCTTCTGGAGCAGGAGGGTGAGGTTGCTGTGATCATTTCAGACCAGCGTATGCCCTCGATGAGCGGAACGGAGTTCCTGAGCTTGACTGCGACTCGGTATCCTGACATTATCCGCATTATCCTAACGGGATACACTGATGTCGGGGATTTAGTTGAGGCGATCAACTCTGGCAAGGTCTTCAAGTATGTGACAAAGCCCTGGGATGATGAGGAACTCAAGGCCGTCGTTCGTCAGGCAGTGGATACCCATGGTGTTTTGAAGGCGCGCACCCAGGAACTGCGCCGCACCCTGCGGCAGGAGTCGCTGCTAAATGCAGTCACGAACACGATTCGGAGTGCATTAAGCTACCAGCAAATTCTGCAAACCATTGTCGAAACAGTCGGGCACATGTTCGAGGTGGACTGCTGTATTCTCCGTCCGTTTCAGGGGGATGCGAGTGAGCAAGAGTTGTTTGTCTATCATGCGTGTGAGGCAGACGCGATCCCTGTGATGCCGGAAGTGGGGTGCAACCTACTGATGGAGACGGTCTGGGAAACGCAGGATGTGCAGGTAATTCACGATGCGTTTACTGATGAGCGCACTAGTGGACCATCGGCAGTCAGCGATCGCACTCGACGGGCTTACCAGGAAGCTAAGATTGCTTCCAGCTTGGTGGTGCCGTTGATCTGTCAGCAGGAGTTGATGGCGGTGCTAGCGCTGCACCAGTGTCGGCAACCGCGAGTTTGGCAGGACGACGAGGTGCAGCTGATCATCATGGTGGCAGACCAAGCTGCCTTGGCACTGTCGCAGGCTCGTACTTACGAGCAGGTGCGATCGCTAGCCAAACGCGAAGCCCTGGTCAACACCATCACCACTGCGATTCGTTCCAGCCTTGATCCACAGGATATCTTTGCAGCCATTACCCAACAACTGGGACAGGCGCTTCATGCCGATGGGTGTGCGCTGTCCCTGTGGACAGAAGATGATGAATTTGTCCAGTGTGTGGGCCTGCACGATGCGACTCACCAGGATGGGGACACAGTGACCCAAACTAAAGGCCCACAGCAGGAAGTCAGCGGTGCGATCGCAACACCCAATTCAGATGAGCAGAGTATGGCTGGGCGACACCAGTTACCCCAGTCGCTGGTGCCAATTGAAGGCAATCCCGTGCTGCAGCAATTGCTGCAAACCCAGGCTCCTGTCGTGATCAATGACCTGAGCCAGAACGCAAGTTTGGCAGTGCCAGACTTACCATTGCGATCGCCTGCCCGGGCGCTGCTAGTGGTGCCCTTGTTGTCGGATGGCAAGATTATTGGCAGTATTTCGTTGCGACAGGTGACGCAAGCCCGTCGCTGGCTGCCGGAGGAGATTGAACTGGCCCAGACGGTCGCTTCCCATGCGGCGATCGCAGTGCAGCAGGCTCGCCTCTACCAAAAAACCCGTCAGCAGGCCGAACAACTGCTGGAGTTGGATCGGCAGAAGACTGAGTTTTTCCAGAATGTGTCCCACGAGTTTCGCACTCCCCTGACCCTGACCATTGGGCCGCTCGAGTCGGCAGTCGCTCAGCAGCAGGGCTTGTCCTACGAGCAAGCTGTGATTGCCCTGCGAAACTCGCGCCGATTGCTGCGCCTCGTTAATCAACTCCTAGATCTGCAACGGCTGGATGCTGGTCGGATGCAACCCAGCTTCCGACCCACCGATCTGCTGGAATTCGTGGAGCAGGTGGTTGACTCGTTCCGCGCCTACTGCGAGAAGAAGCAGATCCAACTGGTGACGCATCTAGAGGCGTGTCCTTTGGTCTATCTTGACCTGGAGAAGTTTGACAAGGTTCTGTATAACCTGTTGTCTAACGCCATGAAATTTACGCCAGCCGGAGGAACGATTACAGTGAGCGTGTGTCCGGCGGGCGACCACTGCCTGATCAAAGTGCAGGACACTGGAATTGGCATTCGGAATGACCAGATTCCCCATCTCTTTGAGCGGTTTCGCCAGGCCGATGGCTCAACCAATCGCAGTTATGAGGGCAGCGGCCTAGGGCTAGCGCTGGTCAAAGAGCTGGTTGAATTGCACGGTGGCAAGATCACGGTTGAGTCAGTTTATGGCAGTGGCACAACCTTCACCATTTGGGTGCAGACTGGCATGGCTCACTTGCCTGCTGAGCAGCTGATCGAGATCCCTGCTGAGGTGGAGCATAGCCGGGCGGCGGTGGAACTAGCGGATGTCGAAATGGCGATCGCCGCCGACTCTGAACTGGACGAGGACGAACGTTCCCCAGTGCTGCTGCCCAGTGCTGTTGCGGTAGATGCCACTCCGACGGAAGCTAGCCCTGCCAAGATCTTGGTGGTGGATGACAACACCGATATGCGGGGATATGTGGCCAGCGTTTTGCAGCAGGCCGGCTATCAGGTGCTCACGGCTCGCAATGGGGCAGAGGGCTTCCAGACGGCACGGATGCACCGACCTCAGTTAATCGTGACAGACCTGATGATGCCAATCATCTCAGGTCTAGAGATGATCCAGATGATCCGGCAGCAGCCTGACCTGCGGGGGACTCCGATTGTACTGGTGACTGCCAAAGCGGATGAAGAAACTCGTCTGGAGGGGGTTGAAAAGGGAGCCGATGGCTATCTGTCAAAGCCATTTAATGCGCGCGAGTTGCTGGCAGAGGTGCGGAACTTGTTAGCCCTGAAGGAAAGTGAACGCAAAGTTGCAGAACTCAACACCTACTTGACGGAATCGGTGCTGAAGCGATTTCTGCCGGCTTCCCTGGTGGCGAAGGCCGCAGCCGGAGAACTAGCGCTGGATCTGCGTCCGGAACCCCGCATGATTACGATTCTGTTCAGTGACATTATTGGCTTTACCCAACTCTCTAATACTCTGCGATCGCGTCGGGTTGCCGAACTGCTCAATGAATACTTAACAGAGATGACCCATGCCATCTTCCAGCACGGCGGCACAGTTGACAAGTTTATGGGCGATGCGATCCTGGCAATCTTTGGGGCACCGGAGGAGATCAGTCCTAACGAACAAGTGCGCCGCGCGATCGCCGCTGCCCGCGAGATGCACCGTACCCTCGCAAAGTTAAATGAACGCTGGCAGGCTCAGGGCATCAATCAAGTGCAGTTCCGTTGTGGCATCCACCAAGGTACTGCAGTGGTGGGGATGTTTGGCAGTGCAGAGCGAGCGGACTACACCGCGATTGGCCCCAGTGTCAATATCGCAGCCCGCATCCAGGAGGCGGCTGGGCCAAATACGATCCTGGTCTCTGCGGCAGTGGCCGACTATCTAGACGAACACACCATCACAAAGTTTAGTCCCTTGGAACTCAAGGGAGTGGATGAAACTGTGTTGACTTTTTCAATTCACACGGATGACCTGATGCGGATGGGGTAATCCGACTGGGTCATCCGAACTGACGTTAACCTAGAGAGCCGCAGCGGTGAGTGATACCGACTCCGTCGGTTATTGAGTTGGTTT
>DVEB01000224.1 GCA_015295905.1 Synechococcales cyanobacterium M55_K2018_004
AACAGCAAGGGTTTTGGGTCACCGCGCCGGGCGCGGTGACCAAAAACCTTTTTAACCAGAACTGACGTTAAAAAGCAGGTTGTGGGAATCCCTGCGCAGTGGGGGTTCCCACAACCTGCTTTGTCCTAACCCAGGCAATAGGCCTAGGGATTGAGGGTAAGGTGCGCTCAGCACACTTCCCTGGCACGGGTTACATCATACCCATGCCGCCCATGCCACCCATACCACCCATGCCGCCCATGTCGCCCGCAGGCGCCGCAGGCTTAGGTTCCGGCTTTTCAACCACCAGCGCTTCGGTGGTCAACACCATCGAGGCGATCGAGGCAGCGTCTTGCAGAGCCGTCCGCACGACCTTAGCGGGGTCAATAATGCCAGCTGCGATCAGATCTTCGTAGGCACCTGTGAGGGCATTGTACCCAATGTTGAAGTCGCGATCGCGCACACTTTCCACCACAACGGACCCTTCCACACCCGCATTGGTCGCAATTTGACGGAGGGGCGCTTCCAGTGCTCGCAACACAATATCAGCACCGATTTGTTCCTCAGCGCTCAGGCTTCCCTTAAAGTCGTTTAACGTCTTGCCCAAGTGCAGTAGGGTTGTACCACCACCAGGAACGATGCCTTCGGCAACTGCTGCTTTGGTGGCGTTGAGGGCATCTTCAATGCGCAGTTTGCGGTCCTTCAGTTCAGTCTCAGTGGCAGCACCGACCTTAATCACTGCAACACCGCCGGTTAGCTTGGCGATGCGTTCCTGCAGTTTTTCGGAGTCATACTCAGAATCGGTGCGTTCGAGTTCCTGCCGCAGTTGCGCCACCCGCTTTTCGAGCGCCACTTTATCGGGGGCTTCTGCCACGATGATGGTGTCATCTTTAGTGATCGTGATCTTGCGGGCATGACCCAGCATATCCAACGTGGCGGTGTCGAGGCTAAGGCCGATTTCCTCGGAGATCATCTGCCCCCCCGTCAGCACGGCAATGTCTTGTAGCACTTGTTTGCGGCGTTCGCCAAAGCTCGGAGCCTTGACAGCAACCACATTCAGCACACCGCGCAACCGGTTGACGACCAAGGTGGCAAGGGCTTCACCTTCCAGGTCTTCTGCAATGATCAGCAGGGGTTGTCCAGCGCGGGCCACCTTTTCGAGGATGGGCACTAGATCGGCGATCGCCCCAATTTTTTTGTCGGTAATCAGGATTGCCGCATTTTCTAGCTCACAGATCATCCGCTCGGCATCGGTGACAAAGTAGGGCGAGATATAGCCCCGGTCGAACTGCATCCCTTCGACGACTTCGAGGTCAGTAGTCAGGGATTTGGACTCTTCCACAGTGATCACGCCATCACGCCCGACTTTGTTGATGGCTTCGGCGATCATGTCGCCAATTTCAGTGTCGCTGCCTGCAGAAACCGTTGCCACTTGGGCGATCGCATTACCTTCAATGGGCTTGGCAACCGCTTCAATTTTTTCTACCAGCTTTGCTACCGTCTTCTCAATGCCCCGCCGCAGGGCCACAGGGTTGGTTCCGGCAGCAACGTTTTTCAAGCCTTCGCGGATCATGGCCTGAGCCAGGACGGTGGCTGTGGTGGTGCCATCGCCTGCCACATCTTTGGTCTTGGAGGCCACTTCTCGGATTAGTTGAGCCCCAGTGTTCTCGAGGGGGTCTTCCAGTTCAATTTCCTTGGCGATCGTAATCCCATCATTGACGATCTCAGGAGCGCCAAATTTCTTCTCTAGAACGACATTGCGCCCTCGTGGGCCGAGGGTAATGCGGACGGCATCGGCGATCGCATTCACCCCGCGTTCCAACGCCTGACGTGATTCTTCACTAAAAACAACAATTTTGGACATTGCCCGTATTTGAATGCTCCTCTCAAAATTTAGCACTCTACGGGTGAGGCTGCTAATTTTTTCATGCGCTTGTCATACTCCGGTAGCCCTAACCCACACATGACGTGCATACCACTACCGTCATCCTCCTACGTAATTCCTACGTAATACAGAATCCGTCTGTAAAGTAGCAGTTTGTCGTGGTGTAAACCGTGCGCTGG
>DVEB01000011.1 GCA_015295905.1 Synechococcales cyanobacterium M55_K2018_004
AACTCTATTGGGCCAACTCTATGTGGACTTGGTAGTAATTCTCATTTTAGGTTTCTAATTTTCATGCTGAGAATTGCTGTGAACTTGGGACTGATCTCACTGGATGCGCTGTGAAATACAGGCTCGGAAAGCGTTTCGTAGTGTCAATGTTTTTAGCTTTGGCAGCGCAATTTAGTCCCAACTCAATTGATATCAACGTCAGTTCTGGTTAAGAGGGTTTTGGCGCACCGCGCCCGTTTTACATCACAACAAGCCGACTCAATAACCGACGGAGTCGGTTGATAGTGGTTTTCCTGTCTGTGAGAGACAGTCACACTGCACACGATCCTACTGGTTCAGGGGTGGAGTGGTGTAGTCACGGATCACACCACTACAAGTAGCTATGTTACTTCGCGTATTTTCCAGATCCGGGCTAATCAAGTCGATAATAGGGGATCGAAAAACTCATCCTGGATCTGTGCTTGCATGTCTCGACTGGCTAGTAAAATCGAAGCAATTCTCTACCTGAAAGGCCAACCGCTGACCATCGCCCGGATTGCTGAGTATGCCCACAGCGATCGCGCTGCGGTTGAAGAAGCGCTGATTGAACTGATGTCAGACTATGCTCATCGAGACAGTGCCCTAGAGATTGCCGAGACTCCCGATGGCTACTGTCTGCAACTGCGGGAGGCTTACCAGGACCTAGTACACACCTTGGTTCCAGTGGATCTGGGGCTGGGTGCATTACGCACCTTAGCGGCGATCGCCCTGAAAGGTCCAATCCCCATGACGCAACTAGTAGAAGTGCGGGGATCTGGAGCGTATCAGCATGTTCAGGAACTGACTGAACAGGGGTTTGTGAAAAAGCGCCGCAAGGCAGACAGCCGCTCTGCCTGGCTACAAGTGACAGACAAGTTTTACCAGTATTTCCAGGTGGACAAGTTGCCAGAGACCATTTCAGTCAAAGTCAAGCCCACAGCGGCAGAATCCGCAGAGTGAGGTGAGCGATGTGGCTATCCTCCTTAGTCATCTATCCCCTGCTCCTGCTAGGCGATCGCCCCACTCCGGCGTTGATCGCCGCTGCCAGTGATATTGCCAGCAGCGTCCTGCAGGACGGTGTGCACACCGCCGAAGAACATATTGGGGGCGTCCCAGAAGATGACCTCTTGATCAAACGGAAATTGAGAGCGATCGATCTCTAGCCCCAGAAAGCCTGGCTCTAGGTTAAACACCTGGTTTTCCCAGTGCACTCTGGGACTGTTGACTGCTTCTTCCACAGGCATCTCAAAGTCGAGGATGTTGGAAATCACTTGCAGGATGGCAGTGCGGATGCGGTTTGAGCCACCGGATCCCAGCACAATTTCAGGACGGCGATCGCGCAGGACTAGGGTAGGAGCCATCATGGAGGAAATGCGGACATCTGGTTGCCACTGATGGAAACCACCGGGGTGTAGGTCAGCCTCCCCCAGCATATTGTTGAGCATGATTCCCGTATTGGGAATCACGTAGGAGGAGCCTTCACCATTCGAACTGGTGACACTGGCAGCGTTGCCTTCGGCATCGATGGCGCTGATGTGGGTAGTGCTGCCCCATTTGTTGAGGGGGAGGTTGGGTAGGGTGAGGTTTTGGGCGTAGTGGTTGAGGTGTTCTGGGGAAAGGAAGCGATCGCTCACACCAGCTTCATACAGCTGGGCATCGTAGCCATCAGCGCGGGCGGCATTGGTGAGGCGCATCACATTTGCCAAGAGGCGCAGATGGGCCGTACTGCCAAAGCCCAAGCCGCGCACATCCACTTGCTCGAGTAACTTCAAGGCAAAGGCGATCAGCGTGCCACCGGAACTGGGGGGTGGGTTGGTCAGCAGTTGGTTGCCCCGGTAGGTGGTGCAGAGGGGCGATCGCTCAATCACTTGGTAATGGCGCAAGTCCTCCAGGGTCAGGTAGCCGCCCTGGGTCTCACAGTCCTGCACAATCTGTTGGGCAATTTCCCCTTCATAAAAGGCACGCGGTCCTTGCTCCACCAAGTAGCTGAGGGTGTCTGCCATGGCTGGGATCGCCATGATTTCGCCCGGTTGCAGCAGTTTGCCGTGGGGCGCGCAGATCTGCTGCATTTCGGGTGAGGCCAGCATAATGGGCTGGAGAATTCTGAAACAAAATGCTTGAAATTCGGTGATTGGTGCCCCAGTTTTCGCAAAGTGAATAGCGGGTTCCGCCACGATTCGAAAGGGCAACCGTCCCAGACGGCGATGGACGTGGAACAGGCCGCCGCAAGTCCCTGGTACGGCGATCGATCCGAGGCCAATATGGAACTCCTGCGCCGCGCTGCCAAAATCCACCCTAACGGGGTAGAAGTTCACCTGCGTGGGATCCTTTTTGACACGGGGCGTTTGCGTAAAAAAGTCGAACAAAATATCTTCACCCTGGGCCGTGTGCGCGAGTAAAAAACCACCGCCCCCCAAAGACGTGAGGGTCGATTCTGCTACACAGGCCGTCAACACCGCTGCCACCACCGCATCGAACACATTACCTCCCAATCGCAACATTTCTGCTCCCGCGGCGGCGGTCTTGGGGTGTCCAGCGGCAATTCTGCCCTGGGTGGTTTGTTCATGAAATGTTGTCTGTGGTGCGATCGCGCTCATCCCCTCAATCCTTCTGCCATAGCCAGTAGACTTATTGTGGTGCTGTGGGCATGGATTCAATACGATCCTGTGGCACGCTTCGCACCCCGTAGCATGGTTTGTGTCCTGAACGACACGGCACACTGCTATCACTCGCTGAACATCACGTTGTATCCAGGCATTACACCCATTCTTCGAACTCTCACGACAGATCTCATGACAGATCTGATGAAAAATAGGATGGGAGACTTTCCTACAAAGGGGCATTGCCTGCTTCACCCCCGTCCGTTGCCCTAGGAAGGGGTATTATCCTGGTTTGGGGCTGCGCTGAGCCACACAACGATTGCTATCTCTTGCCATTGAGTATTGTCAATCAAGTCTAGTGTTGCTGATCTGAACGGCGTCACGAGGAGTGCGATCGCCTCTCTTTTGATTTCTGCGGTTGATTGCTACCGATTTGCCTATAGATCGAGTAGACCTGCAGGAGGGGCAATTTCGATCCGTCTGGTCGTCAGGTCAACGATGGGAACAATCTCCTTCACAAACGGGATCAGGACTGTGGTCGTTTTTCCTTTCGGTTCTATCAGTTTGACCTCCAGGAGATCGTTGCCTGCTGGGAGGACATCTTTGACCTCGCCCAACACGCTCTGCGTTGCCTGCAAAATCACCGTCAACCCAATCAGATCAACGACATGGTACTCGTCTTCCTGTAGGGAGGGGCGATCGCTCTCTGGCACCAGCAACCGACAGTCGCGCAACGCCTCTGCTGCGGTGATCGTCTCCACCCCGGTAAACCGCACAACATAAAGTCCTTTGCCGTCTAGAAACCGCCCGCCCGCCAGTTGAATCTCTTCCGGTTGACTGGCCCCCGGACGCAGCAACCAGCGCACACCCGGTTCTAAAAATCGTTCTGGAAAATCTGAACTGGGGTAGACTCGCACCTCACCTCTGAGTCCCTGGGTTGAAACGATCTTACCGATTTCAAGCCAACCATCGGGCAGGGCGGGCACTCGGGGTTTGGAGTTGGGATTTGTTGCAGGGGTCATTACTCAGCCAAGTAGCAAAAGGTGTTATTTCTCAATCATCGCAGGCCTGCTTTGATTGTGTATGGGGGATACACCGTACCACTACACAACATCAAGCGAACGTCAATCATAAACTTGTGTAACAACTTCAGCAAGGCGATACATCGCGGTTCTGAGCGCTTCGTCACTGGCGGTGAGGCTGATGCGGAAACATTCCCGGGTGTGCTTCCAATCGCCCTCCAGACCAGGAAAGAAGGGACTGCCAGGAACGATAATCACATCTTTTTCTTTGACCCGCTGATAGAATTCCTGGTCAGTAATGGGCAGATCCTTCAACCAGAGCCACGCGAAGATTGCCCCTTCGCCGCGGTGCAAATACCAAGGGCGGTCGGCGGGCATCGCGGCATCGAGGGCCGTTTCCAAGACGGTGAACTTTTGCTGATAGTAGGGGCGAATGATGGTTTCGGAGATTGTTTCCAATCGACCAGAGCGAATAGCACGGGCTGCGATCGCCTGTCCATAGCGCGAAGAGTGGAGGCAGAGATTTGTCAGAAACGCTTCCAAGGCTTGGATGATTGCCTCCGGCCCAATCGCAATCCCCACTCGTTCACCGGGTAGTCCTGCCTTTGAAAGACTCATACAGTGGACAATGGTGTCGCCGAAAATCGGCTGCATCTGGGTGAAATTGAGGCAGGGGAAGGGAGGCGCGTAGGCCGAATCGACAAAAACCGGCACATTGTGGGTAGAGGCGATCGCAGCGATCTTGTGCACCTCCTCGTCCGTCAGCACATTGCCCGTTGGGTTGCAAGGACGTGAGAAGAGGACAAACCCTGTTGTTTCGTCAATCTCAAGCTGCTGAAAGTCAGGTCGATACTTAAAGCGATGGGCCGACTCGTCCACATCCAACCGCGGACGGTAGGCTTTCAGGGCCTCTGGGATCAGTGTCACGCCACCGTAGCCAGTGTAGTCTGGGCTAAGAGGCAACACAATTTGCTTCAAGGTTCCATTTGTGGAGTAGCCTCCTAGGGCATTTGCTGCCAGGAAGTAGAGCGACTGACTGCCCGGAGTCACTAAAACATTGCGTTCGGTCAACTGCAAACCATAGCGCCGGTTGAACCGTTCCACGACAGCCTCAATCAAGGGTTGGTAGCCCTGGCTCGACCCATAGCGGCAAACAACCTCTCCGTATTCAGGACTGCTCAACAGTTCTGCCGTACACTCGCGCCAGAGTTGCTCCACTGCAGGCAAAATCACCGGATTACCCGCACTCAAGTTGATAAACTCGCGCCCCTGGGAGAAGCGCAGAGTCTCAATAATGTCCTTCATGATCGCCCTCACTCCAGTGAGGTGAGACATCTGTTCGCCAAATTGAGTCAGAGTTGGGAGCATAGGAAGTACTTGAAAGCGTGGAGAGATAGTTTAGCAGGAGAACCGGAGCAGGAGGACAATGACTGTTCCGGAGATCCGATTTCCCTCCGTGTTGTATGGCGCTACGTGCTCATGCTGTAAACAGTTTTTGTGGGAAACTCCGTGCCGCGGGGGGTTCCACAAAAAACCTTGGCCTAATTTAGGCGTGTAGCGCTATCTTGGAACGAAAACGAACAAGTCACCGAAATGACAATCTGTGCCATGAAAAAGGCTATGCCATGAAAAAGGTTGCAGTATTTGGCAATGCAGGCGGTGGCAAATCAACGCTGAGTAAACACCTTTCAGCAATCACTGGTTTGCCACTGCACGTCTTAGACAAAATCAAATTCCAACCTGGTGGGGTCGAGGTTTCCCAGGAGGAATACGAGCGGCTGCATCGGGAAATTTTAGCAACCGATGCATGGATCATTGATGGCTTTGGTAGTCTTGAAACCCTCTGGCCTCGCCTCGATGCGGCTGATACGCTGGTGCATGTTGACTTACCGTTATATCTGCATTGCTGGTGGGTGACCAAGCGTCTTATCACCGGATACGTTAGCCCACCAGAAGGATGGCCCGAGCAAAGTCCGATTTGGCAAAGTTCACTCAGCAGCTATCGGGTCCTGTGGCGGTGTCATAAATATTTGACGCCTAAATATCGAGCCTATATCCACAAGGCGAAGGCAACCAGACGAGTGTATCACTTGACTTCCCCTCAGCAGATCTCTGACTTTCTCGCGTTGCTCGCGACTGAGGTTGGGGGCAACGCGCGGCAATAGTCTTAACCCGACGGTCAGCATTGCTGTACTCACAGTAGTTTGTGGGGCGGCTGCCTCAGAACGAGAGAATTAAATAACCATCCTGGAATTTGGCTGCGGTTACGCCACTGCCGCTCAACTCTGGTGGCAGCAGGATATTGCGTCGCTGGTCGCCCGCCTCAACGGTCACTTCAGGACCATACTGGGTGAGCTTCACCTGTGTCTTGTCAAAGCCAGGCAGGAACAACGAGACCTTGCGATCGCTCACGTTAATGGCGATTGGTCGAGGAGCCTGCTGCACCTGGGAAAAGTCAGGCAGGGCATCAACAATTGGTTGCCAGTCATCGCCAGGGTAGGAAGGGATGGCACTGACTGCAAGTGGCTCAAATTCACGACCAAGGGCAGTGGTGTCATGGCTCTGGTTCAGCAGCACACCGCCGACAGTTAATCCCACCTGTTGGGCGCTGCCCCAGAGGTATTTTGCTGTGGCAATCGCCCCTGGTTCTGCCGTCGTCACCAGAAATGCAGCCACCCGGTTGGGGTCTGCCACTGCGGCCTTGCCCTGATCCATCACGCTGGTCATCTGTTGAGTTGCAGGTTGGTTGAATGGGTCGCTGCCAGAAACATTCACGTTCAAAACTGCTGCCGCAACAGGTTGCACAAAGGGTGAAATCGCTTTGTAAAAATCTGAGTCCATGAAGACCTGCTTGAACCGGCGGTAATACCAAGTGCCCACTTCTGGCAAGCCCAGCATTCTCAACGTAGTCAGGTCTCCCGCTGCATCGTAGACAATCACGTCATACTTGCCACTGCCATCAAATTCTCGCAAGGCATTCAGTGACAGAGCACTGTCCATCCCCGGCAGCACGCCCAACTCCTGACCAAACACCGCCCCGAAAAACGGTGTTCTCAGGTATTTCGCTTCTTGCTGCTTCAGTTCTTCCCAGGCTCTCTCCAGCAAAACCGTTGCTTGGAGTTGGACAACCTCTAGGTTGGGTAGCCACGCTTTTGGTTCCGTTGCCACGGTTGTGCCTAGCATCATGCCAAAGGCAGGGCCAGGGTCTTGCCCCACCAGCAGCACGCGTTTTCCTTGGGCGGCGAATTTCTGTGCCGTGGCGATCGCAACCGTTGTGCGCCCCGTGCCACCTTTCCCCAAAAATGTCAAAATCCAACTCATTGCTTCTCGGCCCAATCGTCGCTTTGCATTATTTCATGCTAGCGAACAGATCTGAGGTCTTTCAGCGGCTAATGAAGTTTGGAGTAGCAGGTGGGCTCAGGGCAGCCGCCATCGCCCAAATTCATACCTAGACGCAGTCCTACTCAATCGGCCTTGCCCTGAGGTCGATCAGCGAGGTCAATAAGCGCTGAACAGGCAAGTGATGAGAGGGAGAGATCAGAGGGAGTCCCACCTGACCTCGTGATCTCATCATCGCTTCGTACATCTCTGTTGCTGTTCAATCGGAAGCGAACCTACGCAGACCTATGCCGATGGTTCTAATTCATCTTCAAAGAACCAAGTGGCGAACTTGTCATCAAACTTAACGACCACTCCAACGCCACTACCATCCGTCATCTTATAGTCTGCGATGACGCCTGTTTGGCCTAACCGCTTAACGACTTCTGGAGTCGTGCGATCGCGCAACCGACGAACCCGAACTTTCTGACCGATTTCCATCTCCACTCCCAGGTGACAGACAAACATTTGTCAGTTTATCAGTGTATTGCACGGTTTTAAGCATCCTCTCAGGAATCGACCCTTGCTTGGCTTAACGTCAGTTCGGGTTAATCAGTTCGGGTTAAAAGGGTTGTGGGGCAGGACGCCCGACACAGTGACCCAAACCCCCCTGCTTTTCTTACGCGTTGCACACAGAAAAGCAAGGGTTGCAAGTAATCCCGAATTCAGGCTGAACAGCAACCGTCTGGCGGCAATTCCCGTGTAGACCGAGGTCCATTCGGCATACGCTGCAGCATACTCCGTCCCGCCTATGCCCCTAACTCTGCTCAGCCCAAACTGACGTTAGACTAAGGATTTGGCAACTGTCCAATCAGCCCAATCAGCGAAAACCTAAAATCCAAAATCTAACAGGGTCTCATGCTTGCAAAACGAATTCTTCCCTGCCTCGATGTCAAGGCAGGTCGTGTGGTCAAAGGAGTCAACTTTGTGGATCTGAAGGATGCAGGAGATCCGGTCGAGTTGGCCCAGGTCTACAATCAAGCGGGAGCCGACGAGCTGGTGTTTCTCGACATCACGGCGACCCACGAAGACCGGGACATTATTTTTGATGTGGTCTACCAGACGGCAGAGAAGGTGTTCATTCCTCTTACTGTTGGGGGGGGCATCAGTTCCTTAGAAACGATTAAGAAACTGTTACGAGCTGGAGCCGATAAGGTCAGTATCAATTCTGCTGCCGTGCGTGACCCAGATTTTATTGACCGGGCGAGCGATCGCTTTGGCAATCAGTGCATCGTGGTGGCGATCGATGCTCGCCGACGGGCAGATCCAGCGAATCCCGGTTGGGATGTATACGTCAGAGGGGGCCGCGAGAACACAGGGATTGATGCTATCCAATGGGCGATCGAGGTTGAAAAACGAGGTGCTGGCGAGCTGCTAGTGACCAGCATGGATGCCGATGGTACCCAGGCAGGGTATGACCTAGAACTCACCCGCACCATTGCTGAGGCCGTACAAATTCCTGTCATTGCCTCTGGTGGAGCCGGGAACTGTGCTCATATCCACGCGGCCCTGACCGCAGGCAAGGCAGAAGCAGCGTTGTTGGCCTCACTGCTCCACTATGGTCAACTCACGGTGGCAGAAATCAAGCAATTTCTGGCTGACCAGCACGTTCCCATTCGGCAATAGCGTCTCGTTGAAGGCACCGCATCGTTAGCCTTCTGCTCTCTATAGCGCGACACGCCTAGATTAGGACAACGTTTTTTGTGGCACACTCCGCTACGGGGGATGTCCTACAAAGCGCCTTTGACGTCATGAGCGCGTAGCGCCATAAAATGCACTATCCATGGCTGCAAAACCGCTCCTGACTACCAAAGAAATCGCAGTTCGACCAAGCTCTGTGGTTTATCTTCATCATGTTTTCATCAATTAATGTGAAAGCATCGGTAGGAATCAAAAGCTTCCCGATTCCCAAGCCATCATTCGTATGGTATGGAAGATAAGGTCTGTTGGCCCAGCGGTGAGCCTGAAACCTGGCAACTCCTTTGCTTGTTGAAGCAAGAGTGTTGATCGTGAGGCTCACCTGCAAGCAGTGATTACGAGGAATCCCATGACCCAACCCAAGCGCGCTCTGATTACAGGAATTACTGGACAGGATGGCTCTTACCTGAGTGAATTTTTAATTGAGAAGGGCTACGAAGTACACGGCATTATTCGCCGTACCTCAACCTTCAACACCGACCGGATTGACCACATCTACCAGGATCCCCACGACGCTGAGGCGCGGTTGTTTCTGCACTACGGTGATTTGACCGATGGCACAACACTCCGGCGCATTCTAGAAGAAGTGCAACCCATCGAGATTTATAACCTGGGCGCCCAGTCCCACGTCCGAGTTAGCTTTGATGCACCGGAGTATACGGTTGATTCCGTGGGGATGGGCACCCTGCGTATTCTGGAGGCCATCCGCGATTACCAGCAACGCACAGGTCAACAGGTGCGGTTTTACCAGGCAGGGTCTTCTGAGATGTACGGTAAGGTTCAGGAGATTCCTCAACGAGAGACAACCCCCTTCTATCCTCGCAGTCCCTACGCCTGTGCTAAGGTTTACGCTCACTGGCAAACGGTGAACTACCGAGAATCCTATGACCTGTTTGCCTGCAACGGCATTTTGTTCAATCATGAGTCGCCCCGACGGGGTGAGACCTTTGTCACCCGCAAAATTACCCGCGCCGTAGCTCGGATTGTGGCAGGGCAACAGAAGAAACTCTACATGGGCAATCTGGACGCCCAGCGAGACTGGGGCTATGCCAAGGACTACGTGCGGGCGATGTGGCTGATGCTCCAACAGGACACCCCCGATGACTACGTGGTGGCAACGGGCGAAATGCATTCGGTTCGGGAGTTTTTAGACTTGGCTTTTGGCTATGTCAATCTCAACTGGCAGGACTACGTGGAATTTGATGCCCGCTACCTGCGTCCGGCTGAAGTGGAACTGTTGATTGGCGACTCGACAAAGGCCAGAGAAAAGTTGGGTTGGGCGCCTTCTGTCAGCTTTGAAGAACTAGTCAAGCTGATGGTGGAAGCAGACCTGAAGGCTCTGGGACTGGTTCCTCTCAACGGTCACACAGCACCCACTTCCCTTGATGTCGCCACTATCCGTGCGGCGAGTTATTCCTTAACCTAAGGCGAAATCCTATGAGTTCTGCACCACTTGACCTCAAAAATCAGCGAATTCTTGTTACCGGGGGGGCGGGTTTTCTTGGCAAACAGGTGGTGGCTCAGCTTTGCCAAGCTGGAGCCGACCCCAACAAGATTACAGTGCCACGCTCGCGGGATTGTGACCTGCGCCAGATGGAAGCCTGTAAACGGGCTGTTGACCAGCAGGATATCGTGATTCACTTAGCGGCCCACGTCGGTGGCATTGGCCTCAACCGGGAAAAACCAGCTGAATTGTTTTACGACAACCTGATGATGGGGGCGCAGCTGATTCATGCAGCCTACGAAGCAGGAGTCAAGAAGTTTACCTGTGTGGGAACCATCTGCGCCTACCCCAAATTTACGCCAGTGCCCTTCCGAGAAGAAGACCTGTGGGAGGGCTATCCTGAGGAGACCAATGCTCCCTACGGCGTGGCGAAAAAGGCGCTCCTGGTGCAACTCCAGTCCTACCGCCAACAGTATGGGTTTGATGGCATCTACTTGCTGCCCGTCAACCTGTATGGCCCCGAAGATAACTTCGATCCGCGCAGTTCCCACGTGATTCCTGCCTTAATTCGCAAAGTTCATGAAGCCCAGCAACGGGGTGACAAACAGATTCCCGTCTGGGGCGATGGTAGTCCCACTCGCGAGTTTTTGTACTCAACCGATGCTGCCCGTGGCATTGTCATGGGCACCCAGTTCTACAGCGGGCCTGACCCAATCAATCTGGGTACGGGGTACGAAATTTCTATTAAAGATCTGGTGATGCTGATCTGTGAATTGATGGGTTTTGATGGTGAACTCGTTTGGGAGACCGACAAGCCTAACGGACAGCCCCGCCGCTGCCTAGACATCCAGAAGGCAAAGGAGAGGTTTGGCTTTGTGGCTGAAGTGGAATTCCGGCAGGGACTGAAAAATACGATTGACTGGTATCGCCAGAACGCGATCGCTGCATAACCTAACGTTAGTTCTGGTTAGAGGGGTTTGGGTCACTGCGCCCGGCGCGGTGACCCAAA
>DVEB01000197.1 GCA_015295905.1 Synechococcales cyanobacterium M55_K2018_004
CCGCTTAACTAGAACTGACGTTACTGAGCATTGCGGAATTGAGAGGCACCTCCCCGTTCCAATGCGCTGCTTTGTGGTATAGTACGTATGAACTAACTGGGTACACTCGCAACCAAAGAGGGACCTATGACTATCGCCACCAAAGCCAAACGCACCAATAAAGATACAGGAGTTGGTTCCGCACCCCGCATCCTTGCCCTAGATGCGGGCAACTATGATCTGAAATTTTTTGATGGCACCGGGCATCCAAAAGCTATTCGCTCCGTTCGCTACCAACTGCCTTCTGGCCGTGACCCTGTCCGCTTTTCTGAGGCATCGCCCCTAATTGAACTGCCCGACGGCAGTCGCTACCACTTTGGTGCCCAAGCCTACAAATATCGGCGGCAACAGCAGACCGTGGTGGAAAACAAAGTGGAACTCTCCCGCCTGCACCTCTATGCCTGCCTGGAGCCATGGAATGGGAGCACTGAATACGCTGTACGGGTAATTGCCTCCACGCCCGACCCTGCCCGCAGTGCCAACGCTATCCGCGACCAACTGCTGGGAATGCACGAATTTAAGCGCAATGACCTGGAGTACCGCGTTATGGTGACGGAGGTTGAGGTCGAGCGGGAGGGGATGGGAGCCTATACCTACGCCCGCCAACTGGGCCTAGTGCCCGACAACGGCTACACTATTGTGGTTGATATCGGTGGCGGCACCTGGTTGACTCGCCTAGTTGATGCAGAAGGTGAAGTGCTGGATGAAAACGTCATGGACCGGGGAGGAGCTTACGAACTCGCCGTTTCCATTAGCTTCGATAAACGCCTCACCACTGCTCTTGGCACCAGTGCAGACCCCAGTATCGTCATGGATGGTTTCCGCAACGGTCACACCTACGCCGACACGGGGCTTTCTTGGGGCGGCTGGCTGGATGAGCACCTAGACCCCTGGTTTAAGGGCATCTTCCAAACGGTGCGATCACAGTACACTCCCTTCATGCCACGGGTGACTCGCTTCTTGGTCACGGGCGGCAGCACCCACCTGATTTCAGAACGGCTAATGGGACGCAAACTGTTTGCTGTCATGAATGACCCCCAGTTCGCCAACGTCCGCGGTTTGTATGTCATGTCTCAGGATACCCAGCTATGCGTGACAACAAAGTAAGGCTCAGTGCAGATGTGCTAGAAAAAGCGGCGTTAATCGCTGCTGAGTGGGGGCTAAAAAATACTCGCGCTGCTGTGGAAGCCGTCTTCCGCTGCTACGCCGATGAATACCGCTCTCGCCAAAGTCGCCCATTGCAACAACACTTGGGTGCTCCCCCTTGGCCTCCTGCTGAGCCCGCCGCAGCACCCACCCCCATCAGTTGTGAAGCTCTTGATGCTCTAGATGACCTGCTGGGAGCTTCGTCTTGACCCTCCTGGAGGGTGGACAAACCTGATGCGACACACTGCCATCTAGCGCTGCAAAGTGAGTTTGCAGCGCATGTTTGGCTTAAGCAACATCCCCCGGTTCTGCAAAATCGTCCGCAAGCTTGGTTTGCTACGTCTGCTTAAATGGCTGGAGTCAGCGATGAGCTCACCGATTGGCTATTATGGCCGTTTTAAGATGTCAGGAGGTGATAACTCACACTTAGCATAGCGCTGTTGCTGGCACATCATTGGCGTGAACTAATTTTCTTGCCAATTGCAAGAATACCTTGCGGCATCAGAGGTTTGGCACCTGTTTATCCAGTGGGTGAAGCGATATTACAAAACGTGCTCAACGCCTTGCGGCATCAGAGGTTTGGCACCTACCGCTTTAACGCTGTTTAGAGCCGCATCGAGAGGTGCTCAACGCCTTGCGGCATCAGAGGTTTGGCACTACGATCCACCAGGATGATCGGCTTCTGAATCCCCGTGCTCAACGCCTTGCGGCATCAGAGGTTTGGCACATTTCCTTTTCCCTTCTCGTCTTCCAGGAGGACGATGTGCTCAACGCCTTGCGGCATCAGAGGTTTGGCACACCCCGTGCAGCCTGCGATCGC
>DVEB01000058.1 GCA_015295905.1 Synechococcales cyanobacterium M55_K2018_004
CGCGCGCGTTCTACCAAAAACTAACTGCTACTTTATAGGCGGATTCCGTATTACATCATGAGCACGTAGCGCCCTATCAAACGAGGCCTAAACGCAGGGCCGTCACAATGGCTTGGCTACGGCTCTTGACGCCTAGCTTGTCAAAAATTGAGGTGAGATGGGCTTTGACCGTAGCGACGGTAATGTAAAGACTGCGAGCAATTTCTGCATTCGGATCCCCTTGCACTAGGTGGTGCAGCACTTCTAGCTCACGATCGCTCAAGCGAATGCTGCTGTGATTGGTGAGCGATCGCCCTGCATGGAGTTGAAAAACCCGAAAGAATCTGGTGGCGACGTCTGGAGCCAGGTAGATTTGATCCGCGAGAATCGTCGTGATTGCTGTATGGAGTTGAGCGGCCAGCGTGTCTTTGGAAAGATAACCAGCCGCTCCAGCCTGCATCGCTTGAAAGATCAACTCATCATCCTGGTGCCCTGAGAGAATTAGCACCTTGCCCCGGTAAAACTCGCGCAAGTGCTTCAGGGTTGCAAGCCCGCCTGCGTTGGAGCCTCCGAGTCCCATATCCAGCAAAATCAACACTGGGTCTTGCTGCCGAACCAAGCTAATGGCCTGTTCTGGCGTTGCCGCCTCCCCCACAATTGTGAAGGGTGCGTAGTTGCTGGTGTTGTAAAAATGCAGCAGTGTCCGCAATCCCTGGCGTAACGACGGGTCGTCATCGACCAGCAACACGGAAACAGGTTGGACAACTGACCGAGGGGGAACGACATTCAAGTTACGGTCTGGTGTACTTGTGGAGGGAACACAGTTCAGGAATGCAACCACGAGTAGTCTCCTCTGTTTTGCTGAAAGGGATAGGGGGGATAGGAGCGGACACTGAGGGAGGAGCAGGCGATGGTCACGGGGGCAAAATCTCGCTGTTCAGCAGCAGGAGATTTGTGACGCGGAAGATTGACACCACCCTAGTTCGCGCTTTTTACTGACTAGCCCTAGACTAATCGGAGTTTTCATAAAGCGGATTGGAAGAAACACGGAGCTTCCTGGAGATTTTCTGAAGACAACCGTAGAATTACGTGAATTCGAGATAGGCTGAACTCCTCAATGTTCCGTGCGCGGCGCGCACGGAACATTGAGGAGTTTGGGGCACCGCGCCGGGCGCGGTGCCCCAAACCCCGCTTAATCCGAACTGACGTTGGAATTACAGACAAGCAAACTAGAAATCACAAAAGTTGAGCAGTCCCCTTTTTTGGCTCATGGTAGAACCACGAGGAAGCCATGAAATCACCTGTGCGAATTGTCGCGCAGCGTTGCTGCGCGACAATTCGCACCATCAAAAACACCCAGTCAGTGGAGTGTTTTCCGCACATCCCACTGACGCGGCAACGTTAATTTGTGAGCCACTAGGAGAGCCACAGGGTTAAGGAGCACTGATTTTGTTGCAGTTACTTATTTTGTTGCAGTTACTTGGTTTCAGTCGAGGTAGAGCTTGCTTTCGGTGCAGTTGACGACCCTTCGGCAGTCGATAACCCTAACTGTTGACGAGCCTGAGACAGGACTGCATTGAGGCTATTTTTACCCAAGGTGACTAGCGCACTCCCACCCCCCGAAACGATATTTTCTGGACTGGTGCTCTCCATATTGTTGAGCCAGCTACGAAAATTGCGGCCTGACTGCACGCCAAATTTCCAGAACCAATCAAAAAAGACCAGCGACAGACAGATAACCAGCCATAGCAATAATCCAGTTTCTTTGAGAATTTGAATAGTCAATACCCAGGCCTGTTGGTAAGTTTTTGCAGTCGTTGGGGTTGTCAGTAGTTGCCAGAGCTGCTTTGCTTGCGCTTGAATGCGATTCATTCAACGGTCTCCAAAAGTAGCAATTCACTCAACTAGAATACACACCGAATCCTCTGTTCTTCCCATCGCTCATTCTAAATATAACGTCAGTTCTGGTTAAGAGGGGTTTTAGGGCACCGCGCCGGGCGCGGTGCCCTAAAACCCCTT
>DVEB01000035.1 GCA_015295905.1 Synechococcales cyanobacterium M55_K2018_004
CTCTGCCCCACCGCATCCACTCCCGCCCCCATCCCCCCATCGAAGTGGTAGACATGCGGCAGGAACTTTTGCAGGGCAATCGTTCTATCTTCAGTCGCCCGTTGCAGGATGCCCTTCGTGAGATGAAGGAGAAAGATCAACAGGGGATTCTCTTCATCCATCGGCGCGGGCACAGTACGTTTGTCTCCTGCCGTAGCTGCGGTTACGTGCTGAACTGTCCCCACTGTGACATCTCCCTTACCTACCACCAGGTACAGGAAGGCGGATTCGAGTCGCTCCGGTGTCACTACTGCGGCTATGGTCAACTTCATCCAGAAACCTGCCCATCCTGCGGGTCACCCTATCTGAAGCACTTTGGTAGTGGCACTCAGCGCGTCGTGCAGGAGTTAAACCGGTTATTCCCTGAAATTCGCTGCATCCGTTATGACAGTGACACCACCCGTAGCAAGGGGGCACATCGGGCACTCATCAGTCAGTTTGTAGCACGAGAGGCCGATCTCCTCGTCGGTACACAAATGCTCACGAAGGGGCTGGACCTGCCCCAGGTAACGCTGGTGGGAGTGGTTTCCGCCGATGGACTGTTGCACTTGGCAGACTTTCGCGCCAGCGAGCGAGGCTTTCAAATCCTCACGCAGGTGGCAGGTCGGGCAGGGCGCGGCGAGGAAGCGGGACGAGTCATTTTTCAGACCTACGTTACCGAGCATCCGGTGATCCAGGCGGTGCAGCAGCAGAACTACGAAGCCTTTGTTGCAGCAGAGTTACAACATCGCACTGCGCTGGGCTATCCACCAGTGGGTCGGTTAATTCTGCTCCGGATGAGTGGTCTAGAGGAACGGCAAGTGCGAGAAACCGCTGAGCAAATCGCCGCAGCGCTGCGCCCCTATCTGTCTCAAGGCGAACTGCTCGGCCCCACGCCAGCCCTAGTCACACGGGTTGCTAGGCGGTTCCGCTGGCAAATTTTGCTTAAACTTCCCGCTGAAGCAGGATTGCCCGGGTGCGATTGGGCCCGGCTGCGATCGCACTGTCCGCCCTCAGTCAGTCTTACAATTGATGTCGATCCGCTAACGTTGCTGTGAGCGAGTCTCACTCTAACGTCCGGTTAGAAATGTCCCGTTAGAAACCTCCAGTGGAAACCTCCAGTTAGAGGTGCCGTTCTTCGGCCTTCCGTTGGCGTTTGCGGCGCAGGTTAGCAGCAATGACGGACCGGTCGAGCGGCAGGCCTGCCGCAGGAATCACCTGATAGCGGCGCTCTTCCTCAAGTTTTTTCAATTCTGTGTAATCGACCCAGTGAATGCAATCTACCGGGCAGGTGTCGATCGCTTCCTGGATCACCTCCTCAGAGTCGCCATCCTGACGGATGACGCGCGATCGCCCATAGTCTGGCTCGATATAGAAAGTGTTGCGGGCAACATGGGCACAGTGCTTGCAGCCAATACAGGTCACTTCATCAACATAGACCCCCTTTTGGCGCACTTCCCCACCCAGTTCTGGCTCAAACCCCGTTCGTTCGGGAGCGTCTCGCCACTCGCCCCCTAATTCGGGTTCATATCCACTGGGGGCTACCTCAGTAACCGCTTCTCCCTGAAACGAACTCAGGAAAGACTCAGAAGCATTAGTCATACCATCTGCTTGCCAGAAATGCTGCTAAAACGAAAGGCCAGCCCGATGGCTGACCTTTCCATTCACAATCTTTAGGTCAGGCGCTCCAGCGCTGCAAAACAAGACGAATTGAACCATCCTGCTGACGTTGCTCTTCGGCAACCTGGAAGCCTTGACGGGCCGTTTCCTTCACCACCGTGTGATAGGCATAACGCTGGGTGACACGATTCAAAAAGCCCTCAACCGAGAGGGGTTGTTGCCAATATTGCAGATCAGCAACCATCTCATATTCCTGACCATTCCAGCTAAAGCCAACATCAAAGCCGTTCTCTTGCTCAATAACGACTTCGGCCTGCCGGGTTTGACCACGATAACCACGAACGGGCTGAGGACCCGCCTTCCACTTGGCTCCAACATCTGTCAGAGCAGACTGCAAAGAGGACAGGTCGCGAATTTGAGTTTTAATTTGGCTAAAGTGTGACATGGGAGTTTCTAACTAAAACCACGTATGGAAAGCGGACAACTAAACCGTCAGGACAAGCACTACCACTCGCTGAAGGAAGATTGAGTCTGAACAGACGTGGACTGGTTCTGAGGCTGAGCGAAGAATTCAGAAGTAGGCTCTTGACTGAGCACCTGCCCCAACTGAGCTTCGATCGCGGCTGTCACCTCGGCACAAGATGAACCACTGATGCCAGTCACCTTTTCTTGAACCCGTCCATCGGGATAGATGATAAACTCAAGCGTTTCCATGAGTATCAATAAACAGATGAGGTCAACCTTGCACAGTAAGAGGCTACTTGAAGAAAAGACTCCCAGAAGCCACCCTGTCGCAGGAGCCAGATCGACTAGATGAATTTTAAGAAAGGATTGCGTGACTGACAAGGCATTAGTCAATCAACAACGCCCTCAACATCAATCTAACTCTATCAAACCCAATAAATGAAACAAAGAAGTAACAAACGATTGCGAGTCAGAACTTCAAGGAAGTTAACAAACCTAGCAGGCATTACTCATGTAGTTCAGTTTCGCGCAACTTCCCAATGCAGTCAAGGTAAATTTTGCCCTGCCCAATTTTGCCTCGTGTCGCGGCAGCCGTAGCCTAGGCCACTAAGTGCCATTCGGGTATACCCAGGGTTGCAGTTGGTGCGGTCGAAGTTGGCCCCAATCGCAACCCATCGAGGCGATCGCTATCGTTGTTGAACTCGCTATTGCGACTGCATGAACTGGTAGAAATAGTAGGTCGCCATGGGAATAACTGTCGCCCCGATGAGCAATGCAATGACCCATACCGTCGCATTGCTCTTGGCGGTTTCCTCTGGGGTGGCAAAAGTGCCCTCGGTGTTGATGGTTTCGGCCACGATCGGAGGACCTGGATCTGGTTCACCAGAGAGGACTGCCAACAAGCGCTCACCCGCGTCTAGAAACGCCTGGTTGTAGCGATCGCCCTGGCGCAGTGGGGCCATGAGGGTGTCTTGCAGGGTGCTAGTGGCAACCGCATCGGATAATACCTGTTGAGCGGCTTGACCGACCCGAATGGCTGCATTGTTCGTCAGAGTGTCTAGAACCAAAAGCACCTGGTTGGCCTGAGCTTCTGGTGTGGGGAACCACTGTTCAAATAACTTTTGGGTAAAGCTCTCGATGGTCTCGCCGTAGTCTAACCGACGAATGGTCACCAGATGCACGGCCTTTCCAGTCTGCGCTTTCAATTTTTCAAAGCGGCTGTTCAGGCTGTTCTGGCTAAGGCGGCTGAGGGCTTCGGCCTCGTCTAAAACCGCAGGGGCATCGGCAGCCAATTGTTCGGGTAAGTCATAGAGGCTGGTGGCGATCGCCGCAGGCACCCCAAACAGCCAGCATTGAACCGCGAGAATGAATCCTAGCAGGGGCGCGAGTCGCCATCTTTGCAGCGAGAGGGGACAGGAACCTGGCATATTGTTAAGAACTCCAATGCTGTTTTCAACCATACAACAAGGAGTGTGAGTTAGAGACAGCGATCACGACTAATGTGCAGCACAAATTTAGGACAGAGCGTTTTGTGGGAAACCCTGCGGCGCGGGGTTTCCCGCAAAACGCTCTGTCCCTCATGAGCACGTAGCGCCATATCTAGCCGCGATCCTGAGGAAGGCATTGGACTGGGGGCAGTCGAGGGAACGATCAAGCCAACGCCTTGCAGTAGAGTTGGAGAGGACAGGGTGTTAAGTTTGCGACGATGCAGCGATCGTGAAGAGGTGGCGATCGCTGCTAGCAGAAATTATGAAGGGTTAGCAATGAACAATTAAAAAACTGGATGAAGCCATGCCAAAAGAGCTGTCAAAGCAGAGAAGTTGATATTGCTTTGAGAGGAACTTCTTGACTTGAGCAAAGGGCTTTACTTAAGAAAGCGTGTGACTCGAATATCAAATTCGGTCGCGTGGGGGTAATCGTGTTTGGCTTGCAGCCGCGCCATCGAATCCGCTGCACTTCTTGATTCTGCATCGATCTCATATCGGGTTGTGCCTGTCCGCAGCACACTGTTAGACTCACCCGAATATTCCTTGACATCGACCATCACTTCAAATGTGTGAACCATTTTGGGTTCCTCCTAGTTAAGGGAAAACAAAGGGAACACCAACAGTATAGAAACAGAGAAAAGTAGAAGTCTTTACTCCCATACAATTCTTGAATATTTAGCTAGTGAAATCCACGAAAGTGTCAACATTTTTGTTAGGGCATCAATATTTTTTTAAACAAGTGTTACAGTAATTCCCGATCGAGGGCGTGGGTCTTGAGGTCGTCCAGTGACACAAACCTCAGAACTGCTTCGTGGGTTGAGGCCAGGTAGATGGGGGGCGCCACACCAGCCTCTAGCGCTTCTTTCCAACGGGAAGCACAGAGACACCAGCGATCGCCCGGTTTTAGCCCCGGAAAATTGGCCCAAGGAGCTGGGCTGCTCAGGTCATTGCCGCGCGATCGCGTAAAGCTGAGAAACTCGGCGGTCACTTCCGCACAGACAACATGGGTACCAAAGTCCTGTGGTCCCGTTTCACAAAACCCGTTGCGATAGAACCCCGTCATTGGACTCGTGCAGCAACATTGCAGCGGTTGGCCCAGCACATTTTTAGCCTGGGTCGTTGCACTATTGCCAGCGTTTGCACCGTTTGAGCTGTTCATCACCAGTTCGTCCTAATTAATCATTGGGCTGCTTTAGATCTTAGTGATTAGATCTTAGTGAAGAGTTAGTGAAGAGAAGACATCGACAGTGACTTGTCCGAAGGCTCTACCTGTCTAGCGCCGAACACTCTCCTTGTTGCTAAGATAAAGGAGATCTTTACAAAGCGTTACAGTGCGGCTCAGGGTGAGCGGGCCGTAGCTGTGAGAACTGCCTTGCTCTTGAGCAAACGGGGGTGACGATGGTTGTCGAAGCAGCGAAGGGGGCCGTGAACGCAACTCAGGACGGTTTAGATTGGGCGGCAGCGCATCCAGACACGAGGGATTCCCTGGGCAAAGCGCCTGACGAACGTCCTGCCGGGGGTTTGGATCCCAATCGATTTGACTGGAAGGAATGCTGGTATCCCGTCCATTACCTTGAAGACCTAGATAAAACCCAACTAACCCGCTTCACTCTGCTGGGGCGCGATCTGGTGCTTTGGTGGGATCCGCAAGCAAGCTGCTGGCGAGCCTTTGAGGACCAATGCCCGCACCGACTAGCGCCGCTTTCAGAAGGGCGCGTTAATGAGGCTGGACTGCTGGAATGTCCTTATCATGGCTGGGCCTTCTCCGGCGAGGGGACGTGTCGGTTCATTCCCCAGCAGCCGACTGGTGGCACTGCTGAACAGTCGCAACGGGCCTGTGTCGCTTCCCTGCCCACTGTTGAAATGCAGGGGCTATTGTTCGTCTACGCCGGACAACCAGAGCACGCCCATCACGTTCAAGTACCGGTAGTTGAGCCGTTGCAGACAGATCCGGATGGTTGGGTTGTCATCAATACCTTCCGAGATTTGCCCTACGATGCCCTGACGTTGCTCGAGAATGTGCTGGACTCTAGCCACTTGCCCTATACTCATCACCGCTCCGTGGGAAATCGCGCCAATGCGGCCCCGGTTGAACTGGAGGTGGTGCAGGCCAGCAGGCAGGGGTTTCGGGGAGTGTGGGCAGAGGGGCCACGTCGTGGCAAGTTGGGGCGGCAGGACACGACCTTTGTGGCCCCGAACCTGATGTGGCACGACCTGACCTCCAAGCAATTTGGGCGCACCCTCACCGTGGTCTATGCAACGCCAATTCGCAAGGGAGAATGCCGTCTGTTTGCCCGGTTTCCTTTCAAGTTTCCATCGAAGTTGCCTGCCTTCTTCATCCAACTCACCCCCCGCTGGTTTTCCCACATTGGTCAGAACGCCATCCTCGAAGATGACCAGATCTTCCTGCATTTCCAGGAGCGCTATTTAGAGCAACGCGGTGGCAGTGCAAATTTCGCCAGGGCATTTTACTTACCCACCAGAGCCGACTACTTTGTGTCGGAGCTACACAAGTGGGTCAACCGCTTTGAGGCTGACCCTTTTCCAGGGGAACTCCTGCCCCCTGCCCTGCCAGTGGAAGCATTGCTGGATCGCTATCATTCTCATACCCAGAAGTGTGGCAGTTGTCGTCGTGCCTTCAACACCATCCGCAAACTCCGGGCGGGGGCTGCGGTGAGTGGGGCGATCGCCTTCCTACTGACGCCGTTGTTGTCGTTGCTGTTGGGACAGGCCGCCCTGCCAGTCGTGGCGACGCTCACCTTGGTCACCTCAGGGTTGGGCGTGACGTGGTGGTTGTTGGGCCGATTAGAGCGGCAAATGGTTGAAGGACGGGCGATTCCTCCGCGAAATTTGCCAGAGCCGCGGTAGGTGGCTGAGTGCGTCTAGGACTAGGGCTAGGAATTTTATGGGTGCGATCGCCCTGTCAACTTCTTGAAGCCGTGACTCCCTTTATAATCAAGGGTGTTGCGTTTTGCGTCTGAATTGTGACCCTGACACCGTTGCCCATTACCTCTGCCCAACGTCCTGATTCCCTCGGTCGATACGGTCGCTTCGGCGGCAAATATGTCCCTGAGACTCTGATGCCTGCCCTCAGCGAACTGGAAGCAGCATTTTATCAATATCGCGATGACCCAGAGTTTCAGGCTGAGTTGCAGTCGCTTTTACGGGACTATGTGGGCCGTCCCAGTCCGCTTTACTTTGCCGAGCGCCTAACGCAACACTATGCCCGCCCCGATGGCAGTGGTGCCCAGATTTATCTCAAGCGTGAGGACTTAAACCACACCGGGGCACACAAGATCAACAACGCCTTGGGTCAGGTGCTGCTGGCAAAGCGGATGGGGAAACAGCGGATTATCGCTGAAACAGGGGCCGGCCAGCATGGAGTCGCAACGGCAACAGTCTGTGCCCGCTTTGGGCTGCAATGCATCATCTACATGGGGGTGCATGACATGGAGCGGCAGTCGCTCAATGTCTTTCGGATGCGACTCATGGGGGCAGAGGTGCGCTCTGTGGAGGCGGGGACAGGCACCCTGAAGGATGCCACCTCGGAAGCCATCCGCGACTGGGTGACGAATGTCGAAACAACGCACTACATTTTGGGATCGGTGGCAGGGCCACACCCCTACCCAATGATTGTGCGGGACTTTCAGGCCATCATTGGGCAGGAAACCCGACAGCAATGCCTGGAGAAGTGGGGCGGTTTGCCGGATATTCTGCTGGCCTGTGTCGGTGGTGGGTCTAACGCCATGGGACTATTCCATGAATTTGTGGAAGAGCCGTCTGTCCGCATGATTGGCATTGAAGCCGGGGGAGAGGGGGTGGATTCGGAGAAGCACGCCGCCACCTTGACCCGGGGCCGAGTCGGGGTGTTGCACGGGGCGATGAGCTATTTGCTCCAGGATGGGGATGGACAGGTGATCGAACCTTACTCCATCAGCGCTGGGTTAGACTATCCTGGTGTTGGCCCAGAGCATAGCTTTTTGAAGGACTCCGGTCGGGCAGAATACTACAGCGTGACCGACAAGCAGGCACTTGCAGGCTTTCAGCAACTCTCGCGGCTAGAGGGCATCATTCCTGCCCTAGAGACGTCCCATGCGATCGCCTTCCTGGAAACCCTCTGCCCCCAACTCTCTGGCAGCCCCCGGATTGTGATTAACTGCTCTGGGCGGGGAGACAAGGATGTGCAGACCGCCGCAAAGTTTCTGAACTTGATGTAAGCGTTGGCAATTCCTGGTTTTGAGAGGGTGTGTAGTTCCGCTGCGCCCACTTGAAACGCTCAGCTATGGCTAGCCATTGCGGCGGCGATCGCAGCTTGAGGGCGACACTATACCGCCCTTCCCGTTGGCCTTTCGATCGATACCTCCTATGACAACGGCAGATTTTCAGGTCTTTGAGTGCGACCTATCCCCAGAGATGCTCGACCGCTACCTCCAGGCCGACGCGATCGCCATTGACACCGAAACGATGGGCCTGGTCCCCCAGCGCGATCGCCTCTGTCTGGTGCAACTGTGCGACCCCCAGGGATTTTTGAGTGTCATTCGCATCCACCAGGGGCAGACCACCGCCCCTCACCTGCAACACCTCCTGGAGGCTCCCACTGTCACGAAGGTCTTCCACTATGCCCGATTTGACATCGCCACGCTGCGCTATCACCTGCGAGCAGAGACGACGCCAGTTTTTTGTACCAAGATTGCCAGCAAACTGGCTCGCACCTATTCCCCCAAACATGGCCTGAAGGACTTGGTCAACGACCTGGAGGGGATTGAGTTAGACAAGGCCTCCCAGAGTTCTGACTGGGGCAACGCCGCCAACCTGTCCGAGGAACAACTGCGCTATGCCGCCAACGATGTGCGCTATCTGTTGCGGATCCAGCAGCGCTTGATTGAGATGCTCCAACGCGAGGGGCGGCTTGCCTTGGCCTACGATTGTTTTCGGTGTCTTCCTACCATCGTCACACTCGACTTGTTGCAATTCTCCAACGTTTTTGAACACGGCTCTTGAGTCTTCCTCATCCCACCGGGGGGCACTTCAAGATACCATGAGACTATGGTCACAACCGTTGATGTGCGAGGCGTTCCCCACGCCTACGAAATAACTGGTCCCAGTTCTTCGTCCACAACCCTGGTATTTTTGCATGGTTGGTTGTTGAGTCGTGCCTACTGGCGACCGACGATTCAGCAACTGGCAACCGAGTACCAGTGTCTGAGTTACGATTTGCGGGGCTTTGGAGATTCTCAACCACCCGCCCGTTCGCCCAGTACCCATCCACTGCTAGAAACTGCTTCAACCTCAGTTTCAGCGCCTGTAACCGCGGGTGCTGTCATGTTACGGTCTGAAGCTAGTCGTAGCCTATCAGGGCGCGATCGCCCTCCCGGTTACACCCCTGCTGACTACGCACAAGATCTGGTGCTTCTGTTGGAGCAACTCCATCTCGCCAACGTCTGGCTCGTGGGTCATTCTCTAGGGGGCAGCATTGCCCTTTGGGCGGCAGACCTGATGCCAGAACGAGTCAAGGGTGTGATTTGTATCAATTCTGGCGGGGGAATTTACCTAAAGGAAGAATTTGAAAAGTTTCGAGCTGCCGGGCAACAACTCATCAAACTGCGCCCCCGCTGGCTTTGTTACTTGCCTTTGCTGGATGTGATGTTGACCTGGTTGAATGTTGCTCATCCGATCGCCCGTTCCTGGGGGCGGCAACGCCTGCTAGATTTAGTCACGGCTAATCGCGAAGCAGCTCTAGGCGCTTTGTTAGAGTCCACAACTGAGGCCGAAGTCCACGCTCTGCCTCAGGTCGTTGCCCGGTTGCAGCAACCTGTCTACTTTGTCGCCGGGGCTAACGATACGGTGATGGAACCCAAGTATGTCCGACATCTCGCCAGTTTTCACCACTCTTTTCAATACCGTGGTGATAATGTGATTGAAATTCCCGACTGCGGACATTTGGCAATGGTTGAGCATCCTGAAACTGTGACACACCACATCCAACAAATTCTGAGCCATGGCGGAACCTCCTGTCACCCCTGAAGTCGAGACCTTTAGAATCTCTCCGCTGATCCGGCTAACGCTGCTGTTGTTCTATGGAGCGCTGACGCTTCCCCTGCCGTTTTTGGCTCGGGTGACCCATGCACCCATTCCGCCTTGGGTGGTGTGGGTTGGCCTGGGTTTGGGGGCGATCGCCCTCTACGCGGCCCTGTCTGAACGAGTTGTTCTAGATGGCGAGGGCATTCAAGTCACCTATCCCAACTGGGTGCCGCGCCTCTTGCGCCGGGGCTGGTCGTTGCCTTGGTCAGAGGTGCAGGCGCTGAAACCCCGCTCCACAGGCCAGGGTGGCCTTGTTTACTACTTCCTCAGTCAGTCGGGAGAGGCGCGGTTGTTGCCTATGCGTGTTGTCGGGTTTGCCCAACTGGTGCGACGAGTTGAAGAAAAGACCGGCATTGACACCCGTGATGTGCGCCCTCTAGCACAACCATGGATGTATCTGATGCTGTTGGGCTTGACACTGCTGTTGCTGCTGATAGATAGCTGGACAATCTGGACCGCTACGACTTTCAGTCAGGGGACTCTGTGAACAAGCCAGCCCTGCTGCGAGTCGAAAATGCAGGCTACAAGCCTGCCAAGGGGGGGCGATCGCTCCTGCAAGGCATCTCGTTTGCCGTACAACCGGGCGACCGAGTGGCGATCGTTGGCCCTTCTGGGGCAGGAAAATCAACTCTGCTGCGGTTGCTCAATCGGCTCAGTGAGTTGAGCGAGGGTAAGATTGACCTGGAAAATCGGGAGATTCGCCAGATCCCAGTGCTGCAACTGCGGCAGCAAGTCGTCCTAGTGCCGCAGGAGTCCCGCCTCTTGGGGATGACGGTGCAAGCAGCCTTGCAGTATCCGTTGAAGTTGCGCGGATTCGATGCCCAAACCACGCAGCAGCGGTTACTAACCTGGACAGAGCGGCTGAATCTCCCAAGGGATTGGATGGATTACACAGAAGTCCAGCTTTCCGTTGGGCAGCGGCAACTGGTGGCGATCGCCCGTGCCTTGGTCTGCCAACCCAAGCTGCTGCTACTGGATGAACCAACCTCTGCCCTGGATGCCGGACGTGCCGATCGGTTGATGGAGGTGTTGCGGGCGATCGCCCAGGAAAACGCCATTCCCATCTTGATGGTGAACCACCAGTTGGAGTTAGCCCAGCGCTTTGGCGATCGCGTCCTCTATCTCAAGCACGGGAGGCTGGTGATGGACAGCCTAACTCAGCAGACCGACTGGGAAGCCCTCCAACAAGACTTAGTCGAGACGGAGAAACAGGAAGCAGCCTCCTGGGAGTGAGAGCGCTTAGCAGTAAAACGCGTTTTGTGGGAAACCCTGCTGCGCGGGGGGTCCC
>DVEB01000294.1 GCA_015295905.1 Synechococcales cyanobacterium M55_K2018_004
AAAACCCTTGCTGTTCCGTGCGCGACGCGCACGGAACAGCAAGGGTTTCAGCTTAGCCCGAGTTCACGTTCAATAACTGCGGTCATTGGCCGTTCTTCTAAGCCCTCACCCCCCTTGCCCTCTCTCCCAAGTTTGAGAAAAGGGGGTGGGGGATGAGGGCAGTGCCTCACTCCGAGACTCGCCTGAGTAGTGACAAACAGCTTTCAGGCGTGATTGGCTTCGCAGCAGCCACACTAGGCTAACTCGCCAAGTCCTAGCCAGACGGCAACCGATAGTCGAACATAGAAGAGAGCGACTTGATCGTGCATTTCCATCTCAAACCAGCTAATTTTCTGTGGATCTGCCATCTTTTTTATGGTTGTGGCGCATTGCCGCCTGGTCAATGGGGTTGTCGTTGCTGGCCTACGGCCTGCTAGCGGCGTCTGGGCTATGGCTTCGGAGTTGTCGTATGCAGCAGCAACCCCGTCCCCACTGGTTGCGATCGCTCCATCTCATGACGGGCGGCACGATGGTGTTGCTAGTACTGCTGCTGCTGGCGATCGGCCTCATTGGCACTGTGGGACACTACGGCACCCTAGGGCACTCAGTCCACCTACCCGTTGGACTCCTGGTGGTTGGGTTAACGCTGCTCTCAGCCTGGAGTGCGCTGCAAATTTCACCAGAGCAACCTTGGGCGCGATCGCTTCACCTAGGCACAAACCTGGTTCTGCTGGTGGGCTTTGTGCTGGTCTCTCTCACGGGCTGGAGTGTAGTGCAGAAATACTTACCCTGATTGGTTAGGAGATTGCCAGGCCACCCATTCTCCACTGTTCCTCGGCTGGGCGCGACCAAGCCGCGTCTGCCTTAACATCATGTCAGTTTGGGTTCAGCGGGGTTTGGGGCACCGCGCCCGGAAAATCGAGCATTTCAGCGTATTCTGAATTCACGTTACCTGAGGACGATCAAGATGCTTCCTGGTATAGCTGCATCACCTCAGTGAGCGGCATCCGCGATCGCACCCCCAGCGTGAGTGGGGAAACGTGTCCTCGGTTGAGGTGTTCTGCTGCCGCGCAGGCGATCATCGCTGCATTGTCAGTACAGAACTTCAGCGGGGGGAAGAGCACCCGCAGGTTGTGGGTTTCGGCAGCAGCTTGCAGGTGTTGCCGCAGGCCGCTGTTCGCTGCAACGCCCCCACCAATGGCGATCGTATCAAGGCCATAATCGAGGGCACAGGCGATCGCCCGTTTGGTCAGTGCTCTGGCCACAGCATCCTGAAAACTGGCAGCGAGATCTTGAATGGGGAGTTCTTGCTGTTCTGCCCTCAGTTTCTGCGTCAAGCGCAGCACCGCTGTCTTAAGGCCGCTGAAGCTGGAATCGTAGGGATGGTATCCCCCCTCCGGCAGAGAAACCTGACCTTCCGGCAAGCGAAACGCGTGGGGATCACCCTCCTTCGCCAGCTTGTCGATGATCGGGCCACCAGGATAGCCCAGATCCATCAAGCGGGCAACTTTGTCAAAGGCCTCTCCAGCAGCATCGTCCCGCGTCTCGCCCAGCGTTTGGTAGTCGCCGCAGTCCTTCACATAAATCAGGCTGGTGTGACCACCAGAGACCAGCAGACACAGAAACGGGGGGAACAGATCAGGTGAACTCAGGTAGGAAGCATAGATGTGCCCTTCTAGATGGTGGACTCCCAGAAAAGGCTTGTTGTGAAGCAAGGCGAGAGTTTTGCCAGCCGTGAGACCCACCAGCAAGGCTCCCACCAACCCTGGTGCACAGGTGGCAGCAACGCCGTCAATCCCATCCCAATCAAGTGCCGCTTCTTCTAGGGCGCGGGCAAGCACCCAGTTCAAATTCTCCACATGCTGTCGGGATGCCATTTCTGGAACCACGCCGCCATACGGCTGGTGGGTCTTGATCTGGGAGGAGACCACGTTGCTCAGAACAGTGCGATCGCGCACCACTGCCACTGAGGTCTCATCACAACTCGTTTCTAGGGCTAAAACTGTCGCCATGCCATCTGTTACCGTGCGAATGTAGTACCGTACGCAATTACGCAACGTAGTACCGTGCGAATGTAGAGTTCTTTTAACTTTTGTAGCGCCGCCTCGGGCTTCAAGTTAATATCAGAGCCGTCGAGAGTAGATTTTTCAAGCAGTTCGCCCGTTGCCTAGGCCATCCCCTGGGGCAACCTGCTCTCTTCTCAAAGCTTAACGTTTCTTCGTTTCACCGGAAGAGTATGATGGCTCTGAAGTGTGAAGCGTTGTCTCAGCGCTGCCATTGCCCTGAGTTTGGGAAATGATCATCCGATATGTTGCCTGACCAGGGGTGATTGATCGGGTCTTGGTTTTCTGAGATGGGGTGATCGCGATCGCTGATTTTTCAAGAAAAACTTTGCTTTTTGTCATAGAAGGGAAACAATTCCATGCGTAAATTGTTTGCTCTAGTCCTTGTATTTTTCCTCTGGGTAGGGTTTGCCCCCCCGGCTAAGGCATACAACCTAACCCCCTGCGCCGAAACCCCTGCCTATCAGCAACGTGCTGCAAAAGCGAAAACTGAACAGGCTAAGGCTCGTTTTGAAAACTACAGCACCCTATTGTGCGGTAGCGACGGTCTCCCCCACCTGATTGTGGATGGCAGTGGCCCCCACACGGGTGAATTCATCATTCCTAGCCTTTTGTTCCTCTATATTGCCGGTTGGATTGGCTGGGTTGGTCGCGCCTACCTGATCTCGGTGCGTCAGGAAGACAAGCCTGAAATGATGGAGATCATCATCGATGTGCCCCGCGCCGTGAAGCTGATGCTGGGTGGTCTGCTGTGGCCTCTGGCCGCTGTGCAAGAGTTTACCTCTGGCAAACTGACAGCTAAAGACTCAGAAATTTCGGTCTCACCTCGCTAGAGGTTCACGTCACTCAACGATCGGGAGTCTTCTCCTGTCTGAACTTCTGACAAAGCCAGAAGCCCTCTTCTGGTCTTTTGTTCTAGAGGTTCAACCCGTCTGTTTTTAGTTGGAGTTAATTCGTATGAAAGACTTACAAACCTACCTCTCCACGGCACCTGTGCTGGCCACCCTCTGGATGTTTATCACTGCCGGTATACTGATTGAGTTCAACCGCTTCTTCCCTGATCTTTTGTTCCATCCCATGCCCTAGTGTGTTCAGTGGGTTGATGCAGAGTACACTCCAGTCAACCCTCGTTTGCATCGGTTTGAACCGAAGGTTTTTCTGCACGTGGCGTTATGTCTGATGAATGGTTTCTGGATGACGCGGTAAACCTTTTATCAGAGGTAACGCCGCTGATTTTTGTTGTCGCTGCTTGCAATGGTGTGGTTACAGACCACACTACTCAACCCCTTAACTAGTGGGATCTTGGGCGACGTGATGGTCTCTCATCAGTATGAAAGCTGCTATAGGTTCAGGGCAGTAATTGAATTTTTCGTTTAACGTCAGTTCTGGTTAAGCGGGTTTCAGCTTATCCCGAATTCACGTTCGTTTACTCAGTAGCCAAGGGGAGGTAGGTTTTGCCCCGCTGGGGCTGCGCCCAGATAACACGCTCCTGCTTGTAAATTACAGTCCCTGGTTTTGCTCCTTTAGGTTTGTAGACATTTTTGGGTTCGGTGTAGATGACTGGCACCTGCTCGCTCTGGTGGGCACGGCTGTAGAGCGCTGCCAAGTCTGCGGCGTATTGCAGGTCGGCCCGATCGGGGGTATGACCGGGCTGCATCCGCAGCAGGACATGGCTGCCGGGGATCTCCTGACTGTGAAACCAGAGGTCATACTCGTTTGCTATCCGGAAGGTGAGCTGGTCATTTTGGTGATTGTTGCGGCCAATCCAGACTTCCTGACCAGATGGTGTCTGGTAGCGACGGAAGTGGGTGGATTCGCTGGGGCGATCGCGGAAGCGTTGGTCAGGGTCATCCAGATATTTTTGTTGGATCAGTTCATCGCGGATTTCCTCTAGCGATCGCAAGTCTTCCACCGTCGAGTAATCGCTTGTCTGGGCGATCGCCACCTGCACCTGTTCCAGATAATCAATCTCCGCCTGCACTTCTGCCAGCAGAGGCTCTAGGGCAAGCCGCGATCGCTTCAATTTCTGGTGTCGTTTGTAGAGGGCTTGGGCATTTTGCACCGCGTTCTTTTCGGGGTCTAGCCGAATCGTCAGAGGCATCTCACTGATAAAGTCTGGCAGGGTGATGGACTGCATCCCCGGTTGCCACTTGTGCAGGTAGGCCATCAATACGTCGGCCTGATGCTTGTAAAGGTCAGCGTGGTCGGACTGCTGCAGGCGATCCCGGAAGTCCTGTGCCTTGGCATAGAGTTTTGCCAGCAAGGTTGCGACCCTCTGGCTCAGATGGTGGTGGAGTTGCCTAAACTCCTGACGGTTCAACTGGTTGGCATAATAGCAACGAATCAACGTCTGGACGGAGGGTTCTGGTTTCACCAGGTTCCACCCCATCACCGTATAGCCGCCATTGGCCATCCACCCCGGTTGAAAGGTGCGTTGGTCGAGCGATCGCAACCAGGTTTGCCAGCAAGCATACAGACGATCCCACTCCTCATCCCGGAGATCGCTGGTTGCCCGATCTGGCTCGATTCCTGCCGTGTGCAGCATAGAGAGCAACAGCGCAGAACTGAGGCCACGATAGTTTTTCTGCAAGGTTTTGCGCAAGGAACCGGGGATCAGCGTCAGGCGATTGCGCCAGTGGGCCTGGGATTCCGTTAGGCTGGGAGCCGCATCGGTGAGGGCGGGGGGAAACTCGTAGGGCTGCCCCGTCAGCAACGGACGGACACTCGATTGCTCCGACGAGACCTGACGGGCAACCGTGACGATCTGACGTTCTGGAGTGGTCAGGATCACGTTACTGTACTTACCCATGATCTCAAGGTAAAGGTGCCACTGAGCAGGCTCTCCCGGACGGCGGCCAAACTGCAAGTCCAGCACTCGTTCCCAGGGGGCGATCGCTTCCATCTGGATCAGTGCAAGCCCCTGAATTTGGTGCCGCAGTTGTTGGCTAAACGTGAAGGTATCAGGCGTTCGCGGGGGTGGTTCATCTAGACACACCCTAGCGGCTAAGGGATGCCAGGAAAGCGTCAACCATCCGCGCTGGCTCAGGGTGCGGAGACACAGAGAGAGGGTATGGCGATCGCGCTGGTAGATCTGCTCTAGCCGGGCGGGGAGCCAGTTCGCTTGCAGGTCAGCGCAGACTGCCATGAGCGAGGTGTAATCGAAGGGTTGCACGGGGAAACGGGATGATAGGTGCCAGTCCTCACTTTAGCGGATGACTCCCTCCAGAAACACGACCGAGCAGAGAGCGCTTGCACTCCAAACATGATCGAATACGCGGCAGCAGTTCTCACGTTAAGCGTCTGGTGTTGGTGTATGGCGCTATGCGTTGATGCTGTCACACGCGTTTTGTGGGAAACTCCGCGCAGCAAGGGTTCCCACAAAACGCATTGTCTTAACCCATGCGCGTAGCGCTACAGCCCACCACGGGCGAGCTACAACGACAGCAGGAATCGGAGATTTGCTGAATGCGCGGCAGGTTGCTTGTTGAGAATAATTTTTCTCAGTACTATAAAGCCAAACGTCAAACATTCTGTGTCCGATCACAGTCTTTCACATGGCACAGTCTTTCACATGGAGTGTATGGCGGTGTGGAGCTTCGTTCAGTACAAAAAACAGGACTGTGGCGTGTACAGCCTACCACAGTCTCCTACTTAATCGATAGGCACGGCGTTATCCGTGTGTGGCCCCTCCTTGAGGGGGCTGACTGTAGTCAACACAAAAAAAATGATGTCCCGACAAGGGATATCTGCTTCGTGGTTTGCTCTCCGCTGCCCTCTCTATCGGTTTAGGCAATGCCGAGTATGGATATCAAGCTTATTAATATCGGGTTCGGCAATATTGTCTCAGCCAATCGGGTGATTGCGATTGTCAGTCCTGAGTCGGCCCCGATCAAGCGGATCATCACCGACGCTCGCGATCGGGGCCAACTGATCGATGCTACCTACGGTCGGCGGACTCGTGCGGTGATCATTGCTGATTCTGGGCATGTTGTTCTTTCCGCGATTCAGCCAGAAACGGTGGCTAATCGATTTGTTGTCAGCAAAGATACCCATGCTGAGGACTAGCGTGTCTGTGTGAATGGTTACGCTTTGAGCCGTCATTCTATAAATTCACGTCAATAAAGTGAGACATCTGATTCCACTACGCCCTAAAATAGGGGATCTTCACTGAAATAGGCAGGCAGCAAGACATGGGGCAAGGTAGGCTGATTGTACTAACAGGACCAAGCGGCGTTGGCAAGGGAACGCTACTGCGCGCGCTTCTAGAACGTCATCCAGAGCTTTATTTATCGGTCTCCGTCACCACGCGATCGCCCCGTCCTGGGGAGGAAAACGGCCAACACTACTACTTTGTGACGACGGAGCGGTTTCGTGAAATGATTGAACACGGCGAACTGCTGGAGTGGGCCGAGTTTGCCGGAAATTGTTACGGTACGCCGCGTCGCCCTGTGGAAGAGCGGATTCAACGGGGGGAGTGGGTCATCCTGGAAATTGAACTGGAAGGGGCGCGACAGATCCGCAAGACCTGCCCCGATGCAATCCGAATTTTTGTGTTGCCGCCTTCGTTGGAAGAACTAGAGCATCGCCTGCGGGGGCGGGGGTCGGAATCAGAAGAGGCGATCGCCCGTCGTCTAGCGCGGGCTAAGGCAGAGATTGAGGCCGCTGATGAGTTCGATGTCCAGGTGGTTAACGATGACTTGGCGATCGCCCTGCAACACATCGAGTCTGCCCTCTTCCTAACTCCTCCCGTCTCCTCCCTCAAACAACCCACTTCCCCAGGGGCCGGCATTCGTTAACCCTGCATTCGCCATACGAGCGCTAATGGTTACAAGCGCTGATGGTTACAAGCGCTAATAGCTACAAGCGTTAATGGTTCCGAGTGCGAACAGTTACGGATAGATTCAAGCCAACCTTTTGGAGTGATATAGCTGCTCACAGGGGTGTGGTCTGTGGCCACATCACCCAACCCCTTAACCAGCGGGATCTCGTGCTACGCGACTGTTTCTTATAACTATAAAAACCGCTATGGCGCTACGTGCTCGTGCTGCAAAAAGCTTTGTCCTGACCTATGCGTGTAGCGCTATATAACAACGTGAATTCCGGATCAGCGAAACCCTTTGCTTTTTCGAGCGCGGCACTCACGGAAAAGCGAGGGTTTGGAGCACCGGGCACTGCCCCAAACCCTGCTGAACCCGAACTGACGCAAGTTTGGCAAGAGCGTAGGGTGCTTTCCACAGGCTGGGGAGGTTGAGTTGTTCCCTCTGGGTTTTTCAGGATTGCATACCACCCAACACGTGCGCTTGAGTACTTCTTAAAATTTTCCGAGGGTTGTTGGGGAGGGCTGACTGCGCTGTCCTATACCTAAAGCATTGCCCGCAGCAGAGGTAGGCTGCCCGAAGTAATGGGAAGGTGATAGGATCAAACTAATTCAATCCCGGTAATCCGCTAGGAATTAACGGGAATCTAAGCTTCTCCAATTCGCTGCACCCTGTCGCTTAACGCCATTATTTTCTCTATGTCTTTGTCTACTCAACCCGTTGTCAAAAAAGTTTCTAAAGTCGAGGGCATTAAGGAACACAGCAATGCCCTGCGAGAGCCAGTTGCGACAGAAATTCAGCAAGATACGACCCACTTCAGCGAGGACGCGGTCCAAATTCTGAAGTTCCACGGCTCTTACCAGCAAGACAACCGCGATAACCGCGTGAAAGGCCAGGAAAAGGACTACCAGTTCATGCTGCGGACGCGCAATCCTGGTGGCTTTATTCCGCCGCAACTCTACTTGGTGCTGGACCAACTGTCAGAGCAGTATGGCAACGGCACGCTGCGGGCAACTACTCGCCAGGGATTTCAGCTTCACGGCGTTCTGAAGCAGAACCTGAAGACGGTGATCGCCACCATTGTCCGCAATATGGGGTCAACCCTGGGTGCCTGTGGTGACCTAAACCGCAATGTCATGGCTCCCCCGGCTCCCTTTAAGCATCGGCCTGAGTATACCTTGGCTTGGGAGTATGCCAACCATGTTGCTGATCTACTGACTCCGCAAACAGGGGCCTACTACGAAATTTGGCTGGATGGCGAGAAAGTGATTTCTGCTGAAGAAAATCCTGAAGTGGTGGCGGCGCGTCGGCGTAATGGCAACGGCACCATCTTCCCCGACCACGAAGAACCGATCTATGGCACCCACTACATGCCGCGCAAGTTCAAAATTGCCGTCACCGTTCCGGGGGACAATTCCGTTGATCTATTTTCTCAGGATGTCAGCCTGGTGGTGATTACGGACGCAGATGGGACGCTGCACGGCTTCAATGTCTATGCCGGAGGGGGGCTGGGACGCACACACAACAAGGAGGAAACCTTCGCGAGAGTGGCTGACCCGATTGGCTATGTCAACAAGGAAGACATCTATGACTTGGTGAAGGCAATCGTTGCAACGCAGCGAGACTATGGAGACCGGGGCGATCGCCGCCACGCCCGCATGAAGTACCTCCTGCACGACTGGGGAGTCGAACGCTTCCGTCAGCAAGTCGAGCAATACTTTGGCAAACCCATTCAGCCGCTCAAGCCTCTGCCTGCGTTTGAATATAAGGACTTCCTGGGTTGGCACGAGCAAGGCGATGGCAAGTTATTCCTGGGCCTCTCGATTGAGAATGGCCGGGTGAAGGACGAGGGCACGTTCCAACTGAAAACTGCGCTGCGGGAAATTATCACGACCTTTTCCCTGCCCATGCGGGTGACACCCCACCAAAACATCTTGCTTTACGAGATTGACCCTGAGCACAAAGCTGCGATCCAGGCAATCTTGCAGCGCTGCGGCATCCAACCGGAAACCACCATTGATCCCCTGGTGCGCTATTCCATGGCCTGCCCTGCCCTGCCGACCTGTGGACTGGCGATCGCCGAGTCCGAACGAGCACTTCCCCGCTTCCTGGAACGGATCCGCGCCCTGCTGGTCAAAGTTGGGCTGCCCGATGAACACTTCGTTGTGCGGATGACAGGTTGCCCCAACGGATGCGCCCGCCCCTATCTAGCAGAACTCGCCTTTGTGGGGCAAGCTCCCGATGCTTATCAGGTCTGGCTGGGGGCCGACCCTAACCAGACGCGGTTGGCCAAACCCTACGCCGAGAAGATGGCTGCCGCTGATCTGGAAAAAACACTAGAACCATTGTTTGTCCTGTTTAAGCAAAAACGGCAGGCAGGTGAGAGTTTTGGGAATTTCTGCGATCGCGTTGGTCTAGAGGCCCTACGCCACTTTGCTGCCACCTACCAACCTCAAAAGTCTGGTCGCAAACCTCGCTACCGCATCGGTATCCGCGATGAGGTTTACAGTCGGCTCAAAGCCACCGCTCTAGATCAGGGAATTCCCATGAGCGAACTCGCAACCAAAGCCATCGAAGCTTACTTGAATAGGTAGGACGGAGGAATTTGAGGCGTAGCTGGCACCCCGCAGGGTGGGCAGGCGGAGTCGTTACAGTCCACGTTCAATGACTCACGTTCAAGGATCAATTTCTTCTAAGTGGTCTGCGATCGCCTGGTAGAACTCTAAAACATGAGAATCTTGCAGACGGTAAAACACATGCCGTCCCTGCTTACGCGAACTGACTAGGCGAATGGCCCGCAGGGTTCTGAGTTGGTGAGATACGGCAGACTCATTCATGCCGACGGCGATCGCCAGATCACCCACACACATTTCTTGGTGCGCCAGGATGGAAAGAATCCGTAGGCGATTTGCATCGGCCAGGAAACCGAGAAACTCTGCCATACGTTGAGCCTTTTCAAGACTAAGCGGCTCTTCCAGCAATGACACCCCGCCATCCTGATGGTCGGCATGGGGAGAATCACAACACAGGTCATCCCCATGATCGGAGGAGGCTAGCGAGGGTGCAGCAGGCTGGTTAAACATCTTGCAGTAGGATTCAACGCAAACGGAGCAAACCAAAATAGGTTAGAACCAAGCGTTTTGTGAGGAACTCCACACCGCAGAGTTTCCCACAAAACGCTTGTTACATTATGAGCGCGTAGCGCCATACAAATACACCATCAGGCCGTTAGGAATGGCAGCCACATCCTGGATGACCACACCCGGTTGAACCTTCGGGATGCCCGTTGGCACACGCATCACCACAGTAAGCCTTGCCATCCTTCATCACCGCATCACTCAGGTTGACAATGCACAGGCAATCTGGACAGGCACACTTCATTTGAGTCACAGTCGTCATAAAAACTCTCCACAACAATCGTTTCTCTTATCTTAATACCTGAACACTGATTCAGGTATTAAGGTTAGAAAAATTTACAATCATCCCATTTTCCTAATGGTTTGTTGCAGCCAGTCATCCAGTCAGGAGAGGCTGCTCTGCCTCAGCGTTTATACGGATATGAGTATTTGAAGCATTTAAATTTTATGTGAAGCACCGCAGAAACACTGGCTTCGGCGCTATCTATCGTCTATCTTGCCTACAGAACCCTTAGGGTGTGGGTTTCGACGATGCATCTGCCACCGCAACGAAATCAGACAGACGCATCTCCGCAAGATCAGGGGATATGAAAGTAGTCCGGAAAATCCCCTTTCTCTGAGGGATTAAGAAATTTGTCTTAGCTGGGTCTTAGTTAAGTAATGCTGTAGCAGTGGGCTACTTTTAATGCACGCTTTTATGCACACGCCCAGTTGTGCAGAGTTCGAATGTGCTAAACGTTCAGACATTTTGTTTACCCCAACACATCTCAATCTTTTGGAGTGAGTTGATATGAATTTCACCTTTTCATCTCTGGCAACTAAAGTTGCCTTAGGAACTGCTTCTAT
>DVEB01000045.1 GCA_015295905.1 Synechococcales cyanobacterium M55_K2018_004
CAGCAAGGGTTTTGGGGCACCGCGCCCGGCGCGGTGCCCCAAAACCCTTTTCACCAGAACTGGCGTTATTTAGCCTGACGTATTTATAGCTGCTGGCAGTGGCGTGGTCTGTGAGCACACCACCCAGTCTCTTAATCAGCGGGTCTTGTGCGACGTGACCGTCTTTCATCAGTAGGAAAACCGCTATCGCGTCAGTTCGAGTTAAGCAGTTATGGGATACCGCGTGGTGCTCCAAACCCTTCAGTTTTCCATGCGGCGTGCCGTGTATCAGCGTGGTGCAATAGACATGATGACCCCTGCAAGGATGGACTTTCTTGGCTGATCGTAAATTTGTTTGTATTTGGTCGAATTTTTAGTGCAAGCCTTAAAACCGTAACATATACTACAGAAAGTGTGGAAGGGATCTCTCGGCTTTGCTTGACTCAGGCATCAGAGGAGATACGACACCTTCCCGTGGGGATTCGATTTTTATTTGCCTTTACATGAACCATGCCTGAGGAGGCAATATGAGACTAAGTTATAGGGGACACGCCTACGAGAGTGACACCATTCCGATGGAAATGGTGGATTTTGAAAAGACGGGCAAGTATCGCGGCAATGAATGCCATTTTTCCTATCCCCGTCACATTCCTGTGCCTCAGCCCTCCCATGACCTCCGCTTTCGAGGCGTGGAATATCACACAACCGAGACGGGTGCCGTGACTCCCCTTGCTCGTCGTTCTGCAGGCGCGACTCCATCGCACCCCAGCGAGACGCTGGCTCAGCGGGCCACTCGTGTGCAGCACAATGACCTGATGCAAGTCCACCGAATTAACTTGCAGCGCCGTTTGCAGCATCGTCTTGCCGTTGCCCAAGAACGAGGCGACCACGAGTTGATCCAACAGCTTGAGCGTGAAATGCAGCAGATCGTTTAGCCGTGAGGCATAAGGTGCGATCGCCGCAGTAAGACTTGTCTCCGTAATCAGATGCAAACACCACTCTTGCTCTACAGGGTGCGCTCTTTAAATCTCTTGAGGGAGGTGCGATCGCACCTCCCTCAAGCGCATGACTGCGGTTAAGCAGGTAGCACCAGCAGCGACACCTCAACTGCGCCATAGAATGCATCGAGACTAGGATTACCCGCCGCGTCTCGGGCGCTGCCCTGGCCTGAAAAGATGCGTGAAACCCGGAAACGATGGTAGTTTCTCACCAGCTTTGGGAGGGGAATGTAGTGGGGTTCATCCCCTCTAAACAGGGTTCGATCCAGTGCAGGCAAGTTATACCAGGGGCATTTCATCAACTCGTGGTGGGCATTGTGATAGCTAAAGTTGAGAATGAGGAGATTCAGCCAGGGATATCTTTGCGAGACTAAGTTCGAGAAGGTGTTGGCCTGCTCGTGGGCGCGATCGCGCTTTGGCACCGGAGTCCCCATGGGAAACACTTCGTAGGTGTGTTGAAACGCATCTACAAATCGGAGGACATGGATCATCGCCACAAAGGCCACAAAGTAGAGCAGCACGGCTTTCATCGATAGGACGGCGAGACCGATAAACAGTGAGGTTCTGACCAGAAAGATCAGCATGACGCGCCACCGTTCATCTTTGCGATCTGCTTTCCAGAAAGGAGCTGTGATTGAGCGAAACCGCATCAGGAAAGCAAGTGCGGGAAAGTAAAGCCATTCTAATCCCAGGATAAGGGAACGGAGGAACGGGGGCAGCGATCGCACATACGCTGACAGGTCAATGGGGTGAAAGTCTACCCGGTTGACGTGATGCCCAATGTGGAGCTTGGCTAGGTCATCAAAGCGGGCATAGCAGCTGCCATTAATCCATAGCATCAGGTTTCCCCAGGCTGTGTTCCAAGAGCGGCGCTCGAAAATTGTGCCATGCATAAACTCATGGCTCCAATAGGCTGACAACACCAGAGCGTGGGTGAGCAGACCAACACCTAGGACATTCCACCCAAGACTGGCTTGCAGTATTAACAGAATTCCTCCCGCGTAGGCCAGCAGTGTGTAAGCCATGGCTAGGGCGTTTATCGCGGGCCGCTTCTGGTGGAGGAACTGAGTCAGGGGGGTAGTGGTCGTCATCAGTGTAAGTCCGGCAAACAGGGATTTTATTGGTATTGGTATTGGTATCCGTGATTACTGTATCGCTTTGAGGGCGATCGCTCTGTGTGCTTTTGCACAAGCCGGTGTTGGATTTTGGACTTTAGCTTTTGGGGCGTTGCTTCATCCAACTCTGTTTTTTTTGAGTGAGGGGCGCACGGAATACGCCCCTCACTCAAAAAATCATTCAGCAAGGCCGATTTTAGATCTTGGACGGGACGCATTGCGCCAAGCTGATTCCTGAACGTGCGATGCCAGAATATTTCGCGCAATTGAGTCCAACCATCGCTTGACCTTGTGTCACCTAAGATCCCAGTTCCCACCCGTGGGACACTTTTTGGACTGGCAAGCGGGCGGCAACCGAACCAGAGAAACGTGGTCAATTCCCTCATCTCAATGGGCCAATTTCGTTTCAGATTGCATCTCCCAATTCAACACTCTGGCTCTCTGTGATGTTGGTGTGAGGGGGCGCAGTCACCCGACGCACCAACAGGACTTTGAGGGACTGAAACTAGCGGTTGACCTGCAAAGCCTAAGCAGAGCCATCACCGCTTGAGCACTCATCAGAATCACGGCACCCTGGACTTTTGCTGGCAATCGCCAGAGCGGTTAGGGCTGAAAGTATGGCTGTGAACTCGCTGGGTGAGTTCACAACCATGGCCTCAACAAACCTCAACAAACTAGCGATCGCCAATCCAGGACTGCAACGGTGCTGGCGCAGCCCATTTTGAGACCTTTTCAAGGCCTTGCAGACAAACAAGGCCATGTATTCCAGGAGATATTCGATATTGTCTGAGGAGAAATCTATGAGCCGTCAATTTTGGTTTCGGGCAGCGGCGGTCACAACTCTGGGGTTGAGTAGCCAGAGCTTATGGAGTAGCACGATCGCCTACACCTTTAGCCAGCGTGAAATTGACCCCAGCCGCGTGATTGCGATCGCAGCTCCTCTGGCGGATGGCAACGCCCACCAGTTGGTTGTGGTTGAACAGTTGAGTAACCGCGCCTGCTGGCGCGAGTCAGGATTTCAGCCTACCCGTGTTGAGCCGTTATTGCTGAATTTTGACTTTACTAATCTTTGCGGACGGAGTACCGATAGTAACGGTTATTCGCTGCGAGTGGGCGGAGAAGACCTGGGCTGGCGCTACAGTCTGCGGCTGGTGCCGACCCGCAATGACCTCCGCTTGATGGCCGTACCCACCTCTGGTCGTCACTTCCCTACTCTGGAAGTGGGACGCACCGGTGGCAGAATTAACGACTTTACCCGGATTGAACTCAACCCTGGTTGGCGCATCACTAAGCGCAGCTATAACGGGCAAGTGCTTGACCATTACTACCTGACGAACGATCGCACCCTAGCAAGTCTGGCGAGCGACTCCCCTGTGGTCAACAATCCTCCCCGTGACTCCTGGAATGACTGGCAGACAGTCCGCTACCTGCCAGTGGGCAGCGAGTTACCAATTCGCTACACCACAAACCGTAAAATTCTGTTGGCCCCGAACGAGACTCAGCCCCTCCCCGCAACGGTCAGCATAACTCGCAATGTGTATACCCTAGATGGCAATTTCTTCATCCCCAGCGGCAGTCAAATTGTGGGTGAGATCCGTTCTTCCAGTGGTGAGGCCCGCTTCTACGGTAAAGAATTAGTGCTTACTAATGGACAACGCTTCCCGATTGATGCGGTTTCCGAACCAGTCACACACACGGAAACAATCACCCACAGCATTCGGGGCAGCAGTGTGCTCCAGGGGGCGGCGATCGGGGCGGCGGCGGGAGCGCTGCTCGGCGGCATCACGGGCGATCGCCGCATTACGTTGGGTGAAATCCTCGGTGGTGCGGGTCTCGGTACCATCGTTGGGTTAGCCCTAGGACAACGGCGCGCTGACCTAATCGTGATTAACCCTGGGACGCGGCTGACTCTGACGCTAAACCGCGAACTCAATTTCGATAGCGTTGGCGCATTCACCGATTCCAACTACAACTTTTTCTAAGCCGTCACGCAGGGGCTTCCCCCAGCACCTCATCAGCCCTGCCCAAAATCTCCCAAAGTCCAGAGTGGCATCAGACTCAGAGGGGATATGGCGCTACGCGCTCATGATGTAAAAGTTTTTGGTGGGAAACCCCGCGGCGCGGAGTTTCCCACCAAAAAACTTAGGCTTAACCTATGCGTGTAGCGCTCTAGACAGTTGCCCACAAAAGTTAACAGCCATCCTGTTCGTTCTGCTGTTGCTCTCAAGGTCGCTACAGTAAGATAGTCTTTTTGGATACGTCCCACAGAGGAGTGTATTCACAACTGTACTTGCCCCAACGTAGCTGGCACTAACGTTGGGGCTGCATTGGCTGACCCAATTGACACGGGAGGATGGGTTCAATGCTTGGGTTTTGGTCGAATGGATTCTGGTCAAAATGGATGCACCGGAGTGAGAACGGCTGGTTTCGTCCTCTGGTGGGAACCTATCAGGCACTCAGTTCTGCATCCGTAGATGACCTGTGGCAGAAGGTGATCAACTTGGCCGATGTTTCCTGGCACCCGATTATTTCCAGTACCAATGTGCCCCAAGGGCTGATCCCCAAACCCGGTTTGATCTATCGAGCCTTCACCCGGCTCTCTCCGATTCCGATCCGAGTCTTTGTAGAGCGGGTCTCCCCGCGTGAGTTGCTGAGTGTGCGGATACTGGCATTACCAGGGATTGAGGAGCGGGTGACTTACCGAATTGAGTCTACACTCTGTGGCACGCGCATTTCCTACTCCGTCACCCTAAAAGGTTGGCTATCGCCGCTGATCTGGTCGGTTTTGCAACCCTACGCGGCCCGCGTCGCAGCGGAACTGGCCCAGGCCGCCGAAGCAGAGAGTAGTGGTTTGGGGGCGGACTGTCGCCTCCCCACTGCAACGCAGAAGCGGCGATCGCTTCCCCGGGATGTGCTGGGTCTTGTCCTGCTCACCATCAGCTTGGGACGACCGCTTCTCTATTCCGTCATGCTGAAGTATCACTAACGTCAGTGCGGGCTAAGAGGGTTTTGGCGTACTGCGCGGTGCCCCAAAACCCTCGATGTTCTGTGTACGCTGTGCACGGAATACCAAGGGTTTCAGCGTATCCAGACTGCTCGTTAACTCGCCGCCTCACAAAAGCAGCCCCACAAAACGAGTTATCTCATAGGCCCTGGCGGTAAGATTGCATTAAGAAATCCTAAGGATTGGGTCGAGTCTCCCCTGCTGGCTTTTCCTAGCAAACAGGTGGTGAAAGGTTAGGGCAGTGGGCGTCTGGTTGGTGCAGCAACAGTGCCTCCATCTAGGCACACACGACACCCTGGGATTTTATGGCAAAACTACGATGAGATGCTGCTGTATTAGACGGGTGGAAAACGGTAATGGCTCAAACACTTGATGTTGCCTCTGTGTTGGAGGTGTTGCGGCCTGTTGAAGATCCTGAGCTGCGCAAAAGCTTGGTGGAACTCAACATGATCCGCAATGTAAAGATTGATGGCGGCAATGTTAGCTTTACGCTGGTGCTAACAACGCCGGCCTGCCCTCTGCGCGAATTTATCGTGGAGGACTGTGAGCGCGCCGTGAAAACCCTGCCGGGTGTTGAGGCGATCGCCGTCGAAGTCACCGCCGAACCCCCCCAGCAAAAGCAACTCCCCGATCGTCAGGGCATTGATGGGGTGAAGAATATTATTGCTGTTTCCAGTGGTAAAGGGGGCGTGGGCAAGAGCACAGTGGCTGTCAATGTGGCAGTGGCCCTGGCCCAGTCTGGGGCCAAGGTAGGACTGATCGATGCCGATATCTATGGCCCCAACACCTTGATTATGTTAGGTCTCAGCGATGCCCAGGTGAACGTGCAACAAGGGTCCCAGGGCGAAGTTCTGGAACCCGCGTTTAACTATGGCGTTAAGCTGGTTTCGATGGGCTTTTTGATCGACAAGGACCAACCCGTCATCTGGCGTGGTCCGATGCTCAATGGTATCATTCGTCAGTTTCTCTACCAGGTGCAGTGGGGTGACCTCGACTACCTGCTGGTGGATATGCCGCCAGGGACGGGGGATGCTCAGTTAACGCTGGCTCAGGCCGTTCCCATGGCGGGAGCCGTCATCGTCACAACACCTCAAACTGTTGCCCTCAGCGATGCCCGCCGAGGGCTGCGGATGTTCCAACAATTGCAGGTGCCTATCCTGGGAATCGTTGAGAACATGAGTTACTTTATCCCCCCCGATCGGCCAGACCAGCAGTACGATATCTTCGGTTCTGGGGGCGGCAAACGCACCAGCGAAGAACTGGGCCTCCCGCTGTTGGGCTGTGTGCCGCTGGAAATTCCTCTGCGGGAAGGGGGCGATCGCGGAATTCCAATTGTTATCGAAGCTCCCACATCTGCTTCTGCCAAAGCCCTGACCAGCGTTGCCCAAAACATCGCTGCCCGTGTCTCGGTTGCAGCCCTTGCCAGCTAACCTCTCCGCTAAATCACTGTTGACCAGGATCGCACAGCCCCCCTTGTCAACAGTTAACCGCTGATATCCATTCAGTCCCCTATCCTGACTCCTCTCTGATTTCGCATCCATGTTTCAAAACACCTTCCAACGCCTCCGCTGGAAATCTCTCATCCAACCCTGGCAGGAGATGGACTGGCTACTGCTAGTCGTCGTTATCTTGCTGACCGTGCTGGGGGGGCTAGCCATCCGTAGCGTGGAGCTGACCCGAGGGCTGACGGACTGGACTCAGCACTGGATTACGGGCGGAGTTGGGTTGGTGATCACACTGGCGATCGCCCGCTGGCGGTATGACCATCTGCTGCGCTGGACGTGGGTGATCTACGCCATCACCAACTTGGCGCTGCTGGTTGTCATCTTTATTGGCACGACGGCAAACGGTGCCCAGAGTTGGGTGACGCTCGGCTCCTTTAATGTTCAACCCTCCGAATTTGCCAAGGTGGGGATGATTGTGGTGCTGGCGGCGGTGATGCACGAGCGGACGGCAAACAGCATTCCCATGATGTTGAAGGTGTTGGCGATTACTGCTGTCCCTTGGGTGCTGATCATGCTGCAACCAGATCTCGGAACAGGATTGGTGTTTGGGGCGATCACCCTGGGGATGCTGTACTGGGGCAATGCCAATCCTGGCTGGCTGGTGCTGCTGGTGTCTCCGCTGGTTGCCGCCATTCTCTTTAATGTTTCTCTGCCCCTCTGGTTTGCCTGGACAGCGCTAATGGTTTATCTAGGCTGGCGCACCTTACCCTGGCGCTGGCCTGGAGCGTTGGGGGCGGCCACTGTCAACCTAGTGTCGGGTGGGCTGGGGCACCTGCTCTGGGAATTACTCAAGGACTACCAGCGCGATCGCCTGATCTTGTTTCTCGATCCTGACAAAGACCCCCTAGGCGGCGGATACCACCTAATCCAGTCGCGCATTGCTATTGGTGCCGGGCAACTGTGGGGACGCGGCCTTAACCAGGGCACCCAGACTCAGCTAAACTTCATTCCCGAACAGCACACTGATTTTATTTTTTCGGCCATTGGTGAAGAACTAGGGTTTGTGGGCAGTATGGTGGTACTGGTGCTGTACTGGCTGGTCTGTCTGCGCCTGTTGATCATTGCTCAGAACTCAAAGGATAACTTTGGATCGCTGATTGCCTTTGGGGTCTTCTCGATGATCGTCTTTCAAGTGCTGGTGAACATCGGTATGACCATTGGCCTCGCCCCGATCACGGGGATCCCCCTGCCCTGGTTGAGTTACGGACGTTCTGCCCTGTTGACTAACTTTCTAGCGCTGGGCTTGGTGGAATCGGTCTACAACTTCCGGGGGCGAGGTGGTCTGAGGATTCGCGAGTAGGACTGCATGGACACGCCCCTGGGCCTGATGCTACAAATTGTGATCACTGTGCTGGCGGGGATTGGGGCACAGGTGCTGGCGGATCTGTTCAAAGTGCCCAGCATTGTTTTCCTGTTGCTGGCCGGGATCGCCCTGGGCGTAGATGGTCTGGATGTATTGCATCCGCAGGAGTTAGGGGTTGGTCTGGAGGTAATTGTTGCTCTCTCGGTTGCCCTCATCCTGTTTGAAGGAGGACTGAATCTGGAGTTGCGATCGCTCAGTCAGGTCTCTGGCAGCCTCCGTAATTTGGTCACTCTGGGTACACTGATCACGCTGTTGGGAGGTGGCATGGCAGCCCACTGGCTGGGAGAGTTTCCCTGGGCGATCGCCTTTCTCTATGCGGCCTTGGTCGTTGTAACCGGGCCAACCGTGGTCAGCCCACTGCTCAAGCAGGTAAAGGTTGATCGACAGGTAGCGACCCTGCTGGAGGGAGAGGGAGTCCTCATCGATCCTGTAGGCGCCATCCTCGCGGTGGTCGTTCTCAACATCATCCTGAGTGGTGATGCGGACCCCCTAACGATCGCCAGTGGACTCCTGGTACGACTGGGAATTGGCGCAATCATTGGCGCCGTTGGCGGTTGGCTGCTAGCGCTATTCCTGAAGCAGGCTAGGTTTCTTTCAGAAGAACTCCACAACCTAGTGGTGCTGGCAGGGGTGTGGGGACTGTTTGGACTGGCACAAAGTATCCGCAGCGAAGCGGGACTAATGACAGCAGTGATTGCCGGACTAGTGGTGCGTGCCTCTGCCATCCCCGACCAGCGACTGCTGCTGCGCTTCAAAAGTCAGCTAACAATCCTGGCCGTTTCAGTGCTGTTTGTGCTGTTGGCAGCAGACCTGCCGATCGCCAGTTTGTTTGCCCTGGGCCGGGGTGCCCTGTTCACGGTGGCAGTCTTGATGTTTGTAGTGCGCCCACTCAACGTGGGGATCTGCACCTTCAACAGCAATCTCACCTGGCAACAAAAGCTATTTGTTTGCTGGGTCGCACCAAGGGGGATTGTGTCTGCCTCAGTCGCCTCTCTGTTTGCCATTCTGCTAACACAACAGGGGATCTCAGGGGGCGAGGCAATCAAAGCGTTGGTGTTTCTGACGATTCTCTCGACGGTTTTTTTGCAGGGGTTGACGGCCAAGTGGGTGGCCCAACTGCTGGGGATCACCTCCCGGCAGGCGACTGGCGCGGTCATTGTGGGCTGTAATCCCCTTAGTCAACTGCTGGCTAAACTCTTCCAAGAACGGGGCGAAGCAGTCGTGCTGATCGATACTGACTTGGCCGCCTGCCAGCTCGCCCAACAGGAAAATTTGACGGCGATCGCCAGCAGTGCTCTGGATACCCGCACCCTAGAGCAAGCCGGACTTGACAGCGCGGGCACCTTCCTAGCCATGACTAATAACGGGGAGGTCAACTTGGTGCTGGCCCAACGTGCTGCAGAGGAATTTCGTCCTCCCCGAGTGATGGCAGTTTTTCCCAGCGATGGCCCCGCCTCTGGAACCACAGCCCTCGAAGCCAAGCCCAACAACCCTAAGCTGCAACTCGCCTTTGTTCCCCAGATGCCACTCAAGACATGGAACCGCTATCTTGGGGAGGGCGAGGTGAAGCTGGGTGCAACGCTGTTGCGCGAACCCGACCTGACCCGTCAACAAAACCATCTGAAGGCTCTGATCACTGCCGAAAAGCTGATGCCCCTGTTGCTGGAGCAGGATGGGCGGCTGTTGGTGGTGTCTGAACTCGAGGAAGCGCAGGCGGGCGATCGCCTCATCTTCCTCTACCACGACCCTACCCCCAAACTGATCAAAAAACTGGCAGGGATGTCTACGGCTCCCCCCCTAACCCTAGAAACTATACCCGAAGTAGAAGAACTGCCCCCGTTACCCGCAGTGGAGACGCTGGAGGCAGCAGAAGCTCCAACCTCATCGAACCCCTAAGGTCGTTTCACTCTCTCCTAACACTGCTATGAAAGTCTCGTTCACTAACCTGCCTTTAGCGCTGCTGAGCGTGGTTGGGGCGATCGCCCTGTTCATTACACTCAACTCCTTCATCATCATCAACCCCGGTGAAGCGGGAGTCCTGAGTATTTTGGGGAAGGCCCGAGATGGAGCGTTGCTAGAGGGATTTCACTGGAAACCACCCTTCGTTTCTCAGGTCGATGTCTACGATGTGACGGTGCAGAAGTTTGAGGTGCCTGCCCAGAGTTCCACTAAAGACCTACAGTACCTCTCTGCTAGCTTTGCAATCAACTTTCGGTTGGACCAAACCCAGGTGGTAGACATCCGCCGCAAACAGGGTACTCTGCAAAACATTGTCTCTAAAATCATTGCGCCCCAAACCCAAGAAGCATTTAAGATCGCCGCCGCTCGCCGCACTGCCGAAGAATCCATTACACAACGGGAGGACTTGAAGCGTGACTTCGACCTAGCCCTGGGGCAACGTCTGGAAAAGTACGGCATCCTGGTGCTGGATACCAGTGTTGTGGATGTGAAATTCTCCGATGAGTTTGCCCGCGCGGTTGAAGAAAAGCAAATTGCTGAACAGCAAGCCCAACGTGCGGTCTATATCGCCCAGCAAGCCCAACAGGAAGCCCAGGCTGAAATTAATCGTGCGCAAGGCAAGGCTGAGGCCCAACGTCTGCTAGCAGAAACGCTAAAGAGTGCCGGTGGTCAACTGGTTTTGCAAAAAGAGGCAATCGAAGCGTGGCGTGAGGGGGGTGCTCAGATGCCACGAGTGTTGGTCATGGGGAAAGATACGGCCGGTGCCCCATTCCTGTTTAACCTGGGCAATGTCAGCGCAGACTGAACCTGAATGCAGCAGCAATTCTTATTTTGGACTTCTGGTGTGGTTTAACGTGAATTCGGGATAAGCTGAAACCCTTGCTTTTCCGTGCGCGACGCGCACGGA
>DVEB01000204.1 GCA_015295905.1 Synechococcales cyanobacterium M55_K2018_004
CCCCAAAACTCTCTTAACCCGAACTGACGTTAATTCATAATATCGACACAGCGTAGTATGCCACTTTAAAGTCCAGATGCGGCAGATGATTTAGAGAGAGGCGCGCACCACGCGGCTCTCTCTAAATCATCTGTATGCAAGATCGTGCAAGATCAAATACAGCGGTTTTCATATTGTCGAGTAGTTGCTTTACTTTGATTATTACGTTTTTTGATTATTACGTTTAACCATGCAATTTCACGTTTCTAGCCTGATCAGGATAAGAGAAATTAACTCGTTTCAACAACCACTGGTGTTTCGTCTGTTATGGTTGTAACCCCTCCCTAATCAACCGTTTGGTTGCTATACGATGTCGTGTAAGCTTTCAGCATTTTTAGTGCTCGGTAAGTGCTTTCGATATCTGGCAAAGCTACAGGCATTCGAGCAAAGCCTCCCCGCTCCATCTGACACATTCCTACAAATCGCAGTGCTGCATCCAGGTAGGGAATATCCATCTGTAACATGAGACTCGCAAAAAAGCCAGCATATACAACTTCTAGGTTAGTAATGATGCCCTCCTCTGCTAAGGTAAAGCCAGTTTGGGGGATCTGAAGTTTCTGAATAAATTGGCGCGTATCATCCATCTGGCTCAGGTCATAATCCAGTTCTTTAAGTAGCGATAAGCTCCAGTAAGTGTCAATTAAATTTGGTTTGATACCAAAACCACCTTGATGATTCAGGCTTAAAATAAAATCAATAATTTGCTGCCGATTAGGGATGTCTCCACAAAGTTTCTTAGTTCTCACCTTACGCAGGAGCCACTGCTGACTCACGCCCGATTCATTGGGATATAGCTGTTCAGGCAACAAGACTTCCAGACGGTTCAGAGTCTGCTGCCAAGATGCATCTAAATATAGTTCTCCCATCTGATAGAGCGTGTAGAAGGGAAAGTATAGGTAGTTAAATGCAGAAGCACCGTAGATTTTAGACGAGGTGCCTATTGATGATAAAAGGTACCTTTGTATATCTGCCAACACCTGATAGAGATAGGCTTTGATGCGATCGCGCTGGGGAATGGCTGCTCCCAAAAGTTGGAAAGAGGCGACTGCAAAAAACGTATCTTTAGGATTCGGTTCTTCCAAATATTCCATTTTGTAAGCACAAAACCCTCCATTGTGGCATTGCTTACTGGTAAGATAGTCCAACGCTTTGGTCAAATGCTCTGAAAAAAATGAAGGTGTAGTGTGCATCTTATCTAGTACGTTTTATTATTCAGTAGATCTTACAACGGTGTGCAGTGTTGTTCAACATAAAGTATGCTACAGCAGCGTATTTAACGTACCACCGTAGCATACTTTAGATTAATGCTTATTTAACGGGGGCATGGTGAACAACATTCACGGCATCGCGCACCACAATTCCCCCGCCCACCATCGCTTGAACGAGCGGTAAAAATTGCTCAATTTTATCGATCTGATCAATCACCGTGACCACCATTGGTAGATCCGAAGAAAGCTCAATAATGCCCAGCAGCTTAATTTGCTCCTGAGTGTGTTTGCCATATCCAGTCACACCGCGCACAGCAGTTGCCCCCATCAATCCACAACGGCGAGCTTCTTCCACTAGCGCTAGATGTACAGGCTTTCCTTGCCACTGCTCAGACTCACCCACATAAATAGTCAATCGCTCAAAGTCTGACATCAGATTCTCCTGCTCTCTTAACGGCATAAATTTCTGCAAAGGTTGGGCCAGTTCATCGGGTGAAACTGGCGCATGGTGCACGACCGTCACAGGTTCCTTGATCGCTAGGCCATATTCAACCAAGGCTTGCACCTGGGGAACATAGCGGGCGATCGCCTCTGGTTGATCGATCGTGGTCAACACCATAATTATCTGAGGCGCTAGTTCCATCATCCAGTCCACACTAATGTGGCGATAGCGCTGCCCGTAGCCCACAGCCGTTCGCATCACGGTCATCCCTGTAATGCCTGATTGACGTGCGGCATCCATGAGCGCCTGATAGAGCAGTTTGCCCTGGACACAGTGCTTGTTTCGAGACGTGACGGAATCGCCCTCTGCTACATAGATCGTTAATTGTTCTGCATTTTTCATGCTTTTCTCCCGAAAAGGCTAGAGCCGTTGTGCCAGAGCAATGCCAAGTTCAACGCCCAGAAAACCCATCACAGGGCTACCGATTCCATACAGCACTGCCCGTTTGTAACTTGCCAATTTGAGCAAGTTTGATGTATCCAGTGCATAGGTTGAAAATGTGGTGTAAGACCCTAAGAAACCAATAATGACAAATCCATTGAGCGTTAGATCAGCCTTGATTGACTGAAACAGGGTGGCAAAGAACCCCACTAAAAACGCCCCAGATAGATTAATGATGAATGTGCCAAAGGGGAACTCTCCACCGAATTTTTCTAAGCAGATCCGCGTTAGGTAGTAACGGATAAGGGCGCCCGGAATCGCACCTAACGCAATCCAAAGGGGGAGAAAAGAATGGGCTTCCATAGTGGTTGTATTAATGAACTGGGAGATCTCAGCAGATATAGCCAACTGGGATGCCTTAGTTTGAGCGATCGCGTTGATGCAGTGTGGCCTCTGCAGGGTCGAGTTTGCCCAGGAGCCATTCTGCAAATGCGATGCCAAAGTGTAAACTCATCAGTCCTAACGTCACGCTGCCCACCCAATAAAACAGGTCTGCCTGGAAACGCTTTTGCTCCAGCAAGTGGGCGCTATCCAGTTCATAGCTGGAAAAGGTGGTGTATGCTCCCAAGAACCCCGTCAGTAGCAGCAGTCGCACATCAGGATGCAGACTAACGACTTGTCCTAGCGATAGCGTTGCCAGGAAGCCCATGGCAAAACATCCAGTGATATTGATGACCAATGTGCTGTAGGGCACTGCTATCCCCACGAGGGAATTCATAGCAAGTCCAAAATAATAGCGACACAAGGCGCCGGCGATCGCCCCCAAGGAAATAGCAGCAACCGTTCGCACAACAGGCTGTTGCCAAATTCGCTGCTTCAGCATGACCCCCTCTCCAAATCAAGTTAACGAGTCGTCAAGGCGTTGGCATCGGCTTCCACCACCAGCACCGGGAGTGGACTAGTCTCCAAAACCGCTTGAGAAACCGACCCCACTAACACCTCCTCGAGCGGACGATGCCCGCGTTTTCCCATGATAATTTCGGCCACACCATACGCCTGTGCGGTTTGCACAATTTCTTCCGGTACCGAGCCAGAGGTAGTAATAAACCGATAGCGAATATCCGCCAGAATCTGCCTGGCTTGCTGCTGCAACCATTCGACTGCTTGGGGATTGTCTACCCGGATCACATGCAGCACCACCACTTCCCCATCACTGCGGCGGGCAAGGTCTGCCGCTTTAGTCAACACCCGGGCCGCCAGAGGCGAGGTATCTACGGCTGCCAACAACACAATGCGACGGGCAATGGTCACTTTAGTCGGATCAACCTCACCCCGCTCCAGTAATTTGGGGGCAAAGGTGGGGATCGCCCAGGCTCCCAACGGTGCGGTCACCAAAATCGAGAGGGCAGACAGCGCCAGAATTGTCTCACCACCAGCGATTCCCTGAGCCAATGGAATGGCCCCGATCGCGGCCTGTACCGTTGCTTTCGCTGAATTTCCAGGCAGCAGAAACAATCGTTCTTTCCAGGTCCAGTTACTCCCTAGAGTAGACAAGTACCAGCCAAGCGATCGCCCAACCAACGTTCCGATCGCCAAGACTAGTAGCCCCAGCAGCAATGTATTTCCCAGCACATTGAGTTGAATGCTGGCCCCCAACAGCACGAACAAGATGATCTCAGCAATCACCCATAAACTGTCAAACCCACCGCGCAACCGTCGTGCCAACGGTGCATCCAACTCAATCAGGAAAAATCCGGTAGCCATCACGGCGAGATAGCCTGAAAAAATAGGAACGTCTTCTGCTAAAACCACCAGCAAGAGGGCAAAACCAGCTGCTACTAGCGCATCTTGGACAGCGTTTTGTGTCCAGTTTTGCTTTGCCAGTAATGACACCAGCAGCCGCGCGGTTAACCATCCCAGCAGAATGCCTAAGCCAATCTGGCAGAGGATCTGCAACGGCAGCAGTTGCAGTGGGCTGAGGGTCAGACCGCCGGGTAAGGTCACTCCCGTTGCCCCCCCCTGAGCCAGAAACGCGAGTAGCAAGCTAAATACTAGCAACAGCAACACATCAGATAGGGCGCTGCCGGTCAGGATGGCATCGGGAATACCTTTCTCGACTCCCCATCCCAAACTTTTTAACCGCAGCATGCCCGGCACGATCACTGCGGGCGATTCGGCCCCAAGCACACAGCCCAACAGCAGTCCCGTGGCAAAATCAAACTGAAACAGTCCCATCGCCGTAAAGGCGATCGCCAAGGCTTCACAGGCGGCGGGTAAAAATCCCAACCGCAGTGCAACGGATCCTTGCTGGGCTAGCTTTTCTCGGTCTAGTCCTAGCCCTGCTTTCATCAAAATCACCATAACGGCAATCGTGCGAAAGGACGTTGCAGCCTCCAAGACGTCTGGGCTAATCACATTACCCACCTGTGGCCCTAGCACGATTCCTGCCAACACCATGCCAATCAGGGCAGGCGCTTTCAACCGTCGAGCAATCTGCCCAACAAAAAATCCCATCAATAAAATCCAGATCAAGCTTTCTAGCATCACACCACGCTGCAGTTGCATCGGTTACCAACGTGGCTTGCAGAGGAAAGGCTGAATGAGGATCACCACACTCCTACCCTTCCGCTGCAAACCGGAACAGCAGGAGCCATCAGCCTTTGATGTTTCAAACTGGAATGCTTTCAGTGCTTGACCTTAGCCTGTTTGAACCCAAGAGGCGGTTTTGGCGAGCTCCATCGCCATTGCTTCCTTTATATCGCTAAATCGAGCAAATCGCTAGATACATTGGTGAGAGGCAGCAAGTCTTAGGATGAAAATCAGAAGCCCAAAATGAGAATCACTGCGTGAGATGATGCCGCCTTCACTAACATGAATTCCAGATACGCTGAAGCCCTCAATGTTCCATGCGCGACACGCACGGAACAGCGAAGGGTTGTGGGGCACGGCATGGTGCCCCACAACCCCTCTAATCCGAACTGATGCTAAATTATGATTCGTCCGGTAGTGGAGGGAGTAATGCCTCTAACTGAACCCTGAGAGGAGCCAACTCTGAGTGGATGATTGTCCATAAAATGTCTTGCCTGACTTCATCGTACCGATGAGCAACAATGTTGCGCAACCCAATAATACGTTGCCAATTAATGGCTGGATGGGCTTGTCGAAATTCATTCGAGATTCTGCGAGATGCTTCTCCTAAAACTTCAAATTGTCGCTCGACAGCACTGATGGTGCGGATGTCGTTGAGATAGTCATCAAAAGTCAAGCAATTTGTAAAGGATTGAATGCGCTGAATCGCCTGAGTCATGTCCCAAACAGAGGCAATGTCACGGTTATTCGACTGCATAAACGACCTGACGAGTATTCAAAATTTCATGTCGCCTGTAGGGATTTTTGAGGTATTCCTTACTGACTAGATCAACTTTTCGTCCGAAAAGAGCTTCGATTTCTGCTTGCATAGCCTGCCAGTCATCCCAGGTTAACCACTGCTCAGGCGAAAAGGTCAGCAAGACATCAATATCACTATCGGGGCGAAAGTCATCTCGCAAAACAGAACCGAAGAGGGCAAATTCGATGATTTTCCAGCGATAGCAGAACTCAGCAATCTGCTCCAAAGATACTGGAATGCGTTGATTGAGAGGGGGTTCAAGTTCCGAAATCATCATTCAACATCGCAAATCAAAAGATTGATCATTCTGAGCGTGCCTGCAATGAAGTGCTCATGCTGCATACCTTGGTTCTCTTTTCATCCTAGAACCTAGCGTTGCACATTAGATTAACGTGAATTCCAGATACGCTGAAGCCCTCAATGTTCCATGCGCGACACGCACGGAACAGCGAAGGGTTGTGGGGCACAGCATGGTGCCCCACAACCATCTTCACCAAAGCAGATATTCAGTGAGCGGTGCGGAGCTATCACGCGGCCAACCGAATTTTTTATAGCGCTACGCGCATAGGTTAGGACAAAGCTTGTTGTGGGAAACCGCACTGCGCGGGGTTTTCCACAACAAGCGTTTTACATCATGAGCGCGTAGCGTCATATCAAGCTGACCTAGTATCAAACCGAAGCATCCACAAAACCAGAATTGCAATCAGTTGGATCACAACCGAAAAACTGACTAGCGCAATCAGTGAGCGATCGTACAAGACCCCCATTAAGGCGCTGCCAACAAACCAAGCTAGCCCATATCCCGTGTTGAAAATACCGTAGGCAGAGCCACGTCGCTCTGGCGACACCATGCCTGCAACCACGGCCTTTAGGATCGATTCCTGCGCGCCCATACCAATGCCCCACAGAACCATACCGATGATGGCTGCACCCGTGCCCCCCCAAAAAATGACGGGCGCAAACCCCATAGACAGGAGAATGGCGAGGATGAGCGTATTAATGCCAATGCGGTCGAACCAGTAGCCAAAGAGGAGGGCGGCGATCGCATCTACTCCCATGGCCAGCGCATAGAGCAGCGGAATCTGGGTCGGTTGATTCAGTCCTGCCTGTTTCAGGTGAAAGGCAATTAGCGGAAAGTCTACAAACCCAGCGGCAATCAGGGCCACAGCAATTAAGTAGATCCAAAAGCGGCGGGGCAATCCCTTGCCGTGCAAATCCTGTGTAGGGGGTTCAAAGTCACGCGGGTTGGGATATATCCGTTGACCGATCAACAGCGCCACCATCCCCAACACGGCTGGAACCACCAGAATAGCAAATCCCGCCGGATAGCCCTGCTGCAGGGCAAGGACTGCCGTCACCAGCAACGGGCCTGACACTGCCCCAATCTGATCCATCGCTTCGTGGAGGCCAAAGCCAAAACCTTTACCGACTCGGATGGCAGCATGGGACAGCAGCACATCTCTAGGGGGCGTACGAATCGCTTTGCCCGTGCGTTCAGCAATCATCAGCCCTGCCAGCACCTCCCAGCGCCCTGCCAAGGCCATCAGGGGAACTACAGCGGTATTGATTGCGTAGCCCACGGTTGTAATGCCCCAGTATTGTCGAGTGCGATCGCTGAGATAACCTGTCACCAACCGTAAAGTGTAGCCGATCAGTTCCCCCAACCCTGCTGTCAGGCCAACCACAGTACCACTGGCACCTAGAACAGCGAGATAGGCTCCTGTAATGCTGCGTGCCCCCTCGTAGGTCGCATCGGCACAGAGACTAACAAACCCTAATAAAACGACAAATTTGAGGGCTGCACGAGATTTGGTCATGAAAAACCTACTTTTCTACTGCGGTCATGTCTTAGCCCATCCTCGCCTGTAGAACTTAATTTTTGCGTGCGTGGAGCGCACACAAAAATTAAGTTCTACAGGCAGTTCTAAGGTATCTCGCAAGGAATACGAGATATGAACAGGCTGAGGGATTACCGACTGCCTTACCTCAAGCTGCCTTACCTAAAGAAATGTCAGGATGGATCACTCTGTTGCAATCATGACATCTGAGGCTTTCACAATCGCATAGACTTCTTTGCCCTCTGCTAGTCCCAGGTTTTCCGCCGAGGACTTAGTGATCACTGCCACAACCTCCACTCCTGGAGCAACTTCCACCGTTACTTCGGCATTCACCGCTCCTATTACTAGAGCTTTCACTTTACCCTTCAGAGCATTTCGTGCACTAACCTTCATCGCTTGAGAACCTTCCTTGTAATAAATCAGCCAACTCCTAATCATTCGCTGACTTGGCTCAAAAGTTTTGATAGCTGAGCTACAGAACCTTCGGCAGGTATTTTGGCATAGTGTCAATAATACTTGCCTTGGTTGTTGAGTTTGTTGAGGGTTTGTCAGGAAATGATCAAGAAACGAACGTGGTTCTGGATATTAGCGCTGGTGGGGTTGTTGGCAGCGTGTGGTGTGCCTGCGGTGGAGCAATCAACCCTGTCCTCTCACACTTCCAAAGCTGAGCCAATTACCTTAACGGTGTCTGCAGCGGCTGATCTGAACTACGTGTTTCCAGAAATCGGCAAGCTATGGGAACAAGAAACGGGGCATCAAGTGACGTTTAACATGGGTTCCACAGGCCAGCTAGCACAGCAGATTGAGCGGGGCGCGCCAGTGGATCTGTTTGCGGCGGCCAACAAGAAATTTGTTGAGGATTTAGATCAAAAGGGGCTGGTGCATTCAGACACGAAGGAACTGTATGGCGTGGGACGGCTCACTTTGTGGCAGCCGGAAGGAGGCACTCATGAGCTTCAGGACATCAAAGACTTGATGAAGCCGGAAATTAAGCGGGTGGCGATCGCCAACCCAGACCACGCCCCCTATGGTGTGGCAGCGCGAGAAGCGTTGCAATCCGTAGGAATTTGGGAAGCGATTCAACCCAAGTTGATCTTGGGGGAGAACGTCAAGCAAACCCAACAATATGCTGAAACCGGCAATGTGGATGTGGCGATTGTGGCACTCTCTGTCAGCGTAGGCAAACCTGGCAAGTGGGTGTTGCTACCTCAAGAACTTCATAAACCTTTAGAACAAATGCTAGCAGTTCCCAAAACTGCTCCCCATCCAGAGGAAGCCAAGCAGTTTGCGGCGTTCATCAATGGAGAAAAGGGCAGACCCCTAATGCGGAAGTATGGCTTTGTTCTACCCGGAGAGGAGCCTATATCATGATTTTGCAACCTTTTATTTTGTCCCTCCAGGTCACTGTTTTAGCCAGTGTATTGGTGCTAGTTTCTGGTCTGAGTCTGGGAATTTTTCTGGCTCGCAAGAAATTTCCAGGACAGATTTTTGTCTCTACTTTGCTCAACTTGCCGCTGGTCTTACCCCCTAGCGTGGTGGGCTACTTCTTGCTACTCGCTCTAGGGCGGGGTAGCCCAGTGAAGGAATGGTTAGGCATCGATCTGTTATTCACCTGGCAAGCTGGGGCGATCGCCTCCGCAGTAGTGGCGCTCCCTCTAATGGTGGAATCCACCAGAGCGGCGATCGCTAACGTTAATCCCGAGCTAGAAGCCGCCGCTCGCACCCTAGGATCGACCGAGTGGGAAGTCTTGCAACGGATCACCATCCCCGTGGCATATCGAGGCATCTTAGCAGGGTTCGGGCTGAGCGTTGCCCGCGGGTTGGGAGAATTTGGTGCAACCCTAATGGTAGCTGGCAGCATCCCCGGACGGACGCAAACACTGCCGCTAGCGATTTACGATGCGGTGCAAATGCAACGGTACGGCTTGGCCAATGTCATGGTGTTGATCATGACTACAATCGCCTTCGTGCTGCTGTGGTGGGTTCGGCATCTAGAAGCTCAGCATCCCCAAAATCGTCCTCAAAGGCAGCGACAATCCCAACCCGAAAAGCGTCGCCATGAAACTCATCGTCGATATCCAAAAACATCTTCCCCACTACAATCTGGAAGTTAGCTTCTCAATTGAAGGAGAAACCTTGGGGCTATTGGGCAGTTCTGGTTCCGGCAAAAGCATGACGCTACGCTGCATTGCCGGAATTGAGACACCAACTAGCGGCACAATCGTACTGAATAATCGTATTTTGTATGACTCTCATAGGGGGATTAATTTACCCAGCCGCGATCGCAAAGTTGGTTTTTTATTCCAGCACTATGCGCTGTTTCCCCATCTGACCGTTGCGCAGAATATTGCTTATGGATTGAAAGGTTTGTCGAAACACGCAACTCAGCGACGAGTCATAGAGCAGCTAGAACAGGTACAACTCTTGGAGTTTGGCGATCGCTATCCCCATCAACTCTCTGGGGGGCAACAGCAGCGAGTCGCCCTAGCCAGAGCACTGGCAACAGAACCCGATGTATTGTTGCTTGATGAACCCTTTTCTGCTCTAGATACCCATCTGCGGAATGAACTGGAAAAGCAACTCATCAAAACGCTCTCCAGCTATCAAGGACTGACCTTGTTTGTCAGCCATAACTTGGAGGAAGCCTATCGCGTTTGTCAAAAACTACTGGTACTCGACCAGGGAAAAGTTGCAGCGGCTGGAGATAAACAAGCCATTTTCGATCGCCCAGGCACCCTCGCTGTGGCGCAACTGACTGGCTGCAAAAATTACTCTCGCATTCAGCACATCAATCATCATACTGTTCGCGCACTAGATTGGAACTGCATCCTGCACACTGTAGATCCCGTTTCACCCGTTCATACTCACATTGGCATTCGCGCTCATCAAATCACCTTTTCAGATACGCTTAATCAGTCCTCTGATCAGCCTAATGTATTTCCTGCCTGGGTAGTTTGGACCAGCGAAACCCCTCACCGGATGACGATTTATCTGAAACTAGGGGAATCGCCAATGAATTTAGATGATTATCATCTCCAGGTAGAAGTCTTTAAGGAAAAGTGGGAGCGCTTAAAGGATCGCCCCCTGCCTTGGTACGTACACCTAAACCCTGATCGATTGATGTTACTTCACCCCTAGGAGATTAGGGCGCTACGCGCTCACGGTCAGGGGGCAGTGCCCCGCTTGCCCCCTACGTCGCACCAGGTTTTGGAATTGGTATGACTTGTTTCGGACGACTGCGATTGTTGGTGGGATGAGGCGCAATCTATCCTGTCTAAGTTCGGTAGATTGGGGCGAATGTACTCCGTACAGCCCAGAGGGCGATCGCATCGACCAGTGGGTAGCCCTAAACTCATAATGATGGTCTGGGCTGCGGGCTGCGTCCACAACCCAGACCATCATGACTTGAATAACGTGAATTCGGGATAAGCTGAAACCCTTGCTGTTCCGTGCGCGACGCGCA
>DVEB01000253.1 GCA_015295905.1 Synechococcales cyanobacterium M55_K2018_004
TCCGTGCGCGTCGCGCACGGAACAGCAAGGGTTTCAGCTTATCCCAAATTCACGTTTTATACCACGACCAAACCGACTCAATCACCGACGGAGTCAGTATGATGTCAGGTTGATGGCGGGAGGGTGCCTTGGAGGGCGGTTTGGAGCATTTGGGTGAGTTGGGTCACTGCTGCTTTGGCACCTTGCCGATCGGCTTGATATTGGGCCAGCAGGGGATGGAGGGGGATGGGCTGGCAGATGGTGAAGTGGGCGTGGCGATCGCCCAGACGAGGACGGGGGGGGTAGCGATCGCCCCGAATGCGAGCCATCACATCAAACATCAGCAGGGTAGTTTCCGCCAGACGCATGAAGCTGGGGTGCTCAGTGATGTAATTTTCGTGAACGGAGACCAAACTTTCGACCAAGCGCATGTGGAGCGATCGCAAACTTGCTTCGGCAGCAATCCAGTCTCCCAAACCCCGCTCCAGAGGAGGTAAGGCAGTTCGCTGGGAAACGTCAGCCCGATAGATATAGCTCCAAGCAGCCTCCTCCACACGCCGACAGCGTTCTGACAAGGTTCCCCGCGATGACACCCCAAAGTAGCTCTCAGCCACGCGCAGCGCTGTGTCCAACAGGGTCTGGAGGCGTTGGTCCAGTGACGAAGACCTGGCATCTGGCGCTAGGCTCTGCGACGCTGGGGCCAAGTCTGACCCGTCTTTTTGCCCAGACTGACGGCTTTCCGGCGGTGTCGGCACTAATGAGCAGTGATAGAAGCGCTGGTAGAAAGCTTCCATCTTTTCCAGCAGGTGGGTACTCAGACGCAGGAGGCGGTCTTTGTACCAATCTTCCTGGCGCGTTTCTGGAGCTTTGGGTTGGGCGTAGGGGGGGAGTCCTGCTGAGTGTTCCAGCTGACTCATCAGATGGTCGAGCTTGTCCCAGGCAGGGCGGGGATAGGTGTAGTAGAGGCCAATGGGCACAATCCAAACGTCCGGTGGTTTTCCCTTGCGCATCAGGTCTTCAGCGCACCAGAACCCCAATTGAGCCACGCCAGGTTCCATATCGCCTAAGTATTCACTGTAGCCGTTGGTGGCACCTTCGGGGGCAACAGTCATCGGCAATGTCCCTTCTACGGCTAAGCGGCGAGCAGACTTGAGGGCATGCCAATCGGGAGTTTTGCCCCGGTGTAGGGAAATGCCACCAATGTGCGACAGGATCCAACCCAACCCTTTGCCACCCCACAAGGGCATCCCGCGGTCATACAGAAAGTGGGTATGCAGTGGCAGTTTGAGGTTTACGCCCTGGCGCTTCGCCGTTTTGGGGATAATCCGGGAGAACAAATACAAGCCACAGAGTGGATCATCGACTTCGACGTGACGAAAGGCCAGAATCAAGCGAATTTGGTTAGCCTGGAATTGTGCCAAGAGATCGACCAAAATTTCAGGATTTTTAGCTTCGATCCGACTGATGCCTGAGGGAAGCCAGGGCCGCACCCGCACCCGCAACAACAAGGGTACAAACCAGTGCACCACTCGCAACAACCAGGGGCGAAAGATAATAGGCAAGGGCTTGAGGCCAGGCTGGACGTGGTGAATGATGAGGGGCATGGGCAAGAGAGAGTCAGGTGGGCGTGGAGCGAAGCAGGTGGCTGTTGAGCCAATCAGCCAGATCTGCCAAAACAAGCGGGGCATCAAGGTCTTCGTAGATTTCGTGGTAGCTCTCTGGGTAGTCGCGCCAGGTTGTGAGGTGGGGGGGGAGGCGGTCAAAAAAGTGGCGACTCGTGTCGATGGGGGCGACGCAATCTTGCCCGCCCTGCAACATGAGTAAGGGAACAGAGAGGGTGTGGGCGTGTGCCTGAAGCCAATCGACCGCAGCTAGGTATTCAGTGGCCAATCGAGCGCTCCCTAGGCCATGGCGGAGGGTGTCTTGCTGCTGTCGTGCCAACACAGCCGGGTCGCGGGCTGCCGCTTCGACTTTGACGCCGGTGCTGAGGCTGAAGGTGGGCCAAAGTTGCGACAGGAGACGGGCGATCGCAAATCGCAAGGGCGACACTCCCACTTTTCCTAGGGTCGGTGCTGAGACAATTACCCCCTGCCATCGTTCGGGCGATCGCAACACACAGTCAAGCGCGATCGCCCCCCCCACGCTGTGTCCTAGCAAAAACCAGGGCACATCGGGCGCCTGGGGGGCAATAAAGTCTACAAACGCTGCCACGTCTTCTCGATACTCGGCCCAACGGTTGACGTGCCCCCGCTGGCCTGGCGATCGCCCGTTGCCCCGCAAATCCAGCGCCCACAGATCATACCCCAACGGTGCCAACACCTCTGCCACGGGTTGAAATAGCCCGCTATGTCCTCCCAACCCATGGATCAGCACCACTACTGCTTTCGTCTCCTCTGCCTGGGGTGGCCAGTGGCGGTAGAAAAGAGGCTGTTGGGCCCAATTGAGAAAAGTTCCCTCGTGTTGCATACCTATAGCGGTTTTCCTATAGCAGTTTTTATATTGATGAGAGACAGTCACGCTGCCCAAGATCTCAGCCTCCAGCCAAGGGTTCCCCTCACCCCCTCGAATTCTCACAGGCCCGATTACGACCTGATTGAGGACGAGTTGCCCTAACGGAGCCGCGACAAGTTGGCATCCTGTTTTTAGAGTGTTTTTGGAGTGAGCAGGGCACGAATTTTCCACTCACCCCAAACTAGGGTGTGATTTTCCTGTGTCTCTCTAAGCTTACCCTGGCCATTCAGGGGGCACCTCAACCCATGCTCCAGTCTCGTTGGACTGGTGAGTCAAATCCATCAACAGTTGCGAATAGATCCCCTCTTGCAGGGAAGGGGCAAGGGATTTCCCCTGGTCGATTCCCTTCACCCACTGATCCACCACGCGGATGAAGGGAGCAAGGCGACCATCTGGGTAGGTGCGGGGGAAGGCCAACCGTTCAGGAATCTCGACCTCACTCAGGGGTTGCCCAAAGGGAGCCGCCCACAGCTTAAAGCCATGCACATAGTCCGCTTGGTTGTCGTTGCCCAGCACTAGAGTGCCGCGATCGCCATAAACTTCTAGCCAGTGCCCCCGTCCTTGGTGAGTGACGGAACTAAGGGTGATTTGGCAGGGGGTGCCATCCGTCAGTTCTAGCAAGATGGTGCAAGTGTCATCTGAGGTGACAGGCTTGAGTTCGCCTGTGGTGGGGTCAGGGCGCAGGGGGATGGTGGTACTGAGATGCCCCCACAGCCGCTTCACTGGGCCAAACAACCAGGCAATGTAGTCAAACGTATGGGAACCCATTGCGCCTAAGGCACCGCCGCCCTGATCCTTACGGGCGTACCAGTTCCAGGGGCGTTGAGCATCAGCGCGGCTAGAGACGAGCCAATCGATCTTGATCAGCCGTTTTTGGCCGACAAAGCCTGCGGCCAGCAGTTCTGATAATCGCTGCCAGGTGGGGATGAAGCGGAACTCAAAGTCGAGGCAGGTCACCACCCGGTGGGCGATCGCCAGGGATTGCAGGTGTTGCGCTTCGGCGACGGTCAGCGTTGTTGGCTTCTCCAGCAAAACGTGCTTTCCTGCTTTAATGGCAAGCTCGGCCTGCTCTAGGTGCAGAAACGGTGGGGTAGAGATACTGAAGGCTTGCACCTCTGGCAAGGCAGCGATCGCCTCCAGAGAATCGCTGGCTTGGGGAATCTGGTGAGCCTGGGCGATCGCCTCTGCCTTGGCGCGATCACGGTGATACACCGCCACAACTCGTGTCCGGTGGTGTGCCTGCAACCCAGGAATGTGGATCTTTTGCCCAAAGCCCGTGCCAACAACGGCAACGCCAATCTGCGGTTCAGTCATAGGAAAACGAGGGAAACCAACGCGGGAAGGTAGTGATGCGAGCGTGAGTGCAAAGGCATCTCATCGTCTCGTTCTCCATCATCCCATCCTGCCGTCACCCGCCCCAGCACCATTCGGTCGGGTTGAGAGGGTTTTGGGGCACCGCGCACCGCCCGATGTCCCACACCCCTGGATGTTCCGTGCGTCACGTTAGATTGTGCGTTTACGTACTTTCATCAGTTGACGCAGGTCGCTTTATGAAGATATGTTTGAACAGTGCTGGGTGCATAAAGTTTTCTTAAAAATTTTCTTGATTAATGTAGGTTGGTTTCAGTAATGCACTCAGTGCTGCTAGTTCATCGTTGAAATTAGCTTTTCCAGGCTCTCTTTACGCTCACCAATCTTTGACACTCACCAATTAGATGCCGTTACTGGATGCCGTTGTCACCCTATCGGCTGCTGCTTCTCAGACTATGGTTTAGTCTGGGTTGCTGCGTGTGTTCCCAGGAGCGAAGGAGGCATAAAGCAATTCCTTACCTCCCTCGCCACTCGGCAAACAGTCCTCACCTAAGGGCAGCTTTAGTCTGTAGCGATTCACCTAAAGCCTGCTCACTAGCTCTACCAAGCTATCCGCTCAAACAATCGAGTTAATCGGGGTTCTCTACCTAATCTTGCAGTTTGCAAGCAAGACGCAAGCATTAGAAGGATCTTCCATGCCTAATCAAGTTTCTTCCACAAGCCAGAAAACGCTTGTTTTTCTGGATGCATCCCTGTCTGATATCTCTACGTTGATGGCAGGCTTCGACCCCAATGCCGAAGTTATCCTGCTTGATCCAACATTGAATGGCATCAGACAGATCACACAAGCCCTCGCAGGCCGCTCCAACATTGATAGCCTGCAAATTTATAGTCATGGCGATGCAGGCAGTTTGCTGCTAGGCAATACGTTGCTCAACGAAACTACCCTCGACCAGTATCGTACTTCTCTCGAAGGGTGGAGGCAGGCACTGTCCACCAACAGCGACATTCTCCTCTACGGTTGTCATACAGGAGCAGGGGAAATTGGCCTTTCCTTTTTGCGGAAACTCAGTCAGTTCACTGGAGCTGATGTCGCTGCCTCTAGCGACCTAACTGGCTTCGGTGGAAATTGGCAGCTAGAAGTCCAGGTTGGGGCGATTGAAACGCAATCCGTCCTCAACGCAACTGTGGCTCAGACCTACCAGGGCACCCTCAATGTGATTACTGTAACGAGCACCGCCGATAGTGGGGCTGGTTCTCTGCGTGATGCCCTTGACCGTGCCACTGCTGGTAGCACCATTGTCATTGCTTCCACTCTGGCAAACCGCACCATTCGTCTGACCAGTGGTCAACTGGTAATTACGAAAAATCTCACGATTGATGCAACGGCTGCTCCTGGTCTGACCCTCAGTGGCAATAACACCTCTCGCATCATGCGGGTTGAGCGCAACATCTCAGTCGCCCTCAAAAATCTCACCTTTGTTGATGGGAATGCGGTTAGTGGGACCACTCCAGGATGGGGCGGGGCGATCAACGTCGGCAACTTTGCCCAACTCAATCTGTTCGGCTGCACCTTTAGGAACAACAAAGGCGATATTGGTGGTGCTGTACAGGTTGGCTACGGGACACAAACCACGGTCGAAAACTGCACCTTCGATGGTAATGACGGCTCCCGCATTAACAATGGGTTTAGTGCAGGAGCGATCGCCACAGTCGGCGGTGGTGGTGCTGGTGGCCCTGGCTTTTTAATCGTCCGCAACAGCCGCTTCACCAACAACAAAGGCTTCAATGGTGGCGCAATTTACAATCTCCTGCAACCTGTTACCGTTGAAAACTGCACTTTTCTGAACAACACAGCGACTGGGAATGGAGGTGGTGCCATCTTTAGCGATGGGGCCAATCCCATTGGACCACAGGCCACAGTGGGGGGAACCTTTGCGATTCGCAACAGTTGGTTTGAAGGCAACCAAGCGAGAGGAGAAGGTGGTGCCCTTTTCCTCTGGTCTTACAAAGACAGAATCATCTTGGAAAACAGCACTGTTATTCGCAATTCCGTCACCCTGAGTGATAAGAACCTGGCGCGAGGTGGTGGTCTCACCACGAATGGAGAATTGACTCTGCGCAATGTCACCTTTGCCAACAATGTGGCCCAAACTCAAGGGGGAGGCTTGTGGTTGTTTGGCAACAGCCCGATGAACATTACCAACAGCACCTTTTCCGGCAACCGCGTCACCAACGATGCTGGGGGAGCCATGTTTATCAATACAGCCGGAGGAACCCCCGTCAACATCATTAACACCACAATCGTTCATAATTCGGCGGGTCGAGCCAATGGCGCACTGTGGATGAATAACAATAACAAGGACTCAGTCCTGCTACGAAACTCCATTGTTGCCTTCAACACGGCGACTGATCGCAACCAAAACCAAGTCGGCTTCCCGCCTCGCGACGGTGGCGGTAACATCGAATTTCCTGGCCCTGTGGGCGTAGGGCAACGGGTGGCTGCAACCAGTCAGGTAGTCGATCCTATGCTTGGTCCCTTAACCAATGTCGGCGGTACATTGATTCATCCGCTGCTAGCCGGAAGCCCTGCTATCAACACTGGCGTTAGTCAAGGTGCTCCCACCACTGACCAGCGCAACTTCCGACGCGACACACGCATTGATATAGGCGCCGTTGAATTTGGAGGCTTCTCTATGACAGGCGGGAGCGGCAACGATGTGCTGCTCGGCAATTCCTCGGCAAATACCCTGACTGGAGGCGGGGGCGATGATGTCTTGATTGGAATTGACAATGGCGACACCCTAACCGGCGGCACGGGGGCCGATCGCTTTGTCTACACCACTCGGACTCAGGGCAATGCCGTAGCAAGGTTCTCACCAACCATGCTGGATCGGATCACCGATTTTCGAGTCTCTGAGGGCGATCGCATCCAACTAGACACAGATAAAAACCTACTCACGTCTGAGCGTCCTAGCCGCCTATTTCATGCTGGCACCATTGCAGGAAGTACCTTAGAGGCTGCGATCCAGGCAGCATTTCTCGACAAAAACCAGACCATCAGTGGCGCTCAGGCATTAGCTGCCAACGAAGCCGTTTTCTTCCGCTGGGGTAGCCGCAGTTTCATCGCAGTCAACGACGCCACTGCAACCTTTGGCAGCAACGATTTAATCCTTGAGGTGACAGGGATTCAAATGCCAAGTGCTGACAGCAGTGCAGGCACTCTCTCTGTTGCGAATTACTTTGTGTAACGTGACGTGCATTCGACGTATGCCAAATGCACGTTAACATAACTCCAAAGTGGCGATCGCCACTTCTTCTGGCGTCACGCCGTAGAGTTGACAGACCCAGTGATCAAGCTCCTGGTGCAGCGCGGTGACCTGTGAAGAGGAGAGGCGATCGCGCTGCAACAACTGTTCTACACAGTGCACGATGGCTCGTTGCTGTGCGTCACTGGCAATGGCAAGGGGGAGCGACTGAACGGCTTGTTTACCAATGCGAAAATACCCGTTTGCCAACCGGAATGATCGAAAGTAGGCGCGATACCAGACCGTTAGCAGCGAGCTATTGAGCAATGCCAGCAGGTACTGCAATGCCTCTGGCGGGGCATTCCAGATTACTAGGGTAGACTTGCCCGCCAAATATTCCCCACCGTCATACACCGCCTCCAGACGTCTGCCTATGCCACCGATCACAAGCTTGGCAGCCGCAGCCTGCCGGAAGCGGGCTTGGCTGAACTGTTGCAAGGCTGCATCTAAGATGATGGGTTGTCGGTAGCGATCGCCCAAATATCGCGTCGCCTGCTCACCCCAGCGGACACAATACGGATCGATTGTGCCCGTGTTGATCAATTTTTTATAGGCAGGCAGCGGCGCTCTCAAGTCTGCTGCTTCTTGGATTAGCTCCTTCAGGGCATACGCTTCCCCCACTGTGGCCGCCCCCACGACATGGGGAAATACCTGTTGCAGTGAGGGAACAGCCGCGCACTTAGTCAGCAGATGCAGAACTGCTTCAGAGCCGAAATACCGGTCCCATTCCCAATCTCGATAGAACAGGTGAGCCGGTATTTGGTGCTGGCTGCCAGCAGTTGTGCAGTCGTGCATCACTACCATTGTGACCGCTGTTTGTGGCACTGCCTTCTGCACCATGGCCACAACTGGATAGACATGAGCCTCTCGAAACACGCGCACGGCTGCGTAGTCCCGTAGTTCCAAAATCCGATGCTGAGCAAGTAGTGCCCGCAACGTCCGGGCGTAGGGTGCGCCTACGAGTTTGTTGGGAACAATGTAAGCCAAAATTCCCCCCGGACGTAACAACTGTAACCCCCGCTCGATAAACACAACAAACAAATCCCAATTGCCTCGCGCTGTGGCATAGCATTGCTGGTAGCGCGATCGTGCTTCGGTCTGAAGCCGGGTCATGATCTCCGAGTCAAGGTGGGGGGGGTTAGTGATCACAAGGTCAAATCCCGACGAGCTTACTGAGGTCTCCTCAGGCCCGATCGCATCTAGCAAACTGTCTCCCACCTGAAAGTGGAGTTGGGGTAGCGGAATCGAGTCAAGCAAAAGATAACTGCAATCGTGATGCTGGAGTGTGGTCAAAAGCATTAACTGACAACGAATTTGCGTTACCAACACCGCAACGGTCTGAATATCCATCCCCCACAAGCAGTGCTCCAGCAAGTAATAGCAGCGGGAGAAACAAGCTGGTAACTGGTTGAAGACAGTGTGATGGATGGCGATCGCCCGTTGCTTGAGATCGATCGGTTGATAGGTCTGTTGAATTTTTTGAGATTGCACCTCACGCCAGAGGTGATTATCAGGGTCATATTTGGCCAACACCTGCATTAATTGATGCAGTAATGCGATGGGAAACGCTCCGGCACCACAGGCCGGGTCGCAACATCTCAGGTAGGCGATCGCTGTCACCACTTTCTGCGGATCGCGGTCTGCCAAGAATGGTTGCAGTCCCCGCTCCACCATCGCATTCACCACCTCGACAGGAGTGAAAAATGTCCCTGTCTGCTTTCTGAGCGTGTCTGTTGTATCTGCTGCCCCAGTGGAAACTGCTAGCAATTGTTCCAGCACTGTTTCTAAAATGGCGGGAGTGAGTCCATAAGCGTGCGTCTGTGGATTGATCCCTCGCTCATCTGGGACAAACGTATACTGCTGCAACAGCGATCGCAGTCCAGAGAGTTCTGCCGCTAAACAGTCGCTTGTGGCTGGTAAAAGTGGGTAAACCGCTAGTGATTGGAAAAAGGGTTGGGCGATCGCTCGCATTACCCCCAACAAATGCTGAGCATTATCCTGGTCGCTGTTTGCATTCGGTGTTTGATCGATAACCCATCGGCGATACCATTTCACCACCTCACGCACAAACCGAGACCCATCAGCAGTCTGTGGCAAATTTGGGCACTGGTTTAAACGTGCAGCTTTCGCGGTCACGTCCAACCTTTGCTCATGCTCATCCGACCATTCCCAATCCAACACCACAGTGAGGCACCACCCAGTCCTTACAGTCCATGCCAAACAGTCCATGACCAACCAGGCCATGACCAACCAGGCTACGATCACAGCAATGTATCATCTAGACTTTGCGCCGGCCTGCCAAACCTGTCATGATCGCTAAATGGGTCATCCGTGATTAGGTTCGCATGATTAAGCTCGCGTGATTAAGCTCGCGTGATTAAGCTCGATAGTATAGCTCGACTCGCTTGACGAATTGGTATGGTGAATCGTATTTTTCCCTCTCTGCTCGCTGTGCTGCTGGTCTGCTTACTGGGGTTGGGCATCAGTTTTCCCCTCTCCGCCCAAACCATCGCGCCTCAATCTATCCCTGTAGAGGTGGACTCGCTGAATGACCTGCGGAATAAAGCATTCACCGCCACCAATGAAGGGCGGTTTGACCAGGCCGAGATCTACTGGACACAAATTCTAGAGCAAATTCCAGATAATCCCGCGGTGTGGAGTAATCGCGGCAATTCTCGCGTCAGCCAGAACAAACTGGAGGAAGCGATCGCCGACTACAACAAAGCAATTGAACTAGCCCCTGACGCACCCGACCCCTACTTGAATCGAGGGACGGCCCTAGAGGGGTTAAAACAGTGGGACAGGGCGATCGCTGATTACAACAAAGTCTTGGAACTCGACCCCACTGACCCTGCGGCCTACAACAACCGAGGCAATGCCGAAGCCGCTAAGGGCGAGTGGGAGAAGGCGATCGCCGATTATAAAAAAGCGGCCGACTTGGTGCCCGACTATGCCTTTGCCCGCGCCAACTATGCGATCGCTCTCTACCAAGTGGGCGAAACCCAGGAGGCCATTCGTCAGTTAAAGAACCTCTCGCGCAAATATCCCCAATTTGCCGATGCCCGCGCTGCTCTCACGGCTGCCCTCTGGGTCGATGGCAAGCAGGGCGAGGCCGAAAGTAACTGGGTGGCTGCCGTTGGCCTCGATCGCCGTTATCAAGACATCCACTGGGTTGCCCATGTCCGCCGCTGGAGTCCCGCTATGGTGGATGCGCTCGATCGCTTCCTCAAACTCCAATAATGGATACCGGCTCAGGCGGTTAGTGCATCAGATTGTCGTGATGTTAAAGCGTAGGCGCAGCGAAGGTTTTCCATCCTAACAACCCGCTCATTTAATGTGAATTCGAGATAAGCTCAACCCCTTGATGTTCTATGCACGTCGCGCACAGAACATCAAGGGGTTGGGGGCTTCTGGTTGGTATTGAAAATTCAGGGCGTGGGCATTGGTAGGACTGCACTTCATGATTCTCAGCAGGGCAAAGGGTAGCGCTGAGTCAATTGAAAACCTGCCGGATATGATCGATCACGTTAGCCCAAAGTCCTGCTCTGTGTAAAATCCATGTCCAGTATTTACGACAATATCGAGCAACCCATCCTGCCTGAGTT
>DVEB01000228.1 GCA_015295905.1 Synechococcales cyanobacterium M55_K2018_004
CAGCGCGGTGACCCAAAACCCGCTTCACCAGACCTGACGTTAACACTACAGAGGAATGAAGCATCACAATGGACAACATGGAGCGCAACCAGTTTTCCTCCGGCACGCCTTGGGAGGCGATCGCAGGCTACTCGCGGGCGGTGCGGGTGGGGCCATTCGTCTACGTTTCGGGTACCACCGCCAGCGATGCCAAGGGACAGATCCAACATCCGGGAGATTTGTATGGACAGGCGACCTACATCTTTAAGAAAATTGAAGCTGCCCTTCATCATGTTGGAGCCAGCATGCAGGACGTGGTTCGCACCCGCGTATACATCACCCAGATGGCAGCGGCGGCGGCAGTGATGAGGGCGCACCACGAGGTTTTGGGGACTATTTGCCCGGCCAATACGCTGGTTGAAGTCAGCGCTCTGGCGACCCCCGAAATGCTGGTGGAAATTGAAGTAGATGCAGTGGTGACCAATGTGGAGGGGGCGGAGGCATGACGAATGTTGGGCGGTGTGGCGATTGGATTGTCGTGGGAGGGGGCATTGTTGGTTCTGCCCTAGGCTATGAATTGGCCAGGGTGGGCTTTTCGGTGCAATTGCTGGAGCAGTCGCCCGCGCCTGCCAATGCTACTCGCTACAGCTACGGCGGGATTAGCTACTGGTCAGCCACCACAGCGTTCATGCGCCAACTTTCCCAGGAGGGGATTGCGCTATACCGCGATCTCTCCGCCGAACTGGACATTGACATCCAGTTTCAGGAGCGAGATCTGTTGCTCACCATAGAACCGGGTTGCGATCCGGCTGCGATCGCCGCCACCTATGCCGATTGCTTGCAGCCTCCCCGCCTGCTTGATGTTTCAACCGCAACGGACGTGGAGCCGTTGCTGAACCCAGACGCGATCGCCGCAGCCCTCTACGCCACCCACGGCCACGTTGAACCCGAACGGATGACCCAGGCTTACCAACAGGCCATGACTCGTTTGGGCGGACGGGTCGAGTATGCGACGGTGCAGGATTTCCTGCGGATGGGCGATCGCATCCAGGGCGTGGTGACTTCAGCCGGCACCTTCACTGCTGCGAATGTGGTGGTGAGTGTGGGTGGACTGTGCCGCTCCCTGTTGAAAAAAGTTGGGGTGACGCTGCCAATTTATTTCACCCAGGCAGAGGTGGTAGACCTGGAGCCGAGCCATGTCAAGGTGCGATCGCTGCTCATGCCGGCAGTACTGAAACGGTTTGCCCTAGAAGCCACAGCCGGAGACATCAAAAATGACGCCCAATGGGACGTGCCAGACCAGGAAATCGCGCCGCCCATTCTGGATGTGGGCATCGTTCCCTTTCAAGATGGACGAATTCGTCTAGGACAGATCAGCCGCGTTTGCACCACGCCCCGTTTGGTGGCCAATGCAACACAAAGCGAGCAGGAAATCCGCTATGGTGCAGCCAAGCTGATTCCCCAATTACACGGCCTACCGGGAGCTTGGGGGAGTTGTTTAGTCGCCTTCAGTGGCGATCGCTTGCCGCTGATCGGCACCCTCCCCGGTTTGGAAGGCATCCACCTCTTCTCTGGGTTCAGCAACCCCTTTGCACTGATGCCGCCACTCGCGCGTCGCTATGCCCAACACCTCAAGGGCAGCGTGGATCAGGAGATGGCTCAGTTTGAACCAGCCCGATTTGCATTGGTAGATGCACCCACCCCATGAACATCCTGGTCATTCAAAACCACCCCACTGACCCTGCTGGCGTGCTAGGGGACTGTGTGCTGGAGCGCAACGGCAAGCTAGATGTGCGGTTGCCGTTGGAGGGCGATCGCTTGCCGCTAGACCATCGAGATCACGATGGTCTGATTGTGATGGGGGGGGCCATGCATGCGGAAGACGACGACCGCTTTCCTCACCTGCTCGACGCAGTTGCCCTGATCCAGTCTTTTCACGCCGCCGCAAAGCCTATCATGGGCGTCTGTCTGGGTGCCCAGTTGGTGGCGCGGTCGTTTGGTCAGCGGGTCTACCGCCATGATGTGCTGGAGTTAGGATTCACTGCCGTGTTTGCAGAGGCGGCGATCGCCACCGATCCAGTGCTCGCCCACGCGCCAGAAAAAATTCACCTGATGCAATGGCACTTCGATACGTTTGACTTACCCAAGGAAGCGACCCTGTTGATGTCAAACCCCACCTGTGAACGGCAGGCTTACCGCATTGGCACTACCACCTACGGCTTCCAGTTCCACCTCGAAGTGACGGCAGAGATCCTGCAACACTGGCTGCGTGAGGAATCTACCTTCCTGGAAAACCATTACCCCCACTTCCCCGCCCAACTTGCCCAGCAGATTGAGCAATTCCTCGCCGCATCCCAGACTTTCTGCCGACAGGTCGGTCATGCCTGGCTGAATTTGGTGCAAGCGAGAGCTAGCTGCGAGCGTTAGCCGCCGATTTCTGACATCACCCGATTCATTGGGATCTGTTGTTCGGCAAGGCCATGCCCCCAGGGTTTCTCCCAGATTGCCGCTTCAATGCGTTGAGTCAGTTCGGCGTCGGAAATGCCCTGACGCAGCGGAGTCAGGACATCTAGCTCTTGCTCGCGCAGCAAGCAGAGGCGGAGTTTGCCGTCCGCAGTCAGGCGGGCACGGTTGCAGCCAGCACAGAAGGGCTGGGTGACGGAACTGATAAAGCCGAGGCAGCCCTGGGCGCCGGGAAGTTGATAGAGGCGGGCTTCACCATCGAGTTGACCCTGGTTAAGCAAGATGGGTGGGGCAAGGCGATCGCCAATCAAGGCCAGCAGCTCCGCTTCACAGACCGTCTTTGCCTGCTGAAATTCGGCCACCTCTCCGAACGGCATCATCTCAATAAAGCGCACCTGCCAGGGAAAGTCATAGGTCAGCTTTGCCAGGTCAATCACATCCTGGCGATCGTTAAAGCCCCGCACCACTACTGCATTCAACTTGATCTGTAATCCAGCCTCCATGGCCGCCTTAATGCCGTCCCAAACTTCTGCCACATCGCCCCAGCGAGTAATCTGCTTAAATTTATCGGGATCTAGGGTGTCAATGCTAATGTTGAGGCGGGTTAATCCAGCGTCTGCCAAGGGAGCCGCCAGTTTGTTGAGCAACAGGCCGTTGGTGGTCATGGCAACGGTTTGGACACTGGGGGTTGCGGCAATCCGCCGGACAATCTCTACCACATTCTCCCGCAGCGTTGGTTCTCCTCCGGTCAGGCGAAACTTGCTGAAGCCCAACAGTCCAGCAAAGATGGGCAGCAGCCGATACAACTCCTCGTCCTGGAGCAGTTCTGCCCTGGGGCGAAAGGTCATCTCTGCGGGCATACAATACACGCAGCGAAGATTGCACCGATCGGTGAGGGAAATGCGGAGGTAATTGATGTTGCGTCCGTAGCGATCGAGAGACATGGCGTCGCTTACTCACTCACGCGCAGTTCATACAAGTTCCACAGCGCGCCGCCTAAGGCAGAGAACTGAACGCCCTCAATCCGGTTGCGAACGGCGACGAGGGAGATGGGGTTCACTAGGTGAATGAAGGGTAAGTATTCCTGCGCTAGTTTTTGCGTCTCTGCATAAATTGCCTTGCGTTTGACCTCGTCGAGTTGTTGGCTGCCCTGCACATAAAGTTGCCCAATCCTTGCTTCCCAGTCGGCAATCACCCGCCCTTCTATGGGGTCTTGGCCGGGAAGTGCCCCCTGGTTGAAGGCGTGTAGTGTCCCATTGGGAGACCAGATATTAAAGCCACTCTGGGGTTCTACACCGCCACCAGTGAAGCCCAGGATATGGGCTTCCCAGTCGAGTGTGTCGGACAGTTTGCTCACTAAGGTATTAAAGGCGATCGGTTGAAAATCGACTGTGATGCCAATGCGGGCGAGGTCTTGTTTAATCTGAGCACCCATCCCTTCGCGGATCTTGTTGCCTGCATTCGTGATCAGCGTGAAGCGGACGGGGTTGCCGTCTTCATCCTGGAGTTGCCCTTGCGGCGTGTACTTAAACCCAGCCTGCTGCAACAGGGTTTTTGCTTGTTCGGGGTCATAGTCGTAGACGGGTAAGCCTTCTTCGGGTGAAAGGAAGTAGGGACTCTGCTTGTAGATGGGGGAATTTTGTGGTTCGCCAATGCCCCGAAAAATATTGTTAATCATAGTCTGGCGGTCGATGGCGTGGGCGATCGCCTGCCGAAACGCCTGCTTGTTGAACCAGCGAGACTTGACCGGATCCACCAAGGGTTTGCCATTGCGACGCCCCTGGTTCAAGTTAAAAGCCAAGAAGGTGGTGCTAAGTGCGGGGCCACCCTGGTAGATGGTGAAGTTGCCACGGCGCTCCTCCCGCTTAATCAGGTCGAAGTAATCGGGAGTAATGCCAACAATATCTAGCCCACCGGAGCGAAATTGAATGAGTTCGGTATCCGTGGAGCCAACTAGTTGAATGATGAACTCGTCAATGTAGGGTTGTGGCTTGCCCTGGGAGTCTTTGCGCCAGTAGTGGGGATTGCGTCGTAAAATAATGCGTTCTGCTGGCTGGTATCTGACTAGCTTGTAGGGGCCATTGCTGACAATCTGTTCCGGTGGAGTATCAGTGCCCCACATTGAGAGGAATAGCAGATTGCCTGCACTATCTTTGGTGGTCACTGCCTTTTCCAACACATGCTTGGGCAGCACTGCAAAACCGCCTGCATAGCGCAGGAGGGGGGCAAAGGGTTCCGGGGAGATGAACTGCACTCGCCGCTCATCCAGCTTGGTGACGCTGGGAAACACGCCCTGTGCGCCGATGCGGATTAGGTCTCCCTCACCACTGGGGATATCGGGATTGAAATAGATTTGGTTGAAGGTAAAGACCACATCATCGACGGTGAGGGGCGCACCATCCGACCACTTCAACCCTTGCCGTAAAGTGAAGGTGATTCGCTGCTGGTCGTCTGAGATCTCCCAGGACTCTGCTAAGGCCGGTTCTAGTTCTCCAGTCAAGCCGTTCTGGGAGATGAGGCCCTCATACATTAGACCCAGCGCCGTGTTTGCCTCTTTGCTAGTAACGGTATTAAAGGTCTTGGGGTCGCTGATGTCGCTGTCAACAAGGCGGGGAACTTGTGCGGCTTGGGTGCGGAAGTGACTGGGGCTACAGGCGGCAAGGGCGATCGCCACCGTCAAAAACAGCCCTGTCAGAATCCCCCACCGGATCCACCTGCCTCTCAGCTTGACCATTGCGGCTCACCCCCTCAACCTTGCGTCATATTTTCTGCATGATAGCGTTGCTGGTTCTCCTCTTGGGGGAGGATTCTCAATTTTAGGGGTGCGTCCATTCCACGTCTACCAAAGTCCTAAACCCAATTTTGTGGTTGTGAGTGGCGCAGGCGCAGCCCGCGCCACTCACAACCACAAAATCGGGAGACGCCTTTTGGCGTTTATTTCAAAAAAGTAGGAAAAGTTTGCAATTGAGTGTTAAATTGTCCCTGATTAAACTGAATTTTGGCTCTATATTGTAAGCAACGTGAGCGCCATTATGAGTCGTGCGATCGCAATCCACTCGCGGATCAGGCTCATCGTATGAATGAATTACAGGTTGCTACACCACCAATCCCTTGCTCTCAAAAAAACCTCATCTTCTACACATGAAATCACAGCCCAATTCCGATTCTTCTCCCCGAAATGGCACCTATGGACAGGCTCAATCTAGTAGTCAGCCGGCCACCGTCCCCCTCTCTCTCTATCGAGAATTAGCGGCAGAATTGCAGGCCACTAAAGCAATGCTCGACTCCATCAATGGGCAAAACCAGCAGCTTGCGCGGCAGAACCAACGCTTTCGCCACGAGATTGAACGACTCATGCAAGTGTCGCTGAATCTGCAACAAATCGCGGGTCTCCCTCAAGCAGGCTGGGTCAACCCAAGCGGGAACGAACAGGCGACTGTCATTCCGGATGCGCTAAACGCCACGGCGCTTAACCCCAGTTCTGCCCAACCCCAGGTGGCCCCCCCCCAAGCCCCGCTGCCACGCCCCGTGCCACCGGGGCCAGCGGCCCCGGCGGATGAACTATTTGCCGAACAGTCGATGCCGGCTCAAAACTTGCACAGTCAGGCGGCTTCTGCCCGTGAATTTGGCGGCTTCTGGTTGTGGGTAACGGTGTTTGTCATCATCATTACGGCCTTTGGCGCTGGCTTCATGATTGTTAGGCCACTGCTGCAAAACAACCGCTAAGCAGGTTCAGGCCGGGTCGTGCAGGAAGATGGCGGGTGAGAGCAGGGATTCTCCTCAGCCAGCAGGTAACTCGCCCACTGCTGCACCACTGGCGGACTGCCATACCAATATCGACCGGGACGGGGGGAGTGAAAGACATCTGCCAAAACAATCTGTTCTGCCCCTGCTAACAAGGCCGATTCAATCGGGGTGATGCCGTCTCCCCAGACGCTGCCCTGTCCACAGGTCAGTTCATAACTACTGCGAGCGAACCAGTTCTGCAAACGGCGATCGCCATACACGGCCTTGCCTGCCACACAAACATAGCGCACATGGGAGTAGAAGGCGCCGGGATAGTTTTCATTCACGAAGTTGAGGTTGCGCTGCGTCCAGCGTTCACCGCTAGAGTGGGGAGTTCCCAACGTGACCAGGGTGGCAACGTGGGGGTGCGCTTTCCATAGACCGGGCTGGTGGCGATCGCCCGGATGCACGTCGTAGGGAACCTCACCCAAGTAGATGCGGGCAATCCACCCGCCTGCCGAGTGCCCCACCAAGTTGATGCGATCGCTGCCCGTCTCCTGTCGGAGTTGCTGCACTGTAGCATCGAGTTGCGTCAGGATTGGCAGCATCGACCGTCCTCCCAGGGTGGGGAACCAGTCTTGCCGCCGCAAGGGGACTGTCCGCACGACCACGCCCAAGGCCTCTAGCGCTGCTTCCATCTCGCGATAGGGACGCGCGCCTGCAAGGTAGCCAGGGAGGATGACAGTAGGGAAGGGCATGGGCTGAGGTGGATAGGGGAGATGAGGCGCTAATCTGTCATTTTTGCAACGATTGGAGCCACTCCTGAATGACCTGATTGACCACTTCGGGCCGTTCGTCGTGGGGGCAGTGCCCCGCCCCCGCAATCGACATGAATTTAACGCGCTGGGGTTCTGCCGCAGCCAGATCCTGATAGATTTGGGAGCCTTGGATGGGAGTCCACGGGTCAGCGTCGCCCCAGAGGACTAGGAGCGGCTGGGTGATCTTAGGTAGCAGTTCGGAGGGGTGGGGACCAGGAGGGGCAGTGAGAATCGAGGCAAACACTTTCTGAGCACCGGGGTCGCAGGAGGGTTCATGAATGATATCCACCAGTTCATCGGTGACAGCAGCGCGATCGCCATAGACTTGGTGCAGCGTGTTGCGGATCCAGGGTCTTCGGCGGATCTGATCAAATATGAAAGGGCCGAAGACGTCAGATACAATCACCCTAGTAAAGGTGCCCATGATCAGGCGAAGCGGCAGATTCAATTCTTCTGGACGGTGGTTCAAACCGCCTGCTGCGTTCAGCAACACCCCTGCTTTGGCGGTTGCTGGATGGTTGGCCAGCAGCATTAGGGTCAGCAACGCGCCGATAGAGTTCCCCACAAAAACCGTTGGCTCCTGGATGTGGGCATTCCAGAAGTCCTTTAACAGACTTTCCCAGAGTTCTAACGTATAGGCAAGCGGGGGTTTGTCAGAGGCACCAAAGCCCAGCAAGTCGAGCGCAAACACTCGGTTTCCGGCAGCAGCTAGGACGGGAATATTTTTGCGCCAGTGACCAATGGCAGCGCCGAAACCGTGGATCAGCACCATTGGTTGACCATCGCCTGCCACAGTGTAGCAGATGTCATGACCGTTCCAATGCCAGACCTGCGGTTCTAATGCCTTGAGGGGAAGTTGTTGCTGGGTTGTCACAGGTGTTGCGCTTTATTGAGAAATCTTAACTTCTTCATGATAACGCTCATCCTGTCAGGGTTTCCTCACAACTTCCTCACAATGTTTTTCTAATTTCAAACTAGAGCAAAAGTCATCGGGGACAGGAAAGGAGGTGTGTTAGCCTCGTTCCCTGAGCAAGCGTCCACGGCTCTGATTGAATCTGCTTTGCAGAACGGCAACCGCTTTTGATAACCGTCACTTTAAAACCGTATTGAAATCACCTCAAGGAGAAGGGCGCTATGGCACTTATCCGTTGGCAACCGATGCATGAACTGGAAAATTTACGCAAACAGATGGATCGTTTGTTTGAAGAATGGATGTCGGGAGACGGCTGGATTGATAGAATTGGGCGCCCCAGTGCGAGTCTGTTGCCGCAGCGAGAAGGCGCACTCTGGGGACCGGTTGTTGAACTCAAGGAAACGGATAGCGACATTATCTTGAAGGCTCAACTTCCTGGGGTGAAGCCTGCCGACCTTGACATTCAAGTCACGGAAGATGCAGTGTCGATCGCAGGCGAACACCGCGAGGAAAGCCGTCAGGAATCGGAGGGCATGATTCGGTCTGAATTTCGCTATGGTCAATTCCAGCGAATTGTGCCGTTGCCGATGGCGATTCGCATTGAGGAGGTAAAATCCGACTTTCAGGATGGTGTGCTGACGCTGACAATGCCCAAGGCCGAAGGGAGTACTCGCAAGGTTGTTAAGGTCAGTGTTGGTGAGGCTGCAAGGGAGTCCATGGTGGAGCAACGCCAGCATGAAGCCCATTTGCAAGAAACCATGCGAGCGCGTGCTGCCGCGGAAATTGGCGTGGGGGCAGGCAACTCCAATTAGCGCTCCAACGAGCATTTTTTTAAAGCATTGAGTGTCTTAAGCACGTAGTGTCCTGAGGTACCTAGTGCCTTAAGCATGACGATTCCCAAGACGACTCCTAATGGTCAGCCATGGGACCGATGGCAGAACTGTGCTTTGGGGAAGCAAGTCGGTAGTCGATTCAGTTCAGGTGTCATCTGGTCTCACAGGGGCGATCGCTCAGTGGTGGAGCGATCGCCCTTTCCTCATCGATTCAGGCTCTCATGCAATAAAACGTCAGGTCTGGTGCAGAGGCTTTTGAGGCACTGCGCCCGGCGCAGTGCCTCAAACCCCCTGCTGTTCTGTGGGCGTTGCGCACGGAACAGCAATGGGTTTGGCTTATCCGGCATGCACGGCAACGTTAGTCAGGCGAAAAGTTTTGTTTCGCTAATTCACGAGATGTCTCCCAATTTTTTTATTGGTGTATGGTATGGGGTAGCTTTATGCAGAACGGCTTTTTCTGGTTGTTGTCCCTCATCCATTTATGAAGCAAGCTTCGACTCGTACTCTGGTTGCGATCGCAACTGTCGTTGTGGGTGCTGCCTCCCTCTCTACCCTTGCCCTTGCCAGTATTTTTGGCCAATTGGAAGTCCCTCAAAATCGGTTTATTGCCGTGTCCAACCCGGTGGGAGCAACGGGTTACCGCCTCTTGATTATTGAACAAATCACCGATGTGCGTCCTTGCTGGAGTGAGAGGGGCAACGACCCTACCATTGTGACCCCCCTACTCCTCGACTTTGACTTTACAGGGATCTGTGGCCGCAGTGTCGATAGCAACGGATACTCGATGCGGGTCAACGGCGAGGACTATGGGCTGCGCTACAACCTCCGCGTCCTTGAGCGTGGCAATAGTGTTGTCTTGGCAGCCGTGCCAGTTGTTCGCACTGACCCAGAAATTATCATCGGGCGTTCCAATGGGGGCAACAATCGCAACTTTACTAAGATTTTTCTCAACCCTGGCTGGCGGTTCACAAAGCGAACATTCGAAGACCGCGTCTTGGGGCACATCTATCTGACGTTTGAAGGGAACATTCCAGGACTTCCTGGTCCCAGCCCATCACCCAGTCCATCGCCGAGCCCCAGTCCTAGCCCATCGCCGAGTCCTTCCCCTTCCCCCAGCCCCAGTCCTAGCCCATCGCCCAGTCCTAGTCCGTCACCATCGCCAACCCCCATCAGCTTCCCCGACATTACGGGAGATATTTACGCCAGTGAAATTCAGCAGGCCGTTCGTGTAGGGTTCATTCGCGGTTTTGAAGATGGCACCTTCCGACCGACGCAACCCTTGACCCGCGAGCAGGTCGTCTCCATGGTGCTAGATGCCCTGCAGCGAGTCCCAGGGGTGCAGTTATCGATTCCAAACCGGGTCAGCACTAGCCCCTTCCCCGATGTGGAGGCAAACCGCTGGAGTGCGGCCAAGATTCAGTTTGCCAGAGATAACCGAATTATTAGTGGCTACGACGATGGTACCTTCCGTCCGGCGCAATCTGTCAGCCGTGTTGAATTAATGGCAGTGCTACGGCGAGCCGCTGAGTATGGTCGCCGCTTACGGGGTGAATCCCCCGATCTGCCTCAACTACAACCCCCGCGACCATTTACCGATACTGCGGGCCACTGGGGTGAGGCACTCATTCGACTGATGTCTACTTACTGCGGTGTTGCGTCTCCTGTGAATGAGACTGGCACTCTGTTTGCCCCCAATAGCCCTGCTTTGCGGAACTATGCCGCAGCGGCAACCCTGCGCATGTATAACTGCCTGCGGACAGGGGGCGGGGTTGGCCTCAGCCTCCCCACTACAGAACTTGCTCAACGACCTTGGCATTAGTATGGCGCTATGCGCTCATGATGTAACAAGCGTTTTGTCCTAGCCGATGCGTGTAGCGGCGCTGCAATGTCATACCGACTCCGTCGGTTATTGAGTCGGTTTGTCGTAGTGTAAAACGTG
>DVEB01000328.1 GCA_015295905.1 Synechococcales cyanobacterium M55_K2018_004
TGAAACCTTTGCAGAAGCGTTTTTGGCTGCAAAAGCGGGCCTTGACCCGCTTCACAATAATCCGGTTATGCAAAAAATGCGAAAATTGCTGGATTACTACCGCGATAACAAAGAAATCATTGACTGGGAAGCCCAGGCCGGAGACATTTTGCGAGGAAGTTAGAGGCTTGCATTGCTAAGATTGAAGGAATTTACAACAACAGGAGAAACATCATGAAGGGAATGCCCCCCATTTGCCTACACTGCAAACATTTCCACCCAGACAGCGCACTGCCCGTCACTTGCGACGCATTCCCTAACGGTATCCCAGTAGAAATCTTTGCTTCGCTTATAGTGCACAATCGCCCCCTCCCTGGGGACAACGGCATTCAATATGAGCCGAAAGAAGGAGTTGCCCCAGAATCACCCCGTCCCCAACCCTTTTCTATAACCTTGCCGCTGGACGGAATACGCTGAGCAAGCTGTGCTCAATCCCTCCCTGGGGACAACCCTTTTCTATAACCTTGCCGCAGTAGTTGCCACAAGGAGTTGCCCCAGTCCCCACTCGCTGGGGAAATCAATTGAATGGAAACTGCACCTAGAGTTTTTCTCCTCGCTCTCTAGTATTCATGACGGTCCCCACTCGCTGGGGAAATCAATTGAATGGAAACAAGAGGCTTGTAGGGCGCAGCAACAGAGCAAGAAGACCGAGTCCCCACTCGCTGGGGAAATCAATTGAATGGAAACTTCATCTATGGCATCAATAGCCTTTTTAGTTTCGTCTGTAACGTCCCCACTCGCTGGGGAAATCAATTGAATGGAAACTCTAAAGGAGAGATATGAAAGGATTAAATTTAGAACGGCTTAAACGAGAACTCCAGATTCTGCCCGATACGCCCTACTTCCGATATCTGGGCAAAGACCATCCAGAAATCATTGCGGCAATGGAGGCGATCGCCTCAGGCGAGGTTCCCGAATCAGGGCCAGTCACCGAAACTTTGTTCAAAGCCTCCCTCAGCCTGGAAACGGAAAGCATCTGGCAAAACATGAACTACGGCGAAGCCGCGAGCGACGAAGAAATCTACAACCTGACATTGAGGCAATTTGAGCGAAACCATGCTTGACCCCGAAGTTGTTGAAGGGCTAACTGCTGTCATCAACGAAACCTACACCGACGAGATCGAGTTCCCACTCGCTGGGGAAATCAATTGAATGGAAACCAAGGTGGTCCTCCAGCGCCTGCCCACGACTGACGTGTGAGGTCCCCACTCACTGGGGAAATCAATTGAATGAAAAGAGTGAAGGAGTTCTGAATGTTGCTGTCATCAAATTTCGCTGTAATCTATGAAAGTGTCGCTGCTCACTGAGGAAACCACCAATTGATGGAAGCGACTCTGACTCGCCTTAATTCAGCTAGTTCCTCCTGGGTGAGTCATCACCTTGCGAATTGATACAGCCGATATGTTGAATGCAAATCTAAATCGGGCAGCATGGGTGCTAGGAATGAGTCTAGCGCTAGGAATATCTGCCCCTGCGATCGCCCAAATGGCTGAAGTGCCTCTGCCAAATCGCAACGGCGACTATACCACTGCTGTCCTGCGAGGCAACCGAGGCAATTTCTACTACAACCGTCGCTGGCTGGTGGTCGATCCAGACCCAACCTATCTCAACTGTCGCGTGAGTCCCAATGGTGTGGTGCGATCGCGCATTGCTCCTGGTGCAATCCTAATGGCCGAGTTTATCCAAAACGAGGCGATTGTGTTTCACAATGGCTCTCCGTGGCTGCGCGTGCGCGGCATAGATGCCCTCACCGTTCCTCAGCGTGGGCAAACCTTAGGCAGGTGCTATGTTCGGGCCAATCGACAATACATTGCCCCAATCAACGAAGATGCTCGCCTCAACTGAAGATGCTCGCTGAGTGAGAGCATGCCACCTTTGCAGGCCTTCATCCCCCAGCCCCTTCTCTCAACTTGGGAGAAGGGGAGCCGAGCCTCTCAAAGTGCCCCTCTCAGCTTGGGAGAGGACTTTAGGGGCAGGGCAAAGGTGATATGCACCCCGCTGAGTTAGACCCAGTGTATTCCTGCTGCATCGGTGATTAGCCCCAAAACCCTGGAACGCACGTTTGATAGAACATTTGATAGAACACTAGTTGACTTGCAGCGGTGGTACGGCTTTCCTCAGCAGGAGGGAGTTGGTCACCACGCTGACGGAACTCAACGCCATTAGCCCCCCGGCGGCGGCAGGGCTAAGCAGCAGCCCCGTGGCAGGGAGCAGAATTCCCGCTGCAATAGGAATTCCCAACAGGTTATAGCCAAAGGCCCAGAACAGGTTTTGACGAATTTTGCGGAAGGTGGCACGGCTCAGACGAATGGCCTCCACCACGTCACTGAGGCGATCGCGCATCAAGATCACCTGTGCTGTTTCCACCGCCACATCCGTGCCCGAGTGCAGAGACAGGCTGACATCTGCCTGGGCCAAAGCAGGCGCATCGTTGATGCCATCGCCCACCATGGCCACCCGCTGCCCCTGCTGCTGGAGTTGGGCGATCGCTGCCACCTTCTGGCTGGGCGACACCCCTGCCTGCACCTGCTCTGCGGGGATGCCAAGAGACTGGGCGATCGCCGTGGCCGTCTCAGGCCGATCGCCCGTCAGCAGCATCACCTGCAACCCCATCCGACGCAGGTGCTGGATCGTCCAGAGCGCATCTGGGCGCAGGGTGTCGCGCACGGCAATCAGGCCAAGCACCCGTTGGGCATTGGCCACAAAGACGACGGTTTTGCCCTCTGCGGCGAGAACTTCAGCTTGGTGCAGGGCTGCGGCATCCACAGAGATTTGTTGACGAGTCAACCAGGCTTGCGTCCCCAGAAAAATAGGTGTGCCTTCGACGTCTGCCATCACGCCATAGCCTGCTTCGGTGTGGAAGTTTTGAGCAGGCAGCAAGGTGAGTTCCTGCTGCTGGGCGGCGTTGCGGATGGCGATCGCCAGCGGGTGGTTGGTCCCACTTTCAACTGTGGCCGCTAGTTGCAGGAGTGTTGCGGCTGGGCAGTCTGCACTCAGGGGCAGGCAATCCGTCACGGTGGGGGTGCCCGTAGTCAACGTCCCTGTTTTATCGAACACGACTGTGTGCAAGCGATGAATCTGCTCCAGCACATCTCCTCCTCGAATCAGCAGCCCCCGCTCGGCCCCCATACTTGACCCCACCAGGATAGCGGTGGGAGTAGCCAGACCAAGAGCACAGGGACAGGCAATGACCAGAACGGCGATCGCCAATTTCAAACTGAGCAACAGCGGCGAGGGCGACAGCGACATGGTTGCATCGGCTTGTGCCGCAGTGGCCTGTAGGCCATGCTCCATCCCCATGCCAATCGAGGTGATTAGGCCGTCGACCTGCGGGTGCCACAAAGGAACGCCAATGAAGTACCAGAATAGAAACGTGAGCACAGCCAAAGACATCACGCCGTAGGTGAAATAGCCCGCCACTAAGTCCGCGATGCGTTGGATGGGGGCCTTGCGCGTCTGAGCATTTTCCACCAGGGCGATGATCTGTGCCAGGGTAGTGTCTCGTCCGGTGCGTGTGGCTTTCAGCGTCACCACCCCGGTTTGGCTGAGGCTCCCAGCAGTGACACAATCGCCCGGTTGCTTCAGCACTGGGATAGATTCCCCCGTCAGCATTGACTCATCCACGGTGGTTTGTCCATCGACCACCTCGCCGTCTACAGGAATCTTTTCACCAGGCAACACCCGCAGCAGTTCACCCAGCTTGACCCGATCAGCCGGGATCTCCACATCGGGTTGAGCTGCCGCAATGCTGGGGTCCGTCACCAGTCGTGCCAGAGCGGGTTGCAAGGCAACGAGGGATTGCAACGCCGCCGCGGCGCGTCCACGGGCCTGTTGCTCTAGGGTGCGGCCTAGCAAAATGAAGCCGACCAGCATCACGGGTTCATCGAAAAAGCACTCCCAGCCTAGTTGGGGAAACAGCAGCGCAACCGTGCTGGTGCTGTAGGCCGTCAGGATTCCCAAACCCACCAGCGTATTCATATTGGGGGCGTTCCGGCGTAGCCCGCGCCAACCCTCTACAATCATGCTGCGCCCTGGCCCCAGTAGCGCCAGGGTGGCCAGGCCCCAGTGGAAGAAAATGTGACTCAGTCCTGGCAGAATCAGGCCAACGTGCTCCAGGTGCCCCAGGGCAGACAGGCACAACAGCAGTAGAGCGATCGCCAGTTGTTGACGGCGAGCCTTGGCTTCTGCCAAGTGGCGTTCAGCGGGGGAATTTGCTGTGGTGGCGATCGCGTCCTGTCCTGGCACCCAGCGGGGCTGACTGGGAAACCCTGCTGCGGTCAGTTGAGCAGCGAGGGTGGCTGCTGCCTCTGCCGGGACACCCACACTGGCCTCACACTCCACCAGTGCCACCTCAGTCACTAGGTTGACAACGGCAGACTTGACCCCCGGTTGCTGCTTGAGCGCTTTTTCAACCGCCCGCACACAGCCTGCGCACTTCATGCCGCCCACATCAAAGGTCAGCATGAGGGAGTCTGCCGTGGTCGGGGAGGGCGTAGCAGTGGGACTGGTGGACTGGGGTGCAGCGGGGATCAGTTGCATGGACTTTAAGGTGCATGGACTTTAAGGGGCGATCGCACGTCAAAAAAGATGGCCCTTCTTGAGAGTACGCGATACCCCAGCGCTTTGGCCTGAAACGCAGCAGAGATTTTGGATTTCAAACGGGATCGCTGGGCCGCTTGTGCTTCTGCTGGTGGCGCAGCGTACCGGGAATCCGCCCCGTCCAGTACAAATAGAGTAGGTAGAGCGTGCCACCCAGTTGGACGGGCAGCAAGATCGCTAGACTTTTGAGGAAAAATTGTGTTTCCAGAGTGGACCAAGCCCCAAAGTAAGCTGCTCCCACCAGTGCAAGACTGAGGGTGATTACGGCTTTTTTCGGTCTCAGGGGTGACATGGCGATCGCACAATTCCCAGATAAAAACACAAAGTCTGATTCTCTTGCCTGTCAACGACGTGTGCTCGCAGGGTAGGCAGGCTCAGTAATTCCGTCCCTTCATCTTAAAGGTAGCCACCCCAGTCACTCAACTCAGTCACTCAACTCAGTCACTCAACAAGTCTTGAAGGGGTGTACCGAAGCCCCTCCTTAGTCTGGCGATCGCGATTGGGGCGATCGCCCCAGCCTTGCTTACATTCCGTCAGTCCTTGTTTCAGAAGAAGCAGCAAACCCGATGATGTCTTCGTAGGCTACAACGTAGGTGCAGAACATAAAGGGAGTTAGCACCAATCCTGGAATTGAAATGATTAGAGAAAATAGCAGCGAGGGGCTTTGAGGATCGCCTATGCTGCCACTTATAAAGGCAAAGAGGATAAAGGGAAGGGCGACCACCAGCATCAACAGACCCAGTAGAAAAACAAATAGGAATACTGAGAACCATTGACGAGTCACCACCTTGCGGCTAGTTTCCAGCGCTTCTAAGGGGCCTAAACGGCGATCGACAATCAACGGAATCACAAACAGATAGCTGACCGCCAGATAGATTCCGGGTAGAAAGAACAGCAGGAAGCCAATCGCCAGAAAAATCACCATCAGCAGGGTTGCAGCCAACAGCGGAACATACTGGTTAAAGCCCTGAAAGAAATCTCTAAACTCTGTGGGCTCCCGCTTCGACAACTTGATTGCAACAATGTAATAGCCTGCGGTTAGACCAATACTCAGAAAAAACGAAACCAGGGGGCCAATTACTGGTGCAAGCCCCAGAGCCAGACTCAAAGCTAGATTGAACGCTGCAAAGCCAATAAAGCCTCCCAAATGGCTGGTAAAGAGTGTCCACCCCCGACTGATGTAGGACTCGGTGCGGACGCTATATCCCTGCTGGATGCGGGTGCTGAGATCTCCAGGTTGATTCATTGAAATACTTCCAGACTCCTGTACAAGTCAAATCTATGAGATCAACCCACTGTAGATGGATTTCGGTAATATTTTGCAATTGATGTCCAGACATCTTCGCGATCGCCCGGGTCATCTTTGACGAGCGATCGTTTTCAAGGGCTGGCACACTTCCGCGTTGTCAATCCCAAAATCTATTCTTAGAGTGAAGATAAGGCATTAACCAACGCACGAGGCAAACGCATGGCTCTTGACCCCGCCGTCATGAAGGCAGTAGAGCAACTAGGCTACCGCGTCACCGTGGGAGATGTGGCATCTCAGGCAGGCATGAATGTGCAACTGGCTGAACAAGGTTTACTGGCGCTCGCCTCAGAGACGGGGGGCCACATGCAGGTTTCGGAAACGGGGGAAATTGCCTACCTGTTTCCCCCCAACTTTCGAGCAGTGCTGCAAGGCAAATATTTGCGTCTGCGCCTACAGGAGTGGTGGCAGCGCATCTGGCGTGTGCTGTTCTACTGCATCCGCATTTCCTTTGGAATTATTCTCCTGCTGTCCATCCTGCTGATTGTGTTGACGATCATCGCCATCCTGATCGCCCTCAGCAGTAGCCGCAGCAGTGATGACCAGGGCAATGAGAGCGACTTTGGCGGCACCTTCTCCATGCCCAATGTGTGGCTTGGGCCAGACTGGTACTGGATCTTTCTGCCCGATTCTGGCGATCGCCCCTCTCCTCGTCATCGCAAACCAGAGGGGGAACGCATGGGCTTCCTGGAGGCGATCTACTCTTTTCTGTTTGGTGACGGCGACCCGAATGCCAATCTGGAGGAACGTCGCTGGCAGGCGATCGCCACAACCATTCGTAACCATGGCGGGGCGATCGTGGCGGAACAGATTGCGCCCTACTTGGATGACTTGGGTAGTCCTTCCAGTCAGGAATTTGAGGACTACATGCTGCCCGTATTGACTCGCTTCAACGGCAGACCAGCCGTCAGTCCTACGGGTCAACTCGTTTACTATTTTCCAGAGCTGCAAGTCACTGCCGAAGAACGTCGCTCTTCTCCCGTCGCGGCTTACCTGCGTGAGCTACCCTGGCGCTTTAGTAAGGCCAGCAGTGGGCAAATTATGGCAGCGTTGGGGTTGGGGGTCTTTAACGTCGTGGCAGCCCTGGTGCTAGGCAGATTGCTGGTAGACCCCAACGTGCAAGAGATTATTCAACAAACGGGTGGCTTACCCGGTTTTGTGGCTGGGATCTACGGCATTCTACTGGCCTACGGCACAGGCTTCCTGGCGATTCCCCTGGTCCGCTACTTCTGGGTGCAGGCACGTAACAAGCAGATTGAGTCGCGCAATGCCCAGCGGGCATTACGTGCAGAAGCGCTCAATGCTGCGGGGGATACTGTGCTGAGAAAGCTCGATTACGCCAAACAATTTGCGGCTATGACGGTGGTCAACGCGGCAGATGCAGTTTACAGTACCGAGCGGGACTTGACAGAGCAGGAGCTTGAACGCAGAGACCAGATCGATGCAGAATGGCAACAACGGTTAGAACAGTCGGGGCCTTGACGGGGGCGAAGGTATGGTTTGGTTTTTTGCAGAGTGGGTAGGCTGAAACCATTAATGTTCTGGGCACGCCGCGCCCAGAACATTAATGGTTTTGGGGCACCGTGTCCGGCGCGGTGCCCCAAAACCACTTACCCCGAACTGACATTAAAAAGTATTGCTGGAATCTAAAGAGTCGCGGAATTGTCTGGAATGGTCAGAGTTGGATGGGTAGACTCAGGAGGACTTTGCCTCCACACTGTTAAACCCTCTACGGAATTTCAAAGATACCTCCATGAGTACAATGCCCCCTGCCATACCCCAGCCCGAAACCACCGGACGATACTTGGTGTTGTTGAATGACGAAGCGATCGATAGTGGCATCCAGACGTTGAGCGATCGCGCGGGAGTTCACGATTTTGCTCACACCGCCGACTTTTCTGACAGTGCCCCCAGCCCCGAAGTATTGGTCAGCGAACAACCGCTGGTCTTTGACGAACTAGGGGTTGCCGTGGTTGACTTGGACCCCAACCAGCTCCAGTCGGTCAATATGGCGGTTGCCAGCACCACCTCTCTCATGACTGTGGAGCCAGAACGGGTCGTCTATGCCCTTAGCGATGGAGGGATGCAGCCCGACAAACGGGAAGCTCTAGAAGAAGGAGTGACTCTGAATATTTCAGTGGGCTATTTGAAGGGGTATCGTGATGCCATTAACAACTTGGTGGATCATCTGATTCCGGCGGCTGATTTGGCAGCAGGCGAAGCCGCAGAAGTTGCTCAGATCAGCGACCCTGGCTTTACGTGGGGGTTGCTCCGCACTCGGACAAACACCTCAAGCCGGAGTGGTCTGGGCATTCGGGTGGCAGTCCTAGACACAGGCTTTGACCTGAAGCATCCCGACTTTTTGGGACGGATGATGATCAGCAAATCGTTCATTGAGGGGGAAACAGCCCAGGATGGTAATGGTCACGGCACTCATTGCATTGGGACTGCCTGTGGCCCACAAAATCCCTCGGTGTTGCCCCGCTATGGGGTGGCCTACAATGCGGAAATCTACGCTGGCAAGGTGTTGAGCGACGCTGGCAGCGGGGCAGATGGTGGTATTCTGGCCGGCATTAACTGGGCGATCGCCAACGAATGTGCTGTGATCTCCATGTCCCTAGGCGCCCCCACTGCCCCTGGGCAGAGCTATTCCAAGGTTTATGAACAGGTGGCCCAGCGCGCCCTGCAACGCGGTTCCCTAATCATTGCTGCGGCTGGGAATGACAGTAACCGCAGCTTTGGCCAAATTGCCCCCGTCAGCCATCCGGCAAACTGCCCGTCTATCATGGCGGTAGCTGCTATTGATAATCGCCTGCGAGTGGCTCCCTTCTCCAACGGCGGCATCAATAGCGAGGGCGGGCAAGTAGATATCGCAGCTCCAGGAGTGGATGTCTATTCCGCCTGGCCCATGCCCACCCGCTACAACACCATCAGCGGCACCAGCATGGCAACTCCCCATGTCTCGGGCATTGCTGCTCTCTACGCGGAGGCCACGGGAGCGCGAGGACAGGTGCTTTGGTCGCAACTGATTCGCAATTCTCGTCGGCTATGGTTGCGATCGCGTGATGTCGGTGTCGGGCTGGTGCAGGCAATTCAGTAGATCACGGGCTGCATGGTTGTATGCCAATCGTGCAGCGTCAAGTGTCTAACCGGGCTGGAGCTGCTCAATCCCAAAGGTCGTTGTATGGCAAAGGTGAAAATTACCGTTTCGATTGCAGAGAACCATCTCAACCAGATCTTGGATGTTACGCAAGATCTGCGGAGTGCTGGGATGGAGGTTGAGCACGTGATGGATGGTATCGGTGTGGTGACGGGGGCTGCCGATGCCGATCAGATTAGTGCGATCGCTCAGGTTCCAGGTGTTTCCAGTGTTGAACGAGAACAGTCTTTTCAACTGCCCTCGCCAGACTCACCGATTCAGTGAGGGGAGAGGAGCGAGCATAGAACATGGCTTCATCCAACGGTGATGTTCGGCGTGAGAGAGCCACGGCACATATCTCTCACGCCAAACATCATGAGTCAAATCAGCAACCCTAGGGGAACAGGGAATGTAGATGCAGTAACTTCAATACTGCGACTCTGATAGACTCTTAGCGGAACATGCTGCTGACGGAACTGTCTTCGTGGATGCGCCAGATCGTCTCACCGAGAATATTGGCGACCGAGAGCGTGGTCAGTTGCTTAAACCGTCGGTGTTCGGGAATGGGGATTGTGTTCGTTACAATCACTTCCTCAAACAAGCCGCTAGATAAGCGTTCGATGGCGGGGTCAGAGAACACAGCATGGGTTGCACAGGCATAGACTTGACGTGCTCCATTCTGACGGAGCAGTCTTGCCCCTTCGCTGATGGTTCCCGCTGTGTCGATCATGTCATCCACTAGAACGGCGGTCTTACCGGAAACATCCCCAATCACATTCATCACTTCTGCGACATTGTGAGCCTGACGCCGCTTGTCGATAATGGCCAGTGGTGCATCATTGAGCTTTTTGGCAAACGCCCGTGCCCGTGCTACCCCCCCCACGTCGGGGGAAACCACTACCAAGTCAGTGAGTTGCTTACTGGACAGATAATCGATCAGGACGGGAGAGCCGTACACATGGTCAAAGGGAATGTCAAAGTAGCCCTGAATTTGGGCAGAATGGAGATCCATTGCCAGGACTCGGCTTGCGCCCGATTCGGTAATCAGGTTTGCCACTAGCTTGGCAGTGATAGATTCTCGGCCAGCAGTTTTGCGGTCTGCCCGTGCATAGCCGTAGTAGGGGATGACTGCCGTGATTTGCCGGGCTGAGGCACGTCGACAGGCATCAATCATAATGAGGAGTTCCATCAGGTGGTCATTCACTGGGCCGCAGGTGGGTTGAATCAGGTAAACATCGCATCCCCGAATGGACTCCTGAATTTGAACGTATAGCTCTCCATCGGCAAAGCGCTTCCGTACCATTGGGCCGAGATCCATGCCTAGGTAACGAGCCACTTCTTGAGAGAGCGGAAGATTTGCAGAACCAGAAAATAGTCGAAGGCGACTATTGTCGGTGATTTGGGCAAGAGTCGGCTGAAGAGTCAGAGTTGCAGAGCGGATCACAGCAATTCCCCGAGGTCTAAATCATCGCAATCTTATCACTCTGATTCAAAAAACCTCTGGGGGGTTTTCCTGAATTTGCGAGTGAAGGATTGACAGTTCGTGTATCAGAAAAGCTAA
>DVEB01000316.1 GCA_015295905.1 Synechococcales cyanobacterium M55_K2018_004
CCGACTCAATAACCGACGGAGTCGGTATGAGATTGCTTTAGTGGCGGTGGGATGCGTGTGGGTTCGATTGGAGAGCCTGGTCGATCTGCTGGAAGAGGGTTTCCAGAGTTCCAGAGTTGTCTAGAATGATGTCGGCTCGTTCTAGCTTTGCTTCGATTGGCATTTGGCTGTCAATGCGAGCGTAAACCTGTTCAGGCTTAAGTTTTCCATTGGTGCCTGGAGAGGCATCCCGTTGAATGACCCGTTCTACCTGTTGGTTACGGGTGCAGTGAACCACCCATATCTCAGTGGTTAAGTCTGTCATACGCGCTTCAAAGAGGAGGGGAACGACCGTGACGGCGGTCGGAACTTGACGCTCAGCGAGGGACTGTAGTTCTGAACTAATGCAATCGCGCACAAAAGGATGAATGCGTTGTTCCAGCCAAAGGCGCTCAGCCGAGTTATGGAAGACAATATCGCCTAACCGAACCCGGTCTAACTGCCCATCGGGGAGTAGGATGGTGGAGCCGTAACGTTCGACGATTTCAGTAAAAACAGGTGAATTACGTTCTACAGCCTGCCTGGCATAGACATCAGCATCCAGGACTGGCAGGTGATGGACTGTGGACAGGTAATTAGAGATGGTGGTTTTGCCCATGCCGATTCCCCCAGTGATGCCAATCACACGGGGTGGACGTGGTCTGACAGAGGCATGGGAAGAGGGTTGTGGGGATAGGCGATCGCTCATAGAGATTTATCAGGAACACTAAACCATCCTACGATCGCTTCTGTGAGTCCTTCCAGGGTATATTCAGTGGCTTCGACATCTACCCGTCCGAGGAGCGTTTGGCAAGTAATCGAGGTTTGAGGGCCGATGGAGGCAATGCAGCATTGGTCTGGAAGTAGCTTGTTTGAGTGGCTTGTGCCAGTCATAGAAGGATTGCCCGCAGCTTGTAGGAGTTGATGAAAACATTGCACCGTTTTTGAGCTGGCGAAGGTGACCACATCAATTTTGCCTGAGCGGAGGGCAGTGAGAACTTCAGGGGAAACTGCTTTGGCACAACCCGATTGGTAGGCGGGGACTTCAGTGACAAGCGCCCCTTTGGCTGTGAATTCTTGCACCAATACCTCACGGCCTCCCGTCTCAACACGGGGAAACAGGATCTTGAGGCCAGCCGGATCAGAAGGAAATGTTTCAACCAGGGCATCTGCAACAAAATTGGGGGGGATAAAGTCGGGTTCGAGTCCTCGGTTTCTCAAGCTTTCTGCTGTTTTCTTGCCGACGACAGCGATTTTGAGAGTGGCCAGGGCACGGGCATCCTTGCTTTGGGCGATCAGTCGCTGGAAGAAATAGTCAACCCCGTTGGTCGACGTAAGGATGAGCCAGTCGAAGTCTGGGAGGTGGGCGATCGCCTCATCCAACATGTGCCAGCTTGAAGGTGGGCCAATTTCAAGGGTGGGCATTTCAATTACAGTCGCCCCCTGTGCTTCTAGAAGTTGGGTGAATTGACCGGACTGGCCCGCCGCACGGGTGACTAGGATGGTTTTTTGGGTGAGGGGTAGATAGTTTTGTGGTTGTAGGTTGGGCATGGTGGCAGCAGAGATCAGAGAAACATGGGCTGGTTCACTGGTTGTTTGAGCAGGAGATAGCAGGTAGGGTTGGAGGGCAACGACTGCACCGACGACAATAACTGCCGGGGAGAGAGATTGGCGGCTAGTCTTTTGGACAATGGTTTCAAGGGTGCCGAGCCAGCTTTGGTGTTGGGTGTGGCCTGCCCATTGGAGAATGGCGATTGGGGTTTGGGGCGATCGCCCCCAGTGAAGTAACCGCTCGACAATGTGGCTGAGGTGTTGAGTGCCCATCAGGATTACCAGAGTATCCATGCGAGAGAGGGCTTCCCAGTCAAGTGCGTCGGGTTCGTGAGCGGTCAGGATGGCAAAACAACGGCTGAGGACGGGATCGGTAAGCGGGATGCCGTTCAGGAGGGGGGCAGCGAGTGTAGAGGAGAGGCCCGGCACAATTTCAAACGCACATCCGGCATTGCGGAGAGCTTGGATTTCGGAAGTGGTGCGTCCAAAGATGAAGGGATCGCCACTTTTCAGGCGAATGACCTGCTTTCCTTGCAGACAGAGATCGACTAGGAGTTGATCGATTTCCACTTGTTTGAGGCTGGGCTGTCCACCGCGCTTGCCGACATTGAAGGTCTGGCAATTCGCAGGAATGAGGTGCAGTAAGGTGTCATCGATTAAGGCATCGAAGACGACGACTTCGGCTTGACTCAGCAGTTGGTGACCCCGCAGTGTGAGAAATTGAACACTGCCAGGGCCGGCACCAACTATAAAGACTTTGCCAGGGAGATGAGACATGACATCAGTTAAGCAGGCAGGCGATCGGGACGATCAGGTATTCCAGAAAAAATAGTTTCCAGATGAATTGGTAGCAACGGGCGATCGCTTGTCTGTCCTTTAGGTCAGTTTTCTGGGAATACCACCAGAGTGATGCCAGCGCAAGCAGATGGGTGATGACCAGGAAAGGCGGGTTGATGCCTGGCAGAAACGGAGCGACAAGGATCATGCCCAAGTAACAAACAGTCAGCACCCAACGGGCCAGATTAAAGACAGCGGCTGTTCCCAATCGTAAGGTGAAGGTGGAGATGTTGTAACGGCGATCGCCCTCCATATCGGGGATGTCCTTAAAGATAGCGATCGCAAAAGTAAAGATCAGAATGAAGAGGGTTAAAGCCAGAACTGTTGGCGGGAATTGAGTGGTGTATCCAGCGATCCCCCAGCCACGATTTTGCAAGTGATGATTGAAATGAAGAAACAGACCGAGGTTTACAATTGCCCCTCGGACTGAGAAGATGCACAACGCCGCCCAAACTGGAAATCGCTTCAGGCGAATGGGGGGTAGGGAGTAGGCTGTCCCAATCAGCAGGCTCAGCCAGACGGTTGCTATGAGCCAGACACCCGACCAAGCAGACAGGATTAGAGTCAGGCCCCCCATGAGGGCAACAATTTTTCGACCCAGCGATCGCGAGAATTCACCAGACGCAATGGGTAGATGGGGTTTGTTGATGCGATCAATCTCAATATCTTCCAGTTGGTTGAGGCCGACGATATAAACATTGCCACAGAGACAAGCAATGAGCGCTGGCAAAAAGGTCTGAACCAGGGGCAGGCCAATGCCCTGTTGCCAGGTTCCTAGTTCGGCGATCGCAATCCAGTATAGGGCAAAGACACTCAGGCTGGTGCCGATGATGGTATGAGGACGGGCAAACGTCCAGAAGGCGTAGAGGTTAGGAAACCGACGTTTGCGGCAGCCAGGGGTGGCGACGACGGGCGGCGACTGCGAAGAACTAGGGTGCATGAAACCTGTCAATGGAGTTCAGGCTTGATTTTAAGCAATTCTCGCAGGATGGGAATATATCCTTGAAGGGAAGAAAATCTGAGCGGATGAGCCGTCGTGTCGTTGCCTAATCTCATGCTTGGATGCGCGATCGCCTTTGCCGTGGCCGATGTTGCCCGATGGTAGAAGGAATTACTGCGATCGGGCAAGCAGGTTAACAAATGCGAGGTAGCTGATCGCCGACCAGCATATCAACAATGCGTCCGGCTCCGAAGGCGGTTTGCAGAGTAACGAGGCCGGGTGAAGATTCCACAACTGTTCCGATGCAAGCGGCATTTTGTCCGGCGGGGTGCGAGCGCATGGCTGCCACAACTGCTGCGGCGCGATCGCCTGGGACGACCACTACAAGCTTGCCTTCGTTTGCCAGGTAGAGTGGGTCAAGCCCCAGAATTTCACAAAAGCCGCGCACCTCCTCTGGAATCGGGAGGGTTGATTCGTCCAGTTGGATGCCGACGTGAGAACTCTGGGCAAATTCGTTCAGAACCGTCGCTAGGCCCCCGCGCGTCGCATCGCGCATAGCCCGCACTTCGGGGCAGACATCCAGGATGGCGTTGACCAGGCCGTTGAGTGGTTGACAGTCGCTCTCCAGCGTAGTTTCCAGGGCTAGTTCCCCACGGGCGGCGAGAATGGCGGCGCCATGCGTCCCTAACTCCCCGTTGATCAGAATTGCATCACCGGGCTGGAGTTGATGGGCAGAGCAATGGACTCCTGGGCGCACTACACCGATGCCTGTGGTGTTGATGAAAAGTTTGTCGGCAGCACCGCGATGGACGACTTTCGTGTCGCCAGTAACAATCTGAACCTGAGCGATCGCCGCTGCATCCTTCATACTTTGCACAACGCGACGGAGGGTTGTGAGGGGCAGGCCCTCTTCCAAAATCACACTGCATGAGAGGAACAGGGGGGCTGCACCACTCACTGCTAGGTCGTTGACAGTCCCGTTGACTGCCAGTTTGCCAATGTCGCCGCCGGGAAAGAAGAGGGGATCAACAACGTAGGAATCGGTGGTGAAGGCGAGGCGATCGCCCCACTTGCCTAACTCTGCCAACCCAATCGTGGCTTGGTCTTCTAATGCAGCCAGAAGTGGATTCTCGAACGCCCCCACAAACACGTCATCAATCAGGTCGCGCATGGCTTGGCCCCCGCTGCCGTGGGCTAGGGTGATGGCGGGTTCTCGCACGTTTTTGGATTGACGACGGCGCTGGGCTGCCGTTTGCAGCAGGGAAGGTTCGGATGAGTGGGAAGCCGTGGACATCGGGTTCTCTGAGTTGGGTGTGAATAGTCTGATCTAACCGCGGCGCAGGGCGATCGCCCCCCAGGATGCACCTTTTCTTAAGGGTTGTTGGCTGTTGTAGGGCACGACGTTCAGCCGCGGAGACTAATGGGATAATGGGCAGGTTCATTTTTGCTGGACTTGCTTGTGTGCCTATGACTTCTCCCGTAGTTGGAATCATTATGGGCAGCGACTCCGACCTGCCTACCATGCAGGGGGCGATCGCTGTCTGTGAACAGTTTCAAGTCTCCTATGAGGTGGCGATCGTCTCAGCCCATCGCACGCCAGAAAGGATGGTGGAGTATGCGCAGACTGCCCACATTCGGGGGTTAAAGGTGATCATTGCTGGAGCCGGGGGGGCTGCCCATTTGCCGGGCATGGTGGCATCACTGACACCCCTGCCAGTGATTGGGGTGCCCGTCCCTAGTCGTCATCTGCAGGGAGTGGATTCGCTCTACTCCATTGTTCAAATGCCGGCGGGTATTCCGGTGGCAACAGTGGCGATCGGCAATGCCCAAAATGCGGGGCTACTGGCAGTGCAGATACTGGCAAGCCATCAGGCCGATTTGCTCACTCAGGTGCAGAACTACCGTCAGTCTCTCCAGGAAACAGTACTCAACAAGCAATCCACGCTGGAAGAACTGGGCTACCGCCGCTATCTTGAACAAATGGCTGGGCGATCGACTTGAGCCAAAAGGCTGATTTTGTCAACGTCCTTATGTTAGGATTGAAGATATTTGAATCATGTGTAAAAGTGTTTAGTTCGCCTGCTTGTTAAGGGACTTGCGTAAAAATTAAAATCTCTACGATGCGTTATGGCGATCGCCTAACGTCTTCCCCAAAGGAGAGTATTAATTAATTGCAAATCCCTAGCCTCTACCAGTCAATAAGGCTGATGAGCAAGGCAGTTACTCGTTTTACTTCCATCTGCGTTTCCTCTTAACGTGTCCACTAGCAAGCTGAGGGGGTTTTCTGCGTGATCGCAATCACACCGCGTCCATCTGGGCGCAGGTGGGGCACCATAAGCTTCGCCTCAACTCTTCACCTGGATCCGGTTCTTGATCTGCTGATGGTTGACGTTCCCCGGAGATGGCACGCCGAGGTCAGGTTAGGTCTCCAGGAGGCGTTGGTTAACGCAGCAAAGCACGGCAACAATCTGGATCCTCGTAAGACTGTTCTGGTTGAGTTTTATGTGGTGGATGACCAACACTGGTGGATCATTTCAGACCAGGGGTCGGGCTTTACGCCTCCTTCTTGTTCTCAGGCGATCAACTGCGTCGAAAAGCCCCTAGACGAGCAGCAGGGTTGTGGACGTGGCCTTTACATTCTTCATCAAATTTTTGACCAGGTGAACTGGAATCATTGTGGTACTGAATTGCGGCTGTGTAAGCAGGTCAGGAATCGTGCTCGCCTTCCGTTAGTCTCCTAATTTTTGGTCAGAAATAACCACAGAGGCACAGAGGCCACGGAGAAAATTCTGTGCGAATGGGTTGCGTTGGGGCGTCTTTGTGGTTCTGTCTATTGCGATGTCTCGATTCCTTCATACCTAGTCCTGAGAGTGTCTCTGGCAATGCTTGTAGGCTGGCGTAGTTGGTGTAATTGAGTTTTGACTCCCTAGCTATAATGCTCTGACGACTGCTGCTGGTGCCACGCCAAGCGTGCAGATTCCTGAACCTGTTGCCAGGGTATTTGGTGTTCCTTGGCGAGGTGGGCACAGTCCTCATACTCTGGTTGGGCGTTGATAATTTCTCCCTGGGGAGAGAGGCGGGCTAGTTTAATACGCACTTTGCCGTAGGGAGTTTCGACGGTTGCCCATTCCCGCTGGAGAATTGTGCGTTCCTGCAAGGTCTGCCGAATGCCTAGGGTGGTAGTCTCCTGAAACAGAACTGTCTGACAGGCAGTGGACTTGCTGGGAGGACAAATGACGGTTAGCAGTGTGCCCAGACGAGATTTTTTCATGGCGATCGCCTGGGTGAAGACATCTACAGCTCCCACTTCGAATAACCGCTCGCAGGTGTAGGCGATCGCCTGCGGATTTAAGTCATCGATCTGGGTTTCGAGGACAGCAATGATTTCTGTGCTGGGGGCAGGGGGGTGGGGGTGAGGATCGCGGGCGATCGCGGCCTCAACCAGACTGTGGGAGGCTTCTGGGATGTGCTGATGGCTTGCCTGGGGCGCTGGGGACTCCGTTTCACCTAGCCAGAGTTGCAGGATGTTGGGCATGGCAAGCTCACGGGACCCCGCTCCCAATCCTATCCGCTGGAGTGTCATGGCGGGTGGTGGGCCAAAACCGGTGGCAAGGGTGGTGGCGATCGCAGCCCCCGTAGGAGTTACGAGTTCCCGTTGTAGGCCGTTGCTGTAGATAGGAACCTGTCGCATCTCCCAGAGCTTTAGCACGGCTGGGGTTGGTACGGATAGCAGCCCGTGAGCAGCCCGTACCATGCCCCCGCCCGTGGGCAATGCCGAGCAATAGAGTTGCTCAATGCCCAGCCAGTCTAAACCCAGACAGGTGCCGACGATATCCACGATGGCATCGGTGGCACCGACTTCGTGAAAGTGGACCTGCTCGGGAGGCAGGCCGTGGACGGCACCCTCGGCCTCGGCCAATTTGCGGAAGACTGCCAGACTCCAGGCTGTTGCGCGGGTTGGCAAGTCAGCCTCACCGATCAGCGTCTCAATTTCTGGAAGATGCCGGGTGTCAGAGTGGGAATGGGCATGGGGAGAATGCTCTGCCAACAGATCGACATGCACTTTTGTTGCAGCCTGTCCATGGCGATGCACCCCCTCTGCCCACAACTTAAATTCTTGAGAAATTCCTAGTCGGTTGAGGGTTTCGATGAGATATTCAAGGGGAACGCCTGCATGGACGAGTGCCCCCAAGCACATATCGCCTGACAGACCTGTGGGGCATTGAAGGTAGGCAATTTTAGTCATGGTTTTCGGTTAGACGGCACATCTGTTCTGATTGGCTCGATAGAATTCGGACATCTCACATGGGCTTGACTCACGCAAGCAGTGGCCTGATCTTTAGAACTCCTATATTTTTGTCTTGTTTTTTATCTTGACCTGCTATGGCACTCGTCTACCATCTCCATCCCCAAACTCCCCAGATGCGCAAGATCGAACAAATCCGTGATGCCCTGCGCCAGGGAGCAGTGATGCTTTACCCCACCGATACGGTTTACGCCATTGGTTGCGACCTGAATGTGAAATCGGCAGTAGAGCGGGTGCGCCGCATTAAACAAATCTCTAATGATAAACCCCTCACCTTCCTCTGTTCTTCCCTGTCTAATATTGCCAGCTATGCCTCTGTCAATGATGCAAACTATCGCCTCATCAAGCGCCTGATTCCTGGCCCCTATACCTTTCTGCTGCCTGCAACCAAGTTAGTCCCCCGCTTGGTGATGGAACCGAAGCGTCGTACTACAGGTATTCGTGTGCCAGACCATGCTATTTCTCAAGCCCTACTGACGGCTCTGGGCAACCCCATCATCTCCACCTCTGCCACTACGGCTGTGCAGCAACCCGATGCTTATTTCTCGAAGAATGACCTGTTTGACCATCTAGAGAAATTGGTTGATATCGTGATTGATGATGACTTGCCGATCCAATTTGAGGTTTCAACGGTGTTAGACCTCACCCGTGAGGAACCTGTGGCCGTGCGTCGGGGTCTAGGTTGGGAGATGGTTGCAAATTTGGTTGCAGAAGCCGCAGAAGCAGAGGTTCCCCAGTAAACTTCATGCATCCAGATAGTAGACTGTCACCAAGGCAACGGTGCTGTTTGCCACAAGAGCGGACACAGATGGTCTCAGTGCTGGTATTCCTGCAGGTATCCCTGGGGGACACCTGAAAAAGTGCCCTAGCACGCAGCAGAGTCGCCGTAGTCTTGACCGACCAGCCTGTAGCTCCTGAAAGGACGGCATCACCACGGCAGCCTCGCGACCTGCCAGCCGGTCTTTGCTTGATTGAATCTGTGGCATCACCATCTACCTCCTATGAACGTCGAATCTCCCAATGCCTCCGGCTTTTCCAATCCGGATGAGTTCAACCCATCGTTTGAACCAACGTCTACCTCCTCCTCGGGCTCATCTGAAGCAACGTCTGGATCCAATTACACAAAGACAACGGTTGACACGCTCCGTCTCGTCAAACTGTTGCTGGAGGATCTAAGGCAGGAACTCCAGAAAACACCTGCTAGTGCTGAGGCGATCCTGACTCGCATCGTGCTGGAAGTGGAGCGCATCTGTGCTAAGAGCGATCGCATCCAAGCATCGGGGCAGGTGATGAACTGGCAAATGACCTTGGCTCAGCACCGTTTGCAGAAGTGTCTGGCTTACTATAAGTTGGGGTCTCGTCGGGGGCGGGTGGAACTGCACAGCTACCTGAGTGCGATGGTCTACCGCCACGTTTCTCCCCCCCGCGCCCAGTTGGGCTTCCAGGCAAGGTATGCCTTGATTGAGGACTTTTTGCAAGGGTTTTATATTGAAACTCTCAAGTCCTTCCGCAAAGAGAACAATTTGCCGGAGGACTATAGCCCTAAAACTCCACTCGAACTGGCAGAGTACATGGCGTTTGCAGAGCAGTATGCCAAGCGCCGAATTAACCTGCCGGGACGACGGAACCAGCAATTGATTGTGCTGCGTGCCCAGGGGTTTGCCCGTCGCCAACCGCAAGAAACGTCGATGGATATTGAACTGGCGGTGGAATCGGCGAAGGGAGATGAGGCTGAAATGCATAGCCGTTCGCCCATCGTGCAACAGGTGCGCGAACAAATGGTGGCGGATGCGGTTGACCCAGCAGAATCGGTGTTGCGCGATCGCATCATTCAAGAATTAGTCCAGTACTTCGAGTCGCAGAACCAGCAGGACTGTGTCGATTACCTGACGTTGAAATTAGAGGACCTGTCGGCTCCTGAAATTGATGAAATCTTGCAACTCTCTCCCCGGCAGCGAGACTATCTGCAACAGCGGTTTAAGTACCATGTCGAAAAATTTGCGCGATCGCACCGCTGGCAACTGGTGCACCAGTGGTTAGGAGCAGACCTAGATCAAAACCTGGGAATGCCACAGCAACAGTGGGAAGCATTTCAGCAGAGATTGACCGCTGAGCAACAACAGTTGTTGCAGATGAAGGGAGAAAAGGCCAGTGATCAGGCGATCGCCCAAACTTTGCGGTGTACTCCCAAGCAGGTCCATAAGCGATGGGTACAGATCCTGGAGCTTGCATGGCAGTTTCGTAACCAAGGTTGATCAATTGTGGCAACGAAGACTATTAGAAAATAGAAAACCGTCAGGTCTGGTTAAGCAAGTTTTGGGGCACCGCGCCCGGCGCGATGCCCCAAAACCCTTGATTTTCTGGAATTCACGTTAACCTATGCGTGTAGCGCTATAGGTAGTGAAGAAGTGAAGATAAGGATGGAGATATTCGCAGTAAACGACCTATTAGAATAGGCGGTATAGGTTGTCAACCCATCCTAGCTTCCCATGACCACCACTGCTGACAACGAACCGACCCTCAGGGATCTGGCAAACAAACTCGATAAACTTGCCAGCAGTGTGGAGTCACTCTCCCAAGATGTGGAGTCACTCTCCCAAGATGTGGAATCACTCTCCCAAGATGTGGAGTCACTCTCCCAGAGCGTCAAAAGCTTTGATGAGCGATTTGCAGATTATCGGCAGGCTACTCAGTGGATCGTCCAATTGGCATTTACCCTGATTGCCAGTGCCACGATTACCGTCATCATCACCTCGGTGTTGAGAAGATAACTGCTTGACTGAACACTTTACCCCAGGAGGATCAGTTGAGCATGGCAAGAGGCGTCTGTGTGAACCAGTGATACCAATGCAGGGCTATTTCATTCTAAAAATAGCCTTCAATTGTTTGAGGCTAAACCCACA
>DVEB01000231.1 GCA_015295905.1 Synechococcales cyanobacterium M55_K2018_004
TTGCCACAACCCCAAACCAGCTCATTATCGAATTGCCGGGAAAAGAGCCGATGTGCCAGTTGAGGACCCAAATTGAGAGAACGGCACAGTCATCGTCCCGAAAATAAATTGTCGTGACATAATCAGAACAATTTGAGCCGCTTCTAGCCAACCGTGCCATGGCTCAAGGTATTCAGGAGGAGTGAAAGTAGAGTCTGCTATGGTTGCGATCGCTTGTTTCATCACAGCCTTTATTCTGGCCAGCTTGGTGGAGTACTGGATGCACCGACTGATGCACTTCAAACCCCAGTCCATCGGCCAACGCCACCTCGACCATCACCGTCGCAACGAAGGCCAGGGCGTCGTGTGGGAATTTTTGGACTACGTGAAAGGCAGCTTCCTGGTCGTAATACCGATGTTCTTCGTCTCGCTGGAGGCGGGCATGGGCTGGGCTGTCGGTGCGTTTGGCTACGCAGCCTTCTCTGCCTATGCCCACCAACTCCAGCACGAGAACCCCACCAAATGCTTCTGGATGAAAATGCCCGTCCACTACGTTCACCACAAGTATGGGCAATGGCACCACAACTTCGGGCTGGCTGTCGATTGGTGGGACCACATCTTTGGTACCTATAAACCCACGGAATGGTTGACCGAGGAGGAATTGAGTCAACCTGAGCGGCATCACTTGCAACTGCGCTGGTGGTGAAGCTGCTTGATATCAGCTGCGTTCGATGATATATGGCGCTTTTTTTCAGCCCCTGCTGCTCACCTGAGTCTGACCGAGTCCAATCCTGTTGCACACCTTTCGCCTGGGAGACATGTGATGCGCGTTTTGCTGATCTACCCGCAATTTCCGAAGAGTTTTTGGTCGTTTGAAAAGGCTTTAGAACTGGTCAACCGCAAAGCATTGCTGCCTCCGCTCGGACTCGTTACGGTTGCGGCAATTCTACCCCAGGCATGGGAATTCAAACTGGTCGATCGCAATGTGCGAGACGTCACTGAGGAAGAGTGGGCTTGGGCAGAGGTGGTCATTCTCTCTGCCATGATTGTGCAATCGGATGACCTGCTGCGTCAGATCCGGGAGGCAAAGCGGCGCGGCAAACTGGTGGCGGTGGGTGGCCCCTATGCGACGTCGATGCCTCATGAACCGCAGGCAGCCGGAGCCGATTTTCTGATCTTGGACGAAGGCGAAATTACCCTGCCGATGTTTGTCGAAGCCATCCAACGGGGGGAGACGCAAGGCGTGTTGCGGGCTAACGGCGAAAAGCCAGACGTGACCACAACTCCCATCCCACGGTTTGACCTGCTGGACTTCGACGTTTACGACAATATGTCCGTCCAGTTCTCTCGTGGCTGTCCCTTTCAATGCGAATTTTGTGACATCATCGTGCTGTACGGTCGCAAACCCCGGACCAAATCTCCCCAGCAATTTTTGGCCGAGTTGCAGCGACTCTACGACCTCGGCTGGCGACGCACCATCTTCCTCGTTGATGACAACTTCATCGGCAACAAACGCAACGTCAAGTTGTTGCTGAAGGAATTGAAAGGCTGGATGGCAGAGCACAACTATCCGTTCCACTTCAACACAGAAGCATCGGTAGACTTGGCCCAAGACCCAGAACTGATGGAACTGATGGTGGAATGTAACTTTAATGCGGTCTTCCTGGGCATTGAGACACCAGACGAAAGCAGCCTGACGCTGACCCAAAAGCACCAAAACACCCGAGATTCCCTGTCGGATTCGGTCGATGCCATTATCCGGGCGGGCCTGCGGGTCATGGCTGGGTTCATCATTGGGTTTGATGGTGAGAAACCGGGAGCGGGCGATCGCATCGTTCGTTTTGTCGAGCAAACCGCTGTTCCCACTGCCATGTTCAGTATGTTGCAGGCATTGCCCGACACCGCTCTCTGGAAGCGCCTCGAAAAGGAAGGTCGTCTGCGCGGGCAGGGAGCCAACATCAACCAGACAACGTTGATGAACTTTATTCCTACCCGTCCGCTAGAGGAAATCACCCAGGAGTTTATCAACGGCTTCTGGCAGCTCTACGACCCGATGGCCTACCTGGATCGCACCTATCGTCATTTCCTCAAACTCGGTGCGCCTCGTCACAAGGTTTCCTTGCGGAAAGTGAGCTGGGTGAGTGTACGGGCGTTGCTGATCGTCTGCTGGCGCCAGGGCGTGTTGCGTGAAACCCGCTTCCGGTTCTGGCAAAACTTGATCGGCATCCTCCGCCACAACCCCCGCGTCTGGGACCACTACCTTTCGATTTGTGCGCTCAACGAACATTTCTTGGAATATCGCCAGGTCGTGAAAGACCAGATCACGGCCCAACTCAACGAGTGGATGGCGATTCAAGGCACGATTTCAACCCAAGCATCCCCAGAGAAGGAGGCTGCTCCAGAGTCAGCGGTTGCCTAATCTAACGTGAATTCGGGATATGCTAAACCCTTTGCTTTTCCCTGCGGATTGCGCAGAGAAAAGCAAAGGGCTGTGGCACTGCGCAGTGTCCCAAAACTCTTTTAACGTCAGTTCGGGTTAAGAGGGTTTTGGGGCACCGCGCCCGGCACATTGCCCCAAAACCCTTGCTGTTCCGTGCGCGACGCGCACGGAACAGCAAGGGTTTCAGCTTTTCCCGAATTCACGTTCTTTTAGGGACTGGCATGAAAATCCCTCCGTGATGTGTGATGGCGATCGCCTCACGCATCTTACGACGGGGGCAGGGTTGAACGATACACCCTTTAGCCCGAACCAACGTTCATCGACCCCAACTTGTCAGGTGGGCATCCTACCAAGGCTGAAGCATTTCCAGCTTCATCAGAATTTCATGAAAAGCTGATGGGTCTCACCCCTCTTGTGATCTAATTCTCTCGTTGTCATGATTTATCCAGTGACGATTTTCAGGAACTCCAGCCCTCAAGCGTCCTCGTTTGGGGGTTTTTATTCCCTCTCTGAACGTCCCTCACCATCAGGATTTATCTACAGAGACGGCGCATCTCTTCGGGGGTGCGCCGTTTTCATGCAAGATTCTTCGCCTGCTTGACTTGCCCCTTAAGCTACGGAATTCGTCTATAACGTAGCCGTTTGTTGTGATGTAAAACGTGTGCTGTGTGCGCGTTTTACATCACAACAAACCGACTCAATCATCGATGGAGTCGGTAAAGAGAGAGAATAGAAAGGGGGACATGTCACGTTTGCCCTCACCCTAAATCCCTTTCCCAACTTGGGAGAGGGACTTTGAGATGCTCGGCTCCCCTGCTCCCAACTTGGGAGCAGGGGCTGGGGGATGAGGGCATGCAAAGGTGACATGCTCTCATGGAAATAGTCCAAAACCTCTAGCAATTGATGTTTTGATGAGGACAGGCAGATCGGGGGAGCAATGACCCCGGCAGGGGATCTCCCCTATGCTCTGTTCTCAACCATTCTTTAGTTGCTACGTTACTCAAATCACCCTCAAATGGGGGAGCCTACAAATCGGGATGCTGCCTTTGCAGAACACCCGCAGTCCAACATCCAAAATGGATTGAGTCCTCACACAAAATCAGGAGTGAAAGCCCCGTGGTCACGCAAGTTTCTGACACTCGCTACGAAGCCAAAACCCAAGCAATCGCCCGCCAACTGCTGGGGGCAACCCGTGAGTCCCGTTCCTTCTTTGCCCGGATGCGCGAACAGATGGACTTGAGCGATCGCCTCTTGGGTTTTGCCATGAGCAACCCTGGTCTGCGGGTGCAACTCTTTCATCTGATCGATTGTTTGCCCTCTCTGCACAGTAAACCAGAGATCGCCCGCCACATGCAGGAGTATCTGGGCGACGAGTCGGTGGAACTACCCAAAGCCCTCAAGGACTTGCTGAACTTTGCCAACGCTGAATCTCTCCCCGCCCAGATTGCTGCCACCACCTTCAAGACCGCTGTTGAAACCCTAGCTCACAAGTACATTGCAGGTGAAACCATCCCCCAAATCATCAAGACCTTGGAGGGTTTGCGGAAGAACAGAATGGCCTTCACGGTGGATCTGTTGGGTGAGGCGGTGATCACCGAAACAGAGGCACAGGCTTACCTCGATCGCTACCTAGAGCTGATGGAGAAGCTGACGGAGGCTTCCCGCTCCTGGAGTGCGGTGCCGCAAATTGACGAGGCCGATGGCAAGCTGCTGCCCAAGGTGCAGGTCTCAGTCAAGTTGACCGCCTTCTACTCGCAGTTTGACCCGCTAGATGCCCAGGGAAGTCGGGCTGGTGTGAGCGATCGCATCCGCACCTTACTGCAGCGTGCCCAAGCGCTGGGGGCTGCCGTCCACTTCGACATGGAGCAGTATGCCTACAAAGACCTGACGATCGCCATCCTGAAAGACCTTCTGATGGAAGACGAGTTCCGCAGCCGCGACGACATCGGCGTGACGCTCCAGGCGTACCTAAAGGACGCCGAAACGGATCTGCGCGGCTGGATTGACTGGGCGAAGCAGCGAGGTACTCCAATCACAGTGCGGCTAGTGAAGGGCGCCTATTGGGACCAGGAGACCATCAAGGCGGCGCAGCGCGAGTGGGAGGTGCCTGTCTACCAGCGCAAGTCCTCGACGGACTACAACTACGAGACGCTGACCCAACTGCTGATGGAGAACCACGAGTTCCTCTATGCGGCAATCGGGAGTCACAACGTGCGTTCGCAGGCACGGGCGATCGCCATTGCCCAGGAGCTCAAAATCCCAGCCCGCCGCTTCGAGATGCAAGTCCTCTACGGTATGGGCGACAAGTTGGCCAAGGCATTGGTAGACCTAGGTTATCGCGTGCGCGTCTACTGCCCCTATGGCGACCTGATCCCAGGGATGTCTTACTTGATCCGACGGTTGCTGGAGAACACGGCCAATACCTCCTTCCTGCGACAAAATCTGGAAGACCGCCCTGTGGAAGAACTGCTGGCTCCGCCGGTGCTGCAAGACCAAGGTGGGGAACGGCCTGTTACCCTGCAAAATGGCAAATTCCACAATGCCCCAGATACCGACTATGCCGTGGCCGAGAAGCGCGATCGCGCCCTCGCTGCCATCGCAACTGTGCGCCAGCAACTGGGTCAGACCTATCAGCCCCTGGTGGGTGGAGAGCGGGTGACGACTATCGAAATGTTTGACTCATTGAACCCCTCGAATCCCGATGAGGTGATTGGTAAGGTGGGGCTGTTGAGTATTGAACAGGCTGAACGGGCGATCGCGGCTGCCAAGGCGGCCTTCCCTGCCTGGAAAAAGACTCCCGCCAAAGAACGGGCCAATCTGCTGCGCCGGGCGGCTGACCTGATGGAACAACGCCGCCCTGAACTCTGTGCCTGGATGGTGTTGGAGACTGGCAAACCCCTGGGCCAGGCTGATCCCGAAGTATCAGAGGCGATCGACTTCTGCCGCTTCTATGCCGATGAAATGGAACGGCTTGACCGAGGCACAACCTACGATGTTCCTGGCGAGACAAACCGCTATCACTACCAACCGCGCGGCATCTCTCTAGTCATCTCACCCTGGAACTTCCCCCTAGCCATCCCCACGGGCATGACGGTGGCTTCCCTCGTCGCTGGCAACTGCACCCTGCTGAAACCCGCGGAACCCGCCTCAGTCATCGCGGCCAAACTCGCAGAGATTCTGGTGGAGGCCGGAGTTCCGCAGAGCGTGTTCCAGTACATTCCTTGCAAAGGTTCTAGCGTTGGCGCACACCTAGTAAAACACCCCGATGTCCACATGATTACCTTCACCGGATCGCAGGAAGTAGGCTGTCGGATCTACGCCGATGCCGCTATCCTGCAACCAGGACAGCGCCACCTCAAGCGAGTAGTGGCAGAGATGGGGGGCAAGAACGCCATTATTGTGGATGAGAGCGCCGACCTCGATCAAGCCGTTCAGGGGGTCGTTTATTCTGCCTTTGGCTATAGCGGCCAGAAGTGTTCCGCCTGTTCGCGTGTGATTGTGCTAGAGCCAATCTACGAGACGTTTGTGAACCGTTTGGTGGAGGCGACGCGATCGCTCCATATTGGCCCCGCTGAGTCACCTGAGACAAAGGTGGGACCCGTGATTGATGCCCAAGCTCAAAACCGCATCAAAGCCTACATCGAAAAGGGCAAGGAAGAGGCCAAGGTGATACTGGAAATGCCAGCTCCCGACAAAGGTTACTTCGTTGGCCCCACCATCTTTGTGGATGTCCCTCCCACCGCTAAGATTGCCCAGGAGGAGATCTTTGGCCCGGTGCTCGCCGTGATGCAGGCCAAGACCTTTGACGAGGCGATGGCAATTGCCAACGGCACGCTCTATGCCCTCACGGGTGGCCTCTACTCCCGCACACCCTCCCACATCAAACGCGCCACCGCAGACTTTGAGGTAGGCAACCTTTACATCAACCGCCACATCACCGGGGCGATTGTCGCTCGTCATCCCTTTGGCGGCTTCAAGCTGTCTGGGGTTGGCTCCAAGGCGGGCGGTCCCGATTATCTGCTGCAATTCCTGGAGCCTCGCCACGTCAGCGAGAATATCCAACGCCAGGGATTTGCGCCGATTGAGGGAGCCGATCAGTAACACCAACGTTCAGACCGGTCAATATTGGAGTTTGCATTAAATTGCGCGAAAAATCTTGGCATATTCGAAACGAACTCTGAACGCCCGTTTCGCAGCGCCAGTCGTGAACTGGGTTCAAAGTCCAGTCAGCAATGCCGTTTGCGCTTCAATCGGGAAAATGCCTGACACGAGCTGAATCTCTCAACAAACCGCTAAAGCTAGTCCTAACGTGAATTCGGGATAAGCTGAAACCCTCTTAACCAGAACTGACGTTAGTCCTAAAAACCATCGTTGCTGCAACGGTTAGACTGTATTCTTGCCCCCAAGGAGACCCCCGTATGACCATCTGGAACCCCGCTGCCGTCCGTACCAGAGAAGGGCTAAAGCTGAACCCCCAGGAAATTGCACAAATTCAGGCAAAGCTTCCCAAAGTCCTCAATCCCGCCACTGCTCAAGAAGAATATTATGCCGATGCCATCTTTGAAGGCGGTGGTGTGAAAGGGATTGCATTTCTGGGTGCCCTGCGTTGCTTCAGCGAAGTCGGGATTCGCTGGCGTAAGGTGGCGGGCACCTCTGCCGGAGCCATTACCGCCTCCCTAGTCGCTGCAGACCACCCAATTGACGAGTTAGAGACAATTGCGGGTGGCGTGGACTATATGAACGATTTACTCCACAAAAGAACCAGTTGGCTGAATTTAACCGGCAGTCCCAACGATGATTTACAAACACCACTGCGGATGCTGTTCAATCTGCTGCTCACCCGCAAGCTAGGGCTATACTCCACACAGCCTTTTAAGGACTGGCTGAAGCAGAGCCTGGGTACGCTCGAAAAATTTTCCAACCTGCCAGCAAAGCAGCAAGAATGGTATCAGAACCGGGCGCTGAAAGTGGTGGTTTCGGATGTCAGCCGGGGTGAGATGCTAGTGCTGCCGGATGATCTGGACACACCAACTGCAGGACACCCTAGCAGAGCGTCGTTAGCTCAAGTTCTGAACCTGAATAGCCCGCTCGATTTTGAGGTCGCTGAGGCAGTGCGGCTCTCGATGAGCATTCCCTTCTTCTTTGAGCCAGGTAATTTGGCGGGCAACTGGATCGTTGATGGTGGGGTACTCAGCAACTTCCCCCTGTGGATCTTTGATCTAGAGCCAATTTCCTCGCAACCAAAAGTACGACCCCGTTGCCCCACCTTTGGCTTTCGCTTGGTGGAAAAGGAACCTCCCAATCGGGGGCCAATTCAAAATGCGCTTGGCATCTTTTCCAATATGTTGCAAACCATGATGGTGGCCAAGGATCGCTACAATGTCCGCGTCAATGGTCAGCGTCGCATCGTCAACATTGACCTAAAGGAACCAATTAGTGCAACGGCCTTTAATCTCGACAATGCCACGAAAGACAAGCTGTACCAGTGGGGCTACGAGAGCGCCAAGGACTTTTTGTTGAACACCTGGGACTGGAATGAGCACCTACGCCTGCGGGGGTTTTCTCCTGAAGACCCTCCAGCGCAGGGAGGGGCTGACGTGAAAGCTGCTTGACCTACCCGACATCAACCCACTGTAGCTATAGCGCTACACGCATCAGTTAGGACAACTTTTTTATGGGAAACCCCGCGCCATGAGGTTTCCCACAAAAAACGTTTTATCCCGACTCCGTTGGTTATTGAGTTGGTTTGTCGTGGTGTGAAACGGGCGCGCCGCGCCCGTTTCACACCACGACAAACTGCTACTTTACAGACGGATTCTGTATTATATTACGAGCGCGTAGCGCTATATCTTGAGGTTTGTAGCCTCTACCTTTGGGGGGCTGACTAAAGATAACGTCAGTTCGGGTCAAGTGGGTTTTAGGGCACCGTGCGGTGCCCTAAAACCCTTGATGTTCTGTGCATCTCGCACGTAGAACCTCAAGGGCTTCAGGTTATCCTGAATTCCCGTTATTCTGGATCCCCGTTAGGGATAGCGACTCTGAAGAAGACCTTTTGCACTAATGCTGATGCGGGATTGACCGAACCATAGTACATTAGCATTATCCGCTACGCGCTGATGATGTCAAATATTTTTGTGGGAAACCCCGCGCAACGGAGTTTCCCACAAAAAACGTTGTTCTAACCTATGCGCGTAGTGCGATACAAATGAGTCACTCCTGATCCGACTCCAGGCAGCTATGGCAATTGTTTCCTCCAAACAGCCCTCCGCCGATCGCCCAGATAGTCACCCAGATGGCTTCAGCCCTGCGATCGCCTCGCCTCGACATACGTCCCGTCAACAGGTCATGGATACCTCGCAAGAGGAACCAGTGGCCTTACCTGACGACTCTCAGACTGTGGCTATCTCTGCGGCTAAGCCGGGTGAATCATTGCTGCAACCGCAGAAGCGCCCAGAAGACATCGGCAAACCAGAGGAGAGCATCCGTCCGCATCGACTGGCAGACTATGTAGGACAACGAGAGTTAAAAGAAGTGCTGACAATCGCCATTCAAGCGGCCAAGGCGCGCAATGAATCGTTGGATCATCTGCTGCTCTATGGCCCACCGGGGTTAGGCAAGACCACCATGTCGTTGATTTTGGCACAGGAGATGGGGGTCGATTGCAAAATCACGACTGCTCCAGCATTGGAGCGGCCTCGCGATATTCTTGGCCTGTTGGTGAACCTGAAGCCGGGGGACATTCTCTTTATTGATGAAATTCACCGCTTGCCCCGTGTCACGGAAGAGATGCTCTACCCCGCCATGGAGGATGGACGCATTGATATCACCATTGGCAAGGGGCAGAGCGCCCGGACTCGCAGCCTGACGCTGGAGAAGTTTACGCTAGTGGGGGCGACTACTCGCGTTGGGGCGCTCACTTCGCCGTTGCGCGATCGCTTTGGTCTAGTGCAACGTCTGCGCTTTTATGAAATAGAGGAACTGGCCCAAATCCTGCTACGCAGTGCCGAAATCCTGAATACTGCCCTGACCCCCGAGGGGGCGGCGGAAATTGCCCGTCGCTCACGCGGTACTCCCCGGATTGCTAACCGTCTACTGCGGCGAGTGCGCGACTATACCCAAGTCAAGGCAAGAGGTGAGGGCATCACAGCGGCGATCGCGGCTGAAGCACTACAACTCTTCAACGTCGATCCCTGCGGGTTAGACTGGACAGACCGTCGCCTGCTGAGTGTGATGATTGAGAACTACGGGGGAGGGCCAGTAGGGCTGGAAACCCTGGCTGCTGCCACTGGCGAAGACGCCCAGACAATTGAGGAGGTCTATGAACCCTACCTGATGCAAATTGGCTACCTCAACCGCACCCCCCGTGGACGCATGGCAACCCCCGCTGCTTGGAGGCACTTGGGCTATCAACCGCCAGAGTCGCAGTTGTCCATCCTAGGATAATTCAACGTCAGTTCGGTAGAGCTACGACTGGGCGCGAGAAATGAAACACAAACATCGCTCGAAGTCACAACCTACATCCAATCGCTCACGCCATCACCACGCTAACGTTAGTTCTGGTTAAGAGGGTTTTGGGGCACCGCGCCCGGCGCGGTGCCCCAAAACCCTCTTAAGCCGAACTGACGAGGGGAATTCGTTAAAGCATCAGCTTAAAGAAAAAGACAGTGAACCCAAGCATAAGCAGCAGATGAGGTAGATTACTCAGGAGGGAACGTTTGGTAATACGCAATAGAGGATAGATACTAAACACCAATGCTGAAAGCAGGGTGACACCTTGAAGAAACGCTGCCACATCTGCGCTCCAGGTAAGCGCCGGCCAGCCAGCACCGCTCAAGCCCAGTGTTTTAGCAGTTATAGGCAGAATTTACCCCGCCTCCATAATGGCAGCCGGAATGTAGTGCGCCAGGTTGGCCACTAGCGTGAATGGCAGGTAGGCATAGATGACGGTGAGATAGTTGGGGTGTTCTGGATCAAGGTAGCGGGCGATCGCATGGGTTAGATACGTCAGCACGGCGGGAATGCTCAGGAGGGCAAGGACGATCGGCGTGCTAGTCATACGGAATCCGCCTATAAAGTAGCAGTTAGTTTTTGGTAGAACGCCCGCTGC
>DVEB01000155.1 GCA_015295905.1 Synechococcales cyanobacterium M55_K2018_004
TGGGTCACCGCGCCCGGTGCGGTGACCCAAAATCCTCTTAACCAGAACTGACGTTCCTTAGTTCCGTGACCCCAATCTCAAGTTTGGACTCAGCGAGTTTGGACGAAATCGTGCCCAAAATGGTGATCCAGTTGCATCACACTGTGGCGGGAGAAGATGGCAGGCCGTATTCAGTGTGTTGATGAGTGTTGCGCCACTGATCTGCGAGGCGACGAATTTCATGCATCTCTTCAGTTGAGAAGCGATCGACATTGTGCAAAATTTGGCTGATGCGGGGATTTTTCTTCAGGGAGTCGTAATGTCGTGCTAAGAAATCCCAATACATAAAATTAAACGGACACGCACCTTCCCCAGTGCGTTTTTTGGGGTTATAGGCACAGCCCTTGCAGTAATCACTCATTTTGTTGACGTAATTGGCTGAGGCGGCGTAGGGCTTGGAAGCCATGGCCCCCCCATCAGCGTATTGTCCCATGCCAATCACATTCGGCTGCATGACCCAATCGTATCCGTCGATAAAAGCGGCATGAAACCATTCCTCTAATTCCTGAGGCGAGATTCCTGCAATCAGGGCAAAGTTACTCAGAATCATCAGCCGTTGGATGTGGTGAGCATAGCCAATTTCTTTGACTTGCTTAAGGACTTGGTGTAAGCAGTTCATCGCTGTGTCTCCAGTCCAATAAAAATTGGGCAGGGGATGGGTGTGGTTGAAATAGTTGCGTTGAGGATAGTCCTCACCCATGTAGAGATAGATGCCATGAATGTACTCTCGCCATCCGAGGATTTGTCGAATGAAGCCTTCCACACTGTTTAGTGCCCACGTGTCCTGGTTGCGATAGTAGGCGGCTTCAGCCGCCTGCACAATCTCCAAAGGGTGAAGGAGGCCAATATTCATGTAGGGTGACAGCATGGCATGCCACAGGGTGGGTTCGCCCGTCACCATTGCGTCTTGATAGGGACCAAAGCCTGACAGACGCACCTCTACAAAGAAGTTAAGCACTTGCAAGGCCTGGGTGCGAGTGACAGCCCAGGGAAAAGGTTCGATCTGCCAGTACTTCTGGCTCTGCTTAAAGGCAGGAGACTGCTTGACCCAGTTGATTACTGCTTGCGTCGTTTGATCAGGTTCAAACCACAAGGTCTTTGGGGTCAAAAGTTGTCCCTTGGGAGGTTTGCGGTTTTCCTGGTCAAAGTTCCACCGACCTCCTAGGGGTTGGTCATCCTGCATTAAAATCTGAAACCGCCGTCGTCCTTCACGGTAAAAGTCTTCCATGAGCAGACGTTTGCGCGATCGCGCCCAGTCAATAAATTCCTGATCTTGCCAAATAAACCGATTGCTTGGCGTAAAGGTGATGATGCAAGGCAAATTCAGCCCTTGAATCATCCGCGTAAACGGACGATCAACAGGAGTCATCACTCGCAACTCAGTGATGTTGTAGGCTTGAATCCACTCCAGCAGGGGCGTGCGAAAATCCTCAGCAATTTTGTAGGTGACCTCCCATCCACTCTGTCGCAACTCTTCGGCAAAGTGCCGCATGGCGGACCACACCAGCACAATTTTTTGCAAATGGTAGGGCAACTGTTGGACGTGATCTAGCGATTCAATAAACAGAACGGGCGTTTGTTGGCGTCGATCGGCGCAGCTCTGTAACGCCGACTGCCCTTGCCAAAGTTGATCGCCTAATACCCAGACACCTGTCGTCATTCAAGCTCCTTTGCCATCGATCTGCTCGCAGCAGTGTCATGCCAATGCGTCAAACGCTTACGACAGAGCTGATGAAAAGAGAGAAAGGGGGACAATCCCCCCTGATCGCTCTCTGTCGCTTTAGTGTTTAGCATTGATATCACTGGTCTCATCGTAGGTGTAGATCAGATCCAGGTGTTGAGCAATTGTTTCTAACAACATATCTAACGAGAAAGGTTTGCTGATGTAGTCATCGCAGCCTGCAGCTAGGGCAAGTTTGCGATCGCCCTCCAAGGCTTGAGCCGTCAGCGCAATGATCACCACTGGCCAAGTCGGGCAGGCATTTGGGGCATTTCCCATGACCTGCTGTTTTAATTGTCTCATGTCTGCATCCATCTCAGCCTCACGGATGCGTTGCGTTGCCTCCCTGCCGTCCATTCCAGGCATCCGCAGATCCATCAGGATCAGGTGAGGATGCCACTGTTGCCAAAGGGCGATCGCTTGCTCGCCGGTGTTGGCCTCTTGCACCTCAAAACCAATTTTGGAGAATAATCGCACTAACATCAGCCGATTTGCAGGTTGGTCATCTACCACAAGGATGCGACAGGTGGGTTGACCGGGAGCCAATCCCAAAACCGTGCGGTTCAATGGCGGGCACTGCAAACTTGCATCCGCTAGGGGTTGAACGGGAATCACAAACTCGAAGGTACTCCCAGTATTCAGGGTACTGTGGACAGAAATTTCGCCCCCCATCAAGCGAACTAGACTTTGGCTGATGCTCAGTCCCAGACCCGTGCCTCCAGTTACTTGCCGTCCTGCTGCTGCTTGGGCAAAGGCATCAAAAATATAAGGCAACTCCTCTGGGGCGATGCCAACTCCTGTGTCCTGCACCGTAAAAGACAGCGGCATATAGGTTGGTTCCCCGCTGTCCCGCTCTCCAGATTTCACCGCAACATGGACTGTAATTTCTCCGTGTTCGGTAAACTTAATCGCATTGCCAATTAAGTTAATCAATACCTGTTGCAATTTTGAAGCATCGATCAGGACATATTGTGGAACTTCTGGAGCGATCGCCAGTTTCATGAGCAAGTGTTTAGCCATACATTGCTGGCTAAAGGTGGTATACAGTGAGTTAAGTAATTCATGTAAATTTATTTTTTGTTTCTCTAGCACCACCTTCCCAGCTTCAATCTTAAATAAATCGAGCACATCGTTAATCATTCGCATTAGGTGATTACCGCTGCTGGAAATTAAATCAATATATTCTCGACCCTGTGGTGTCTGGTCAACACTTTGCTCCATCAGTTGAGCCACTCCCAAAATCACATTCAGTGGTGTTCGGAGTTCATGACTCATGTTTGCCAGAAACAAACTCTTTGCTTGGTTTGCTGCTTCTGCCGCCTCTTTTGCGTGTTCTAATTCCTGCTCGGCCAACTTCAACGATGTCAGATTTCTGAGGCTCACGACAATGCCAGCGATCGCCAACTGTTCGTCTAAATAGGGTGTGTAGGTGACGCTGAAAAACTGCCGCCCCAACGCTGGCACTGCAAACCACTCTTGGCGTTCAATCGTTTCGCCGGCAAGGCAGCGCAGGTAGCAAGGACGAATTGCAGATTCAAAAATATCTTGCCCCACAATCTCGCTGACGGGCAACCCAATGATTTCCTGGCTCGATCTGGCATACCAGTTTGAGTAAGTCTGATTGACGATTTGATAACGAAACTGCGTATCAATCAGGGCAATGCCATCGGTTGTGCTGGCAATAATGCGTTCATACTGCCGCAGCGAAATTTCTGCCTGCTTGCGATCGGTCACCTCCATAACAATGCCATGCCAGACGACCTCTCCATCCTGCCTCCGTTCTGGACGGGAATTTGCTTGCAACCACTTGGTTTTGCCAGAAGGCGTCAAAATTCGCCAGACATGATTGAAGGGCTGCATCGTCTCAAGGCTGATGGCGGCTGCCTGCCAGTAGGCTTCCCGATCGTCAGGGTGAATTTGGGCGGAGATGAGTGTGCCATCCCGGCGTAGGTCAGCGATCGGGTATTCATGGATCGCTTCAGCCGCCGGACTGAGGTAGTCAAACCGACTAATGCCCCGCACAGGGTCTTCAACCACGGTATAAACAACGGCGGGCGAGGCTTCGGTTAGCTTACGGAGTAGGGCTTCGCTCTGTTCCAGGGCAATTTCTGCCTGCTTGCGTTGGCTCGCGTCGATCAAAATGCCATACCAGGAGATGCTGCCATCTTCACGCTTGAGCGGACGAGAACTGGCTTCTAGCCACTTGAGCTGTCCCCCAGGCGTGATGCTGCGAAACGATAGGGAAAAAGGTTCTAGGGTGGCGGCACTTTGGGCAATAGCGGCCTCATAAGCAGGGCGATCGTCTAGATGAATTTGAGCAACGGCCCGGTCGATGTCTGCTATCATCTCTTCCGGCTCGAGGCCCAGCAGCGTGCGGCTCGCTAAACTCACATACTCAAATCGGTGAGACCCATCTGGATGCTGGGTATAGGTATAGATCATGCCAGGAACTGCTGCAGCGAGTTGCTGAAAGCGGGTTTCGCTCTGCCGGCTGGCTTCCGCTTCTACCTGCGTTTGAAACAATTGCTGCAACTGTTCCGCCATCTGGTTAAAGGATTGCGTTAACCCCTGGACTTCCCTAATGGCGCTATCGGCTGGCAAGGGTGGCGTGACATGAGCGGCTAGGTTGCCCTTGGCCAAGGCTTGGCTAGCTTGGTTGAGCCGACTGATCGACGCGGCAATACGGTTGGAAATGGCAATGGCAACGGCGATCGCCCCCAGTAGCGCCAGCACACACAGCCAGACTGTTGTCGCTGTATTACGTTGAATTGCGGCCATGAAGTCTGACTCTGGCACCACAATCACGATCAACCAGTCCAGCCCTAGGTGGTCGTGAAAGGGGATAATCCGCACAAACTGATGGGCGTTTGCCTGATGAATGATCCTCTGTTGAGCTGTATTCAACCGACCCAGATCGACCGATTGAGTCAGTTGAGTCATGCTGTGACGGATGAGGGGATGAGTACTCTCCACCGCCCTGATTCGCTCCAGTTTTCCTGCCTGGGGCACAAGCAAAGGTTGGTCGGTGGAACTGGCCACCAGCAAGCCCGAGCGCTCAATAATAAAGACCTGTCCAGACTTGCCAACCTGCAGGTCGGCCAGGAAGCGGTTGAGATGGTCGAGGATAATATCGGTCGCCAGAACCCCCTGCAAGTTGCCTGCCTGGTCATAAACGGGAAGTCCTGCAGAAATGCTGAGGAGAGGAACGGGGGCCACCAGCTGGTAGATAGGACTCCAGGTGGCCTGCCCCGTTTTCTGGGGCAGTTGATACCAAAGCCTTTGACGCACATCACACTTTTGAGCGACGATTCTAGCAGGGGACTGCCGACCGGCTGCATCAACCGTAGAGAGGGTAAATAGACCGCTGGCAAACCCCTGGGTACGATAAACCGTGAGCATGGAGTTGTGTTGGCCTGCCCCCACCATACCGCCTCGCTGATTGGCGATCGCAATCGTCCCAACCGTAGGAAATCGCTTGATCTGTTCCAGGAAAAATCGCTCTAGTGTGGCAGTATCTGTCGTCTCAAAGCCGGGGATAGTGCCCAAGCGGATTGCATCAGCGTTCAACTGGTTGACTAGGTGGGGGACGGCCAGTGTTTTTTCCAGGTAGAGAGTGGTGCGATCGCCCACTTCCGTCATTAATTGTTCCGCTAGGTCAGACACCGCCTGCTGCCCGCTGCGATAGGACAGATAGCCCACCAGCGAGACGGCTGCAACGGTTTGCAAGACAAAAGGCACAATCAACACCCAACGCAGAGGAATTCCAGTAGTGAAGCGAATGCGGGGTGCAGGCATGGCCGACGGCAAGAAAGCGTCCTTTCGTCTATGTTATAGCGCAGGGTGGACAGGCTGAGTTGCTACCATAAGTTCTCAATTGTTGGTTAGACTGAGAACAGTTTTAACCCTAATGGCGTATTTACATTATTTGCATTAATAACATATTTCCGATGAAAATCCTTCTTGTAGAGGACGATTACAATCTTGCCAGCTTTCTAACCAAAGGTTTGACCAATAATCGTTATCAAGTGACCTGGGCAACTGATGGTGAAGAGGGGTTGGCCTTGGCGGAAGCAGAACCTTACGACCTGATCCTGCTGGACTTCTATTTGCCTAGGCTAAATGGGCTGGAACTGTGTAAACGGATTCGCACAGGCTCTTCGTTGATCGACCACGCTGCATCGAACCGGGAAGCACCTATCCTGGTCTTAACTGGACAGTCAGATACCGCACAGAAAGTACTTTGCCTGGACGCTGGGGCAGATGACCATGTGGTTAAGCCAGTAGACCTAGACGAACTGCTGGCAAGAATTCGAGCATTATTGCGTCGCGGGGCTATGCGGCGATCGCCCGTCTTGTGCTGGGGAGATTTGCGGCTTGATCCCAGCAACTACGAGGTAACCTTCCGGCAACAGGTAGTGTCACTCACCTCTAGAGAGTATGCGCTACTAGAACTCCTGCTGCGAAACCCCAACCAGATCTTCAGCCCCAACCGCATTATTGAACGCCTCTGGACTACAGATGACCTGCCAACAGAGGCCACAGTCCGAGTCCACATCCAGACCTTGCGCCAGAAACTCAAACAGGCCGGGGCCGAAGACCTGATTGAAACCAAGCATGGGTTGGGCTATCGCCTAAAACCCCAGGAAGACCAATACTCGATGGCTCAAGGCTAACGTCCGTTCGGGTGAAGCGAGTTTTGGGCCACCGTGCCCGGAACATCGATGGGTTCAGCGTATCCCAAATTCACGTTAGGGTTACGGATACTGAGTGGGATGGGGCAACCTTGAAACAACAACCTTGAAACAATAAGTGCCGCAAAACACCCTGGTAGAGCGTGTTTTGCGGGCACAATCAGTCAACCTAGTTGAACGTTCCAGTAGAGTTCTAGGGACTCGGCGGAACTGGCGTAATCGGGCGAGTTAGCCCCGGAGGGGTACGCGCGGGGGAATTGGGTTGACCAGGAATGGCTGGTCGGGTCAGAGATGGAGGCGTGATAGGACGAGCGGGGTCGGTCACAGGGGGCTTGGGTTGACCAGGAGATACAGGCCCAGTCGGATCCACGACAGGTGGACGGGGTGAACTGGGAGATACAGGCCCAGTCGGATCCACGACGGGTGGACGAGCGGAGCCGGACTCCCCCGAGCGATAGCCATCCGCATAGCCCCTGGTATATTCCCGCGCAGCCCTGTCCGAAAGACCACGACTCCCCCGGAACGGGTCGTAGGTGCGTCCAGCCCGAGCATCGGCTCGACCATCCTGGTAGCCCCGGTCATAATCACTGGCCTGAGTAGGAGGAAGGACGGCAGGGGAAGGTGGTGGGGTCATTCCACGAACCCGACCATTTTCCTCAAACACAACCACACCGTTGTTGCCAACCGACTGAATAAAACAGGAACCATTGGGGAAAATCCGGGTGTAAATAATGCCACCCTCAATGGTGGAACCAAAGGTCGTGCTGTTGTCGGGGTTGACAGTTCGGCTAGCCCGCGCTTTGTTGAGATTGATGGTTTCCTGGTAGCCATTTGCTGCAACTGGCTTTTGGGTCAGGGTCATGCGGGGTTGATCGCCGTCCCACAAGACTTCCGAGTAGTAGGTTGCCGTGTCACACCGAATGGACTGCAGATTGGCGATCGCCCCTTCATCCTGTCCTGGACTCGCAGGGGTGATTGGTACAGCAGCCGTATCGGTAGGAGTCGGCACCGGAGTGGTCTGAGCATCTGGAGCGAGATTCAAGGTTTCGGCACCACAACCGGAAAGGACAATCGTGGCCAAGCCCAAAATCAAAAGTTGAGAGGTTTGCGAGAATCCTTTCATTGCATGGGTAATTTTCATTGCATGGGTAATGAAGTTAGAAAACAATTAGTTAGAAAACAATTAGTTAGAAAACAATTTAGAAAGCATTGAGCATTAACAGCTTCACTAGTGTGGAATGGGCGCGACGTTGCCACCTCTGTTCCACACTGGCAGTAGGGGGATACCTGGAAAGCTGCTACGATCTGCCTGCTCGATAGCCGTCTGCATAACCCCGTGTGTACTCACGGGAAGCATCTGCGGGGAGGTTACGACTGCCCTCCACAGGATCGTAGGTGCGTCCGGCCTGCAGACCACGTTGATAGTAGTCAACGTTTGGAGAGCCAAAGGTGATGTAGGGACAATAAACCTAGCCCTCTGATCGGGGTAAAGATGGAGAAATTGCCCTCACTTTAATTCAACTGTCGTTGCCCCTGCCATATTGCCCCAGAATCTGCATTTGTGTCCCTCGACGAGCCACGTAAAGCACGCGACGGTCTGTTCCTGGGCCGCTGCGAACATTCACAGAATCAGCACTAATGTATCCAGTTGAGGGAGCCTGAGCCAGTACTAAGGGAGCTGCTTCACTCTGGGCCGCTACAGGCATACCTGTGGCCATAGGGACAAGGGGCAAAACGCTGGCCACCAAAGCCAGATGGAATTTTGTAATCATAAAACAGTTTTATTTTGCTTAACAGAACAGAGGGATTTTAAAGGCCTTTTATAAGGGAAGTATTTAGCGCCTTTCCCAAACAGCCATGAGAGCATGTTACCTTTGCCGGCCCTCATCCCGCAGACCCTTCTCCCAACTTGGGAGAAGGGGAGTCCCAAATTCACGTCAGAGAGTCGTCTCAGTCGTCACGCTTGATCCACAGTCCTCAGAACTTTGGGAGATATTTGGGAGACAATGGTTTCCAACTTCCGTGATGCCTGAAGCGCTATGGTGAAATTTCTGCGACGACGTCAGTATCTGCTGCTGAGCTTGGTGGCGCTGTTGTGTGTCGGCCTGTTTGCTGCCTGCGGTGTTCCTCCATCGACGCAAACTATTACCACTCCATCTCCTGCCTCTGCTGACAATGCCAGTAATCCAACGGCCAACGACACGCTCAAACTGCTCTATTGGCAGGCTCCCACCATTCTCAACCCCCACCTTTCCAATGGCTTAAAGGATCTGGAAGCCAGCCGCCTGACACTTGAACCACTGGCGACCTATAACAGCGCAGGTGAACTGATCCCAGTGCTGGCAGCAGAAGTGCCCACTCAGGAGAACGGTGGGGTGGCTGCGGATGGTCGATCGGTCACCTGGAACCTGAAGCCGGGAGTGAAGTGGTCAGATGGTACACCGTTCACTGCTGCCGATGTTGTGTTTACCTATCAATACCTGACCAATCCTGATGTCGCTGCAATTAGTGCGGGCACGTATGCCATTATCGACAATGTCGAGGCGATCGCCGACACCACGGTCAAGATTTCCTTTAAGCAAGTCAATCCTGCCTGGTCACTGGTGTTTGTGGGCACAGAGGGAATGGTCTTGCCGCGGCACAAGTTCAAGGAATTTGCCGGGGCGAATGCTCGTGAGGCCCCAGCCAACCTTCTGCCGGTAGGGACTGGCCCTTACCGAGTCGTGGAGTTCAAACCAGGAGATGTGGTGATCTATGAGGCCAACCCTAACTATCGGGAAGCCGACAAACTGGGCTTTCAGCGGGTGGAGTTGAAGGGGGGCGGGGATGCAGCGTCGGCAGCAAGGGCAGTGTTGCAGACGGGGGATGCAGATTTTGGCTATAACCTCCAGGTGGAAGCACCAGTGCTGGAGCCGTTACTCAAAGCCGGTAAAGGGCAGGTGACGCAAAGCTTTGGGCCACTGGTGGAGCGCATTTTGGTGAATATGAGCGACCCCAACCGGGAGGTGAATGGGGAGCGATCGCAGAAAGATACACCACACCCCTTCTTCAGCGATCTCAAGGTGCGACAGGCGTTTAACCTGGCGATCGACCGCGATGCGATCGCCACCCAACTGTACGGACGCGCTGGCAAAGCGACTGCTAATTTCCTGGTCTCCCCCACGCCCTACAATTCCCCTAATACCCGTTATCGCTATGACCTAGAAGCGGCTCAAAAGCTCCTGGATCAGGCCGGTTGGGTGGATAGCAATGGCAACGGCACCCGCGACAAGAACGGCGTGGAAATGAATGTGCTGTTCCAGACTTCGGTCAATCCTCTGCGGCAAAAGACCCAGGAAATTGTGAAGCAGTCGTTGGAGCGGATTGGGGTGCGGGTGGAACTGAAAAGTGTTGATGCCAGTATCTTTTTTGCTAGCGATCCCGCTAATCCCGACACCAGCAGCAAGTTTTACGCTGACCTGCAAATGTATACGACCGGGAACACCAACCCCGACCCAGCCTCCTACATGAAGAGTTATTTATGTAGTGAAATTGCTCAGAAGGCCAATCATTGGTCAAAGGACAACGTCTCTCGCTACTGCAACCCGGCCTACGATGCCCTGTGGAACCAGGCTGCTACCGAACTGGATCCAGAAAAGCGGCGGCAACTTTTCATTCAGATGAATGACCTGCTCGTGAATGAGGCAGTGGTCTTTCCCATCGTGCACCGAGCCGATACTTCCGGAGTGAGCGATCGCCTGACCGGGGTTAACCTCACCCCTTGGGACCTCAACACTTGGAATATCGCCGACTGGAAACGCAAGGCATGACCAGTTCCCAACAGCGAAGGCTAGGGAGTCACATCTCCACCCCTCAAAGGAGAGAGGGTCTTGTCTGCGTCCTGGTGGAATGTGAGGGTACGCTATACCCCATACTTCAAAGGGCACTTGCGTTGAAGCCAAGATGCTTGTCAGGATTCTGACAAAATGACCCACTTTTTGGGGAGTGAGCGACTCTACCCCCCACTCCCAAAAAAGTTAATGTAACGTCAGCTCTGGTTAAGCGGGTTTTGGGGCACCGCGCCGT
>DVEB01000133.1 GCA_015295905.1 Synechococcales cyanobacterium M55_K2018_004
GTGCGCGACGCGCACGGAACAGCAAGGGTTTCAGCTTATCCCGAATTCACGTTAATACCAATACTTCCGGCGCTCACGACAGATTTTAACGTCAGTTCGCGTTAGAAGGGTTTTGGGGCGTATCTTTGACAATTACATCCCTCCCCAGACCGTGCGAGCTCCCCAAAAAGCGACCAGTCCCAGCAGTGCAACAGCATCAACCCAGCGGAGGCGTAGCTGATGCCAGCGCACCCGGTGCTGATTGGGGCTAGTGAACCCCCGCACTTGCATGGCACTGGCAATCTGCTCGGCTCGCAGCAGGAGGTTATCTACCATCCGTTCGGCCACTACCAGCCAGACCTGCGAACTGCCTCGAAACCCTAACTTTTTCCAGTTGATGGCACGGGTGCGGACGGAACGAACCAAGTTTTGGACTTCTTCTAGCACCAGGGGAATGAACCGAAGCGAGAGAGTGAGGGTCAACACAATTTCGGTGACAGGCACTCCAAACCGCCGCAAGGGTTGCAGGAGATGATCGAGGCCGGCGGTGATTTCTTCGGGTGCTGTGGTCAACAGGAACAGGTTGGTGCTGACCAGCAGAGTGAACACCAGAGTGGCCAGACGAATCGCCAGGGTGAGCGATCGCCGTGTCACCCGCACAATGCCCTGGTCAAACAGCACAAACTGATAGTCAGTCGGCTGCGGCAGGTTTTCCAGGGTAGGAGCAAGAGTTTCACCTAGACTAGATGGCTGTGTTGCTGGAGGCTGGGTAATGGTCAACTCATGGGCAGGTTGACGGGGTTGATGTCGCACGTTTAAGCCATCGGGCGCAACTAGCGTGACGAAAAACAGCAGCAAACCAAACCCTAACACCAGACCCATCTGTCGCCACCAGACCCGAAACGGGATCAGGGTGCTTACCATCAACAGCAGCAACACCAGCACCAGCGACGATCGCCAGACGAGATTGGCCGCCACCGGGGTCAACAAGAAGCTGACCAGCCAAGCAGATTTGACGCGGGGATCAACGCGGTGCAACCAGGAAACAGGTTGCTCAAGGTAGAGACCAATGGGGAGCGATCGCAGCAGATCCATGCCCTACACCTTCGTCGCCCGGTTCGCACTTTCGCGCTCCATTTCGCGCACCTTCTTGCCTCGCCAAATTAACCGAATCGGTGTGCCATTAAATCCCAAACTCTGCCGAAACTGTCGCTCAATGTAGCGACGATAGTTGTCTCCCAGGAGCTTGGGATCATTGACAAACAGCGTAATCGTCGGCGGTTTGGTCGAAACCTGGGTGCCGTAGTAAATCCGACCTTGGCGACCCTGGCGAGTCGTGGGTGGCGTGTGCCAGCGGGCAGCTTCCTCCAGCACTTCGTTAATCACAGAGGTGCTGACCCGTCGTTTGTGTTGCTCGGCAGCGGCAGTCACTAGGCCTAAAATCTTGGTCACCCGTTGCCCGGTGATAGCGCTGACGTAGATCGTATCGGCCCATTCAGTGAAATGTAATCGGTCTTTGATCGCCTGTTCATACTCGTAGATGGTGTGGGAGTCCTTCTCGATCGCATCCCACTTATTTACCACCACGACGCAGGCTCGCCCATCATCAATAATGCGTCCAGCTAATTTCTGATCCTGTTCGGTCACACCATCCAACGCATCGATGACCAGCAACACCACATCTGCCCGCCGGATGGCCTTAAACGCGCGGTTAATGCCAAAGAACTCAGGGCCATACTCAACGTTCTTCTTCTTGCGAATCCCAGCGGTGTCAATCAACCGAAACCGTTGTCCCTCATGCTCGATCACGGTGTCGATGGCATCACGGGTGGTTCCAGATATGGGACTGACGATCGCCCGATTTTCACCAACAAAGGCATTCAGCAAGCTGGATTTACCAACATTGGGCCGCCCCACGATCGCCACCCGAATTTCGTCGGTTTCTTCTTCCTCCTCAGTCGGCGGCAGATAGGTGATTAGCTGATCCAGCAGGTCACCTGTCCCGTTACCGTGGATTGCAGACACCGGGTAGGGTTCTCCCAGCCCCAACTTCCAAAATTCTGCGGTCTGAGCGATCCCCTGTTCCACTGACTCACACTTATTCACCGCCAGCAACACGGGGACAGACTGCTGCCGCAACCAAGTGGCGATCGCTTCATCAGCAGCGGTCAGCCCTGCCTGGCCATCCACGACCAGAATGGCAGCCTTCGCCTCAGCTAGCGCCAGTTGGGCCTGCTGACGGATGAGCGGCAGAAACTCGGTGTCGTCATCAAACACGAGTCCACCCGTATCGACCACCAGAAAATCGCGATCGCGCCAGTAAGCCTCTCGGTAGGTGCGATCGCGGGTAACGCCCGGTTCATCATGCACAATGGCATCTTGGATTCCGGCCAGTCGATTGACAAACGTGGACTTGCCCACATTGGGGCGGCCAATCACGGCAACAACAGGAAGCGGCATAGGACAGCGAGGAGGAACAAAAACAGAATTAGCGCTTCAGGCAGGTTGGTTGCTTCAGGCACTTTTACTATTGTGGCCTAGAATCCTGCCTTGTGTGTGCAATCCACAACGACAAATCCTCAACTCCTCTCCGCCCTGTGACGTTGAAACCAACCGCCAATGTCGAGGGGCAGCGTTCCAGACTTCAGCCCCTCAACGTGGCCAAGACTTTAAGCGCCCACGGCGGAGCATTTTCGCCTATCGCCGCTGAGTCGCCACCTCTCGGACTGCCGCTTGGGCTTCCCGTCTCAGCCCTTTGGCAATGCGAAAAAGCTCTTGACCAGTGTGCAAATAATGTTCGCTATAGCTTGTCACAAAGCGTTCGAGTTCGTCTACCCCATCCCCAACTTGGTTCAGGCAATAGTACAGGTGAGCCGCAGCCCCTGCCACGGCAGGAGGATTGGGCATCGACCGAAACGTCTTCTGCGCCTTCTGCAACAGATCCCGGCAGTCATCTAGGTAGGCCTGAAAGTCCTCCAGAAGCTCGTCGTCGAAGGGATCAGCCGCCAGATCATCAATCTGATCTTGAAGCGGGGCCAGGATCTCATGCAGCAGCCGATTGACGGGCTGGAACACACGCAGCAGCCAGAGTTGGAGTTGCTCATCACTGTCTTGACCCTTTTGCCGCTGGCGGTGCCGTTCCTGGGCAGCGGCTGTGCGCTCCTGACGAGATCTGATCAACTCTTCGACAGAGGCCGCTGCACTCACCTGCCGATCAAACTCTAACTGACGGTCGTAGCGCTGTCGTCGTTGCGGATCCCCTAACACTTCGTAGGCAACATTAATTTGGGCGATGCAGTCGTGGCTACTGGCATCGGGGTTGCAATCGGGGTGGAACTGTTTGACTAGACGGCGATACGCTTGTTTGATCTCGGCCTGAGAGGCGACCGGGCTGATGTCGAGCGTTTCGTAGTGCGTAGGATTTGCCATACAGTCATTGTAAGCATTTCTCGCACCTCACTTCTGCTCCCTAGCGAACGTCTCTTTGGCGGGGCATCCAGTCTTGTTTCAGGGCTGCAACGCAGTTAGCTCCGGATCCTGGAATAGAGGAGTACTGAGATACCGCTCGCCAAAGCTAGGCTGCACCATGACAACCAGTTTGCCAGCATTCTCAGGGCGACGCCCCACCTGAATCGCGGCTGCTAACGCCGCGCCACTCGAAATCCCCGAAAGCAATCCCTCTTCACGGGCTAACCGCCGACCAAAGGCGATCGCCGCTTCGTCGCTAATGGTGACAACCTCATCAATTAATTCGACCTTCAAGACCTCGGGCACAAATCCAGCACCAATCCCTTGAATTTTGTGGGGGCCAGGGCTGCCGCCAGAGAGAACAGGGCTATTGGCCGGTTCAACGGCGATCGCCTGGAACCCTGGTTTCTTTTGCTTGAGAACCTCCGCAACGCCGGTTAGCGTCCCTCCTGTACCCACTCCAGCAACCAAGATATCCACCCGCCCATCCGTGTCTTCCCAAATTTCTAGGGCCGTGGTCTCTCGGTGAATTTTAGGATTCGCTGGATTACGAAACTGTTGCAACATATAGGCATCGGGCAGCATTTCCACAATTTGCTGTGCCCGCTGAATGCACCCCCCCATGCCTTCAATCCCAGGAGTCAGTTCTAGCTCAGCACCGTACGCCCGCAACATGGCCCGCCGCTCCGAACTCATCGTATCGGGCATCGTCAAAATCAGGCGATATCCCTTGGCCGCCGCCGCCATCGCCAGAGCAATCCCCGTATTCCCAGACGTTGGCTCCACCAAAACCGTTTTACCCGGTTTAATCCGCCCTTCCTGTTCAGCGGCCTCAATCATGCTGTAACCAATCCGGTCTTTGACTGAAGCCGAGGGGTTCATCCCCTCCAGCTTCACCACAATCTGTGCAACACATCCTTCCGATTGAGGGATGCGATTAAGCTGCACTAGCGGTGTTCGACCGATTAATTCCGTAATATTCTTAGCGATCCGCATCTCCCAAACCTTAGATGTAATACATAATACTCAACCACCTGCAGGAATCCTGTTGTTCGCCAGCGTTCTGCACGCCATCTTTCTGTAACACAGTGTTGTATAGCACTGTGTTGGCTGCGTCACCCACTGTTTGCCAGCGCCCCCTCGAAACCTCTCTCAAATAGCAATTTCCTCAAATGCTTCTCCAGTATACCCCGGTTATCCAATAGGGTTTTCAGGATTTGTAGCAGTGTGCAACGTCGTTTAATAACGTGAATTCTGGATAAGCTGAAACCCTTTTAACCAGAACTGACGTTTCAATACCTAGAACCGTAGTGTGGCACGTTGGGCAGGCTACAGCACCATACTTGATCAAACGCAAAAAGCCCCGCTCTCAAGGAGCGGGGCTTTCGCAAACCTAGAGGATATCTCTAGAAGCGCTGAACTTAGAAGCTGAAGCTGGTCCGAACAGCACCGATGAACACACTATCATTGCTATTATCATTGCCGGGATCGCTGACCCAGATAATGCCAGGCGTGATAGAGATGTTATCGGTCAGGGCGAAGCGATAGAAGGCCTCAATGTGGAGCGCCGCATCTTGACCGTAGGCAGTCCCAGTGCCAGCAAAGCGGAAGATCGCAGTGCGGGGAGGCACACCCACAATCAGACCCAGCAAGCTACCAGGAGTACCGACATCCCCCAAAGCTAAGTAACCAGCATAGGTCCAGTGGCGGCCATCACCTAGGAAACCAGTAGGACCAGCGAAAGTACGGCTCGTAATGTAGGAAATCCAGCCACCAAGTTGCAGGGATTCAGTGAGGGCAAAGTTTACGCTCGCACCGTAGGCATTGAAAACACTAGGTGAATCACCCAAGGGAGCAGGGTTGTCGAAGGAAACGTAAGAATTTACGTAAGTCAAGGCCAACGTCAAAGGACCCGGCGAGATAGTCAACTGCCCGAAGAAGGTGTTGTTGCCATTGAACAGACCAGCACCTACACCAGGCTTATTACCCTCATCACTCAGGTAACCAAGACCCAACTGAATGTCATCAGTGAAGTCGAACGTTGCACCCACACCAATACCCTGAGCGCCCACATCATAGATGGGGTTATAGCCAAAGTACGAAAGGGAACCCTGTTCGGGATCATCCAAGGGGCTAACAGAGGTCACAATATCAGAAATACCTTGACCAACGGCGCCCAAGTAAATCGTTGCAGGGCCAACTGGGAAGTAGTACTCCAAACGGCTCAAGCGAAAATCATTTCTCGTGTTGGTTCCGTAGGAGAGGTCAAGCTGTCCGGCAAAAACGTCACCTGCGGGGATGTCAGAGAGCGTTCTGGAGGGAACGGTAAAGCGCTCAAAGTTACCAGCTTGGAGACGAGCACGCAAGCGGTCGGTTCCGTAGAAACTGGTATCAAAGTTCAGACGAACGCGGCTCTGGAAAACGAAATTGTTGTTATCGTCCACATCATCGCCAAAGGCATCTGCAAAGGAGAAGATGGTGCGGCCACGCAGAACCGTGGTAGTCGAGAACTGATTTTGCTCCAACTCGGTTACGCGGGCTTCTAAGTTGTCAACCCGACCGCGCAAAGTCGCTAGCTCGGAGCGGAATTCATCCACCAAGCGACGCAGAGCATCCAGATCTTCTTGGGAAACACCACCGCCAGCACCCACTCGCTCTGCCAAGGCATCCAAGCAGGCGTTCAGACCAGCCGCGAACTCATAACGAGTCATTGCCCGGTTCCCACGGAAGGTGCCGTCGGGATAACCCGCAATACAGCCATAGTTCTGGATCAAGCGGCTGAGGGCTTCATAGGCCCAGTCAGTAGGACGCACGTCCGACAACTGATTCACTGAAGTGACCTGAGACATAGCGTTACCGCTCTGGCTGCCATACTCAGCAACCTGCTCGAGAGAGGCCACGCTGGGAGTCGCCGTTGCAGGAGCAGGTACTTGAGCTAGTTGGATGGGCACAGCAGTGCTAGCAGGAGCAGCAGCTTCAGCGATCGCATCCACCGAAGCAGACGGGTCAACCACAGCAGACGCTTCCGGTCGCAACGACTTAGCATCATCCGTTGCATTTGCAGCAAAAGCACTAGAAGTAGCCACAAGTGCTGCCCCTAGCAGAGCTGGAGTAACCAGCAAAGAGTTCAAAAGAACCTTAGCAAACATGATCAGTGTCCTCACACCTAATCTAAAGGACCAAAAACCTGAATTACAGATTTCCTAGGATTATAGCATCGTTAATTTGAGACTTCTGCCTCACGACAATACACATTAACAGAGAGAGATAGGGATCTGGTAGAGCACCCCCTGTGGTTTAGATTACTCTCTGTATCCTGCCATCAGCCCCAATTGAGGCTATGAATTCAACTCAAAGTCGTTTATCGCAATGCCTTATTGCAATGAACTACCTTGAAAATCAAGAACAATAAAACTGACACACTGACTGAAGCAGCTATGCAGGAACGTCAAGGAATCTTGAATTTTTTCTGCCTACTACTCCTGCCTATTTCGAGAGCATGTCACCTTTGCAATCTCTTATCCCCCAGCCCCTTCTCCCACGTTGGGAGAAGGGGAGTTGATTATCTCAACGTCCTTCTCTCAAGTTAGGAGAGGGATTTAGGGTGAGGGCAACCGTGATATGCACCCCCGACTTCACAAGCAAAACTCCAAATGCGATCCTGCCCTATTCAACACACAGTCTAGATAAAAGCAGCACCTAAAGCCAACTTTAGAATGTTTGACGAGGTCGCATCTTGCTAAGGTTGGCTTCAGGTCTGGGCGTTCAAGGCTAGAACCGGAAGGTGGTTCGGATTGTGCCAATGATAACGTCGTCGTTACCGGAGTCACCATTCGGACTGAAGAGCCAAATCACACCCGGAGTAATATCGATGTTGTCTGTCAGAGCAAGACGATAGAACCCTTCCAGGTGGAAGCTCGGATCTGGGTCATCCGAACCGATGGCTGAGTCTGCATCTACCAGGGTAGGTTGCATCCCGAAGATGATACCCCCTAGGTTGCCATCACCTCCCAAGTTGGGGAAGGCCAGGGTCACAGCAAAGTTCATAATGTTGGCGTCACCCGTCCGGATGGCACGACCAAAGGTGTAACCAAACCAACCGCCAATCTGGAAGTTAGGGCTGATAGAGAAGTTTAGCGAAGCACCGTAGGAATTACCCACAACCGGCACCCCTTCACGCAGCCGAGCACCGTTGGTTCCTGTGCCCGTTCCCAAGTCGGTGTCATTGTAGGTGTGAACGTAGTAGAACGCGAAGTTCAAACGCTCATCCAGAAAACGGGTTCCGGTCAGTTGAACGAAGGCTCCGTAGTCACCATTAAACAATCCATTTCCAGGGGCAGGATTGTTGGCCTCACCGCCTAGATACCCAGCTTGAATACTCAGGATATTGCGAGTCAGCACCGGATTGGTGAACTGATAGCTCAGCCCTAGACCCGCAGTACCAGCCAAACGGTAGATGGGGTTGCGCTGACCAAAGCGAGAAACCGCACCCCGTCCGCTAGAGTCAAAGGGGGTAATCGTGTTGGCGATATCGTCAATTCCCCCACCGTTTGCAATCAGATGAACTGTCAACTGGTCGCCCACCGGGAAGCGATAGGATAACGTGTCGAGCTGAATGGTGTTGTTCGTCGTGCTTGTGTCAAATCCCAGACGATACTCCTGACCTGCACTAAAGGTAAAGCGATCAAAGTTTCCAGCTTGCAGTCGTGCTCGCAGGCGATCGCGCCCTGTGAAGCTGGTGTCAAAGTTCAGACGCGTCCGGCTCTGAAACACGAAGTTATTGTCGTCATTGGCAGAAATATTGTCGCCGCCAAAGGCATCGCTGAAGGCAAAGATGGTTTCACCATTCAGCTTAGTTGTCGTCGAGAACTGGTTCGACTCTAGTTCAGCAACCCGAGCTTCTAGATTGTCCACAATGCCTCGGATCTGGGCCAGTTCAGTACGGAACTCATCCAGCAACTGCCGCAGGGCTTGCAGATCCTCTTCACTAACTCCACCTGTACCAATCCGCTCGGCTAACGCATCTAAACAAGCGTTGAGACCAGCAGCAAATTCATAACGGGTTAGCGCCCGATTACCACGGAAGGTGCCATCAGGATAACCTGCAATACAGCCATAGTTTTCAATCAGGCGGCTGAGTGCTTCATAGGCCCAGTCTGTAGGGCGCACATCCGAAAGCTGGTTCACAGAGGTCACCAGACCAATTGCTTCGGTGGCTGCGCCTTGCCCTTCCTGACTATATCGATTCAGTTGGCTGAAGAAAGGATCGCTGACTGCGGGAGTGCCAGTAACTGGAGCAGGTTCAGCAGAGACTGAACCGGTTAGCTGCTGACTGACTGGCAGAGCAGGAGCATCTAGGGTGATGACCGAGGCGTTGGATGCCGGAACGGTTACAGGAGATCCTGAATTGGTCGCGGGGGAAACTTCATTGGCGATCGCCGGCATTGATCCAGCGAGAGCAGTGCCCAATACTGCCGGAGTCGCTAATAGGAGACTTCTAATAATACGTTGACTCATTACTGACCTCACACCATAACACCATAAGCGGACTGTACCTACGTTAGTAAGCACATTTTTCTAAGAAACATATCATCCTCCAGAGATAGAGTCCATGTTTTCTAGATCACTTTCTCCATTAAAATTCCGTGAGGCACAGCACTTAGCCAGTCGCGCAAATTCTTCAAACTCTCACGACAGATCTTGCTTAACATGAATTCGGGATACGCTGAAACCCTTGATTTTTCGTGCGCGGTGCGTACAGAAAATCAAGGGTTTTGGGACACCGTGCGGTGTACAGTGTCCCAAAACCCGCTTAACCCAAACTGACGTTAAATTAACTGAGAGATTGTTTGCGCGAGGTCGAAGTCTTTTTCTGTTAATCCTCCTGAATCATGGGTAGTGAGAGAGATTGTGACTCGGTTGTAGGAGATAGCAATGTCGGGGTGATGACCAGCCGCCTCAGCCGGTGCCACCAAACGATTCACAAAATTCACCGCTTCAATGAAGTCTTTGAATTTAAAGACCTGCTGAATCTCTTTACCCTGGAGTGACCAACCGGGGAGTTGGCTTAATCGTTGTTGAATCTCAGATTCGGTTAATAGTTGAGCCATAGAGTCAACGGCAGGAGTTGTTGTACGAATAATCGAAAGCATTGAAAGATTTTAAAAAACTATCCGCTCCCACTAGAGTGCGATCGAGAACACCTTTCACGCATGAGTGGGAGCGGTCTAGCGGGTCTTCAAGGTTGAAACCTGACTGCCGGGAGGAACTCTCTATAAGTCAACCCAACACGTCCTAGAACTAGATTCCAGAAGAGACTGGATTCACTCCTAGAGGACAGCCCCGGCGCACAGCCGGATCACATCAACCTGACGACCCATGGTTTTACTACTATCTTGCATGGGCACCACCTCCTGTTCTCGAATTGGTTTACATCTTTAACAGGGCAAGTTCTAACTGAGTTAGAACCTTTCCGCACTATAACACAGGCTTTTTAAGGTGGGAGGCAACCACATCCCTCCAAACCGTTCACCTGGTATAGCGGTTTTGATATTGATGAGAGACAGTCACGCAGCACAAGATTCTGCTGGTTAACGTCAGTTCGGGTTGAGCGGGTTTAGGAGCACCGCGCTGAGCGTGGTGCTCCTAAACCCTTGATGTTCCGCGCGATGCGCGGGGAACATCAAGGGTTTCAGCCTATCCAGAATTCACGTTGGTTAAGAGATTGAGTGGTGTAGTCTGTGACCACACCACTGCGAGCCGCTATACCCAGACAACATTGGCTCGGCAAATGGTTATAACGCTACACACATGGATTAGAGCAAAGCATTTTGTGGAAAACTCTGCTGCACAGGGTTTCCCACAAAGTGCTTTTTACAGCATGAGCGCGTAGCACCCTGCGGTGCATGGTCAAAAAAACAACCTCCACTTAGCAGCGGAGGTTGTCAGAAGAAAAACCTAGGAAGCGTCCTTACAGCGCATTACCGCGAGGTAGAACTTCTTCAGGGAAGATAAAGTTTTCATGCGGCTGATCCTGAGGAGCCATCCAGGCAC
>DVEB01000331.1 GCA_015295905.1 Synechococcales cyanobacterium M55_K2018_004
TAGCCCACCACGGGCAGGCTAAACCCACACCCGCAGCGAGAGGGTTATACCTGCAAAGCACAGCCGCTCTGAGGTCTGATTTTCATCCTGAGGCTTGCTGTCGATGAGAAGATGAAATTGGAGTAAAAATGATTCGGTGTTAACATTCCTTAAGGGAATTCCTCGTCTATGGTTAGAGCAGTAGGTAGGATGTCTGTCTTGTCCTACGGCTCTGCTAAACCTGCTATCTTCCAATGCTACGCTAGTACCGGTCAGGTCAAAAACTCACTGAGTTCAATCCGTGAGTTGACTGCAATGGCTTCAACCCCATTACGTTCAGTTGGTTCGGAGAGTATTCAATCACAATGTACAATTCAAGCGCGGCGGGCGGTGCTGCCAATTCAATTTCGGGAAGTCGGCTGTTCCTCTATGAAGTAGAGGGGCTGCGTCAAAATCAAGAAACAGACCGGATGGATTATCCAATCCGCAAAAGTGGCAGTGTGTTCATCACGGTGCCCTATGCGCGCATGAACCAGGAAATGCAGCGGATCACTCGGATGGGAGGGCGGATTGTCAGCATTCGCCCCCTGAATGGTGATAACGGTGTCGGCGTAGCAGCCAATGGGAAGATAGCTTCTAGCTCTGAGCCAGTCACAACGACCTCAGCAGAAGCGAGCAAACCCATGACTCAAGCGAAGGAAAAGAAAAAGGACGTTCCCGTCAACATTTACCGTCCCAATGCTCCCTTTGTCGGCAAGTGTCTCTCCAACGAGAAGCTTGTGGGCGAGGGGGGAATTGGTATCGTTCAGCATATTAAGTTTGACCTCAGGGGTGGCGACCTGAAGTATCTCGAAGGTCAGAGCATTGGGATTATCCCCGATGGTGTTGACAGCAACGGTAAACCCCACAAGCTGCGACTGTACTCGATTGCCTCGACCCGTCATGGGGATGATATGGATGACCAGACGGTTTCTCTGTGTGTCCGCCAACTGGAATACAAGCACCCTGAAACGGGCGAAACTGTCTATGGTGTTTGCTCTACTTTCCTCTGTAACCTGCAACCGGGCGCCGAAGTCAAGATCACTGGCCCTGTGGGTAAGGAAATGCTGCTGCCCGATGATCCTGAAGCCAACATCATCATGATGGCAACTGGCACGGGAATTGCTCCCTTCCGCGCCTACCTGTGGCGGATGTTTAAGGATTACGAACGCGCCAGAAACACTGACTATCAGTTCAATGGCTTTGCCTGGTTGATCTTTGGCATTCCCACCACACCTAACATTCTCTACAGGGATGAGCTAGAAGCGATCGCCAAGGAATATCCCAACAACTTCCGTCTCACCTACGCTATTAGCCGTGAGCAGAAAAACCCTGAAGGGGGTCGTATGTACATCCAGCACCGGGTGGCAGAGCACGCCGATGAGATCTGGAAGCTAGTGAAGGAAGAGAAGACCCACGTTTACATCTGTGGTCTAAAGGGCATGGAAGACGGCATTGATGCGGCCATGACTGAAGCTGCTGCTAAGGAAGGTGTGGTCTGGAAGGACTACCAACGCTCCATCAAGGAACGCTGGCACGTTGAGACTTACTAAGCTACTCGTCACGAGTCAATTGCAGTCTGGGAGAGCGACACAAGTGTGTCGCTCTCCTGCGTTTTGAGGCTGGGAGCGATCGCCTGCTCACTACCGAGCTACCCCTGTTTATAGCGCTACACGCATAGGTTAGGACAAGGCTGTTTGTGGGAACCTCTGCTGCGCGGAGTTGCCCACAAACAGCGTTTGACATCAGGAGCGCGTAGCACCATATCCTTTTGGGTAAGGAGTGCACTTGGGTAAGGGGGCCGCGGAGTCCCTCTTACCCGACGTTCATTAACGTCAGTTCTGGTTAAGAGGGGTTTGGGTCACCGCGCCGGGCGCAGTGACCCAAAACCCTTGCTTTTCCGTG
>DVEB01000297.1 GCA_015295905.1 Synechococcales cyanobacterium M55_K2018_004
CACGCAACAGCAAGGGTTTCAGCTTATCCAGAATTCACGTAGCTTAGGAATTTGCGTTGCTGCTGTGCGGAATGAAGTTAGAGATTAGGATGGCACAGTGTACCACCCTGATCTCTAACGATTCCCAGGCTAGGCAATGCTGGGCCTTTCGTGTTGAAGTTAGTCGTTGCAGACGCTTGTTGCTTTTCGTTGCGCTGCGGCCAGTGCCCGCCGCCGGGGCGAGGCAGGCAGGGGTTGCTTGACCGTTGCTTTGGCGTTTGGCAAGGCTTGTTTAGGCAGGGGAGTGCGATCGCCATTCAGCACCAGTCCTGCCAGCCCGCCCGCCGCCAGCGTAAAGACCGGATTGGTCATGGCGTTGAGAACACAATCAATACTGTATAGAACCAGCACTACCGACAGCGCAGCCGCAGGTGCAACTTGGGGCTTGAACCAAGTGCGAGCAGGATATCGCAACAATAAGAAGGTCACTGGGGGCAACAGTAGCGTGGAGAACAGGCTAACTAACCCCACCGCACCGTTGATGCCAAAGGCAAGAATCCAGAGACTATCGGTGACTGAAATATCTTCACCATAGTCATTAAACACCCGGTTGCGACCCCACCCCCCCCAGCCAAATACGACCCGTTCACGGGCGCGTTCCCCCAAAATCTGCTCGTTGTCTAATCGGAAGCGCAGGGAAGCAGCACGTTCTTCGCCAGCAATTTGTGTTGTGATTTCGGTGACGCGATCGACATTTTCAACCGTAAAGGTGCCTGCCACTCCCATTTGCAAATAACCGATAATTGCAGCCACCAGCACCAGTAGCAAAATCCCTGTCCGCAGCCAGCGAGCCGTGAGCATTACGGCGACTCCCGCAATCAGCAGAAATAATGCGCCTGAAGACTTGAGCAGGATGAACGTGACCACTAGAATGACCACAATCCAGTGCATTTTGACCTTGCGGATTTCCTTCAGGCTGCCACTGCGCCACAGCCAAATCGCAATCAGAGTAGCCGCCAGCATATAGCCCGCCAAGGCCAGTCCATGACTCATAAACACCATCGGGCGATAGCCTCCGGCCCGCATGGTCTGGGAGAAATCGCTGTGGGCATGGAAGCCATAAACCATGCGGTGGAGTTGCGGACTGATGCGCGTCTCTAGCAAGCAAAGGGGAACGTAAACCAGTCCCCCATAGAGGATGGCGATCGCCAACTGACGCAAGCCGTTCAATGAACCTAGGTACAACCGTCCTAGGAAGTAAGGCGCACCCCAAGCTATCATTTGTTCCAACATCGCCGTAAAACCGTCGTATGGCCCCAAACCGTTCACCATAGAGGTGACAAAGGGGCAGAGACACCAAATGGCAACGGGGATATCGACCCAACCAGGTTGAAAGCGACTGAGCCGGGCTGACTCGCGCACACACGTCACCAGCAGCACTGCGTAGGAAGTTGCTGCGATTTTGCTGTAGTCAGGAATAACGGGTAGGGCAATTCCTGACTGGGGCAAAAACAACGTTGCAAAGACAACGCTCAGGGCGACGGCGTTTGTTGCTGGAAACCGCTGAAATAGCTGAAAAGTAACTGGGATCCAGCCAAACAGAGCCAAGTAAACAAGGGGACTCATGGGGCAAGGAGGAAAGGGGCAATTATTCGCTGAGAGGGGCAACGGGTTCCACCAGGTTTCTCTGGGGATAGGAGGCGAGCAACCTTGAGAGATGTCGGAGGTTGACTAAACAAGGGTGTTTACCAGCGGCAGGCCGTAACCCAGGACGTAGCGGAGCGCTAGCACCAGGCTTAAAACGCCGAGGAACACCAGGGTGGCCAACACATCTTGGTAGACAGAGGACAATTTTTCGCGGCACAGCCCCCAGACGACAGCACCATACATCGGCAAATCGCTCAGAGCCGCCGTTAGCACAACCCCCGGCAGCCCCAACCAGTGGTATCCCAGGGGTAGTCCTAGCGCCAGAATGCCAAACCTAAGCGCATTGCCACAGGTGGCATAGCCAGGACGACCCACCCCCAGCAGACAGGGACTCATGGTGCTATACAGCAGGGTGTGCCAGAGTCCGGCTGTCAAAATTGTCACCATCCATCCTGCGTCTTGATACCGCTGGTCGTATAGGGCTAGGGTTACGAGATCGCCAAAGCCAACCAGCAGAGCAATCATGAACGCCGCCCCGACTAGCAGAAGCCAGCGTTTTTCCAGGATCAGGTGGCGCAGTTCAGAGCGAGGTAGATCCGCCTTTTTGGAGACTAAGGGAAAGATCACTGTGTTACCCATGATGGCAATGACCTGTCGCGGCATATCCGATAGAGTAAAGGCGATCGTGTAGACTCCTAGCATCTGGATCGAGACCAGTTTTCCTAGCATGAGCCGGTCAGTCTGCATCGCAAGGAAGGACATGATGGTGGACAGCATGATCCACCGGCCAAAGGTAAATAAATCCTTCAGGGCTTCCCGATCCCAGGCAAACCAGTTGCGATAGTTGGGGATGAGGAAATGGCTCCGCACCGTTTTGAGACAGGCCGCTATCAAGTTGCCGCCCACCAACGCCCAGATTGAAGGGCTGAGCCACGCCCAAACATTCATCAACGTTAGGGCAACAACCTGGACTGAGGCTTCAAATTTGGTCACTTTATCTAGAGAGATATGGCGACGCAGCGTAAAGCCGGCCGTCGAACTCAGACCATTGATGACGGTGGTCAACCCCACGATGGGCAACAGCCAGACTAAGCGGGGTTCTTGATAAAAGTAAGCGGCGGGGAAGGCAATCAGCAGGCAGCATCCCCAGAGAATCCAACTGCGAATTACCTGCACTGTCCAGGCAGTGTTCAGAAACAGCGGATCATCGCCCCGCTTATTTTGGATCACGCTGGGGCCGATCCCCACATCGGAAAACAGCTCTAACCCCACGATAAAGGTGTTGACGAGGGCCATTAGCCCAAAGTATTCAGGAGCCAACAGCCGCGTCAGGATGAGGTTACTCACAAACCGGAGGGACTGACTGGTGCCGTATCCAACAAAAGTCCAGATGGCTCCGTTGAAGGCGAGTGTCTTGAGAGAAGGAGAAGACGATGACATGCGGCTTTGAAATGAAGAGCAAGAGGCGATCGCGAGCACCCAAAAATCTTTCACTACAGTCTTCAGATCTGTCCTGAAGCATCAACTTTAGTGTTCCCAAAAAATGAGCAGACTCATGAACGACGACCAATTTCCTCTGCAACACGAGTTCAACGAGGGATGGTTCATGGCAAAGGACTGCGCCCTTTGCCATGAACCATCCCTTCAACAAGCGCTATCAAATTTACCTTGGACTAACGTCACGGACGATCCAATGAAGTGCTGTGGGTGGCAGGGGCTGTCAACAGAGCCGCAAGCTTCTGTGCTTCGGTGGAGGCATTGTGCTGCTGCAAAACTCGCTTGCGACCTGCGGCTCCCATTGCTGCTAGGCGTTCTGGAGGGGTTTGCAAGGCAGCTCGCATGGCAGCGACCAACTGATTGACTGAACCAGGCGGAACAAGCCATCCAGAAACCCCCGCTTCCACCAATTCTGGAATCCCGGCGACGTAAGTACTGATCACAGGCCGCCCCAAGGCAAGGGCTTCCATCAGCACAACGGGTAGCCCTTCAGCAAAACTCGGTAACACGAAGGCCGTTGCTTGCTGCAGATAGGCCTGCACCGCTGCGCCACTAGCCCAGCCAGTAATCTCAATGTGGTTTTGCAGATGGAACTGGGCAATCAACGCTTCAATTTGCGATCGCAACGGCCCATCTCCCACGAGCACCAACCGAAAATCGAGTCCTTCGGCGGCAAGTTGAGCAGCCGCCTGGATTAGCAATAGGTGTCCCTTTTGCTCGCTCAGTCGGCCCACACAGACGAAACAGCGATCGCCCGGTAAGGTTGGTGTGGCGGTGAGGAAGCGATCATCCACCCCACAGTGAACAACGTGGATCTTGTTCCAATCATCTAGGTCGCACCAGCGAAAAAGCTGACTTTTGCCAAAGGAACTGACCCCTACCACAAAGGCGGCCTGATGGATCTTGTCGGGCAGAGAGAGGGCCTCGGGCCGGTCGAATTCCTCTGGGCCATGCACCGTCATGCTGTAGGGAGGGCCACCCAGAGCACGACACAGCACTGCAACGGTGGCGGAGTTGGTGCCGAAGTGGACGTGCAGGTGTTCGATTTGTTTTTCAACCAATTGATCTCGCAGCAGACAGGCTTCAGCCAAGTAGGCCAGGTGTCGGATTTGTCCCTGTTGCGCTCGACTGGCAAATTTCAGGGCGATCGCCCCAGCCTTCCAGAATTGTGTCGGACGCAGGACAGCCGTTTTGAACAGGGCGAAGGCCAGGCTGACAATGCCGCCCGCCAACAAAACGGAGGTCTTTTCCAATTCTTGCTGGTCGGCGTCATCCACCAACTCATCGCTGCAGGAGCGGATTGAATAGCGCACGACAGGAATGCCCTGAGCTTCTAGGGCAGCAATCTCACGCCGGATAAAGCTGTGGCTGACTTTGGGGTATTGGTTAACGAGGTAGGCGATCACCATGCAATTGACCCATGGATAAACAGCAGAAGCAGCGCAACGTAAACGAGACGGGCAGGACGGGGGAGTGGCTCGCGGTTTAGGCACGACCACTATACTTAGCTCACATCAGAATGCCCATCAAGCGACTGTAAAGTGCTGATGAAGCGGCTGGGTGACCACTGATATACCCACGGATGGCCTGGGAACTCTATCTACAGCATGCACAGAATGCCGCATCTTGAATGCACATCAATGCACAATTTTGCTCCAAATTCAGGGTTCATCCAATTTCATCAAATTCATCAAATTTAGAAGGACTGCTTTAGAAGGACTGCCAATTAAGAGGAGCGTGCGGATTGCGTGAGCAAGTCTATGCTCCTGTTGCCAGCGTCCGATTGACGGTTTTCTCCTACCACGGATGATCTAGTGTCGTATGGTATACTCCCAAGCTCAGTACGTTCCTGCCCAGTCATCTCGATCTTCCGCGGCAGCGGGGCAAACGCCGATCGCCCCAACAGTGCGATCGCTCCTCGCCCTATCCGTTCTCTTCGCTGGGGTTAGTTTGACAGGATCGTCTGCCAACGCCCAGACCAGCCCCCCTGCCACACCACCAGCCAGTTTCAACCCAGACTCAGCGATTCCAGTAGTCGTCACGCCTGCGGCTCCGGCAACGACTACACCAACTCCCACCACTCCCGCTACTCCGATCCCCCCACCGCCCAGTCTCCTGTACGGCAATATAGGGGGGGTTCAGGCAAACCCTACCCCGCTTTCCGTCCCCTTGTCGGCTGACAGAGCGCCCTCCCCCGCTGCCCCCACCCCCACCTCCCAAACCGCTCCTAAAAATAACGCTCAACTGCGGTCTGGCGATGTCTATACGTTGGGAGGAGGAGATCAAATTCGGATCGATATTTTTGATGTGCCGGAGTTCAGTGGTAGCAATGGTCAGTACACGCTGCTGGCCGATGGTTCGCTAAATCTCCCGTGGATTGGCAAGGTTTCACTGCAAGACCGCACCCTAGAGGAGGCTGCCAGCATCCTGACGATGCAGTATGCTCCCTACATTCGTAACCCGCGCATCACAGTTACCTTGCTGGCTCCTCGCTCGATGCGCATCGGGATTATCGGGCAGGTGAATCGGCCTGGGGTGTATACCGTCACTCCAGGCGGCAATGCGCCCCGACAAACGGTGACACTGGCCATTCAAACTGCAGGCGGGATCACCCAGACCGCCGATATCCGCAAGATTGAGGTGCGCCGTCCCCGCAGCAATGGCGGGGAGGACGTGATCGCCGTAAACCTGTGGAACTTTTTGCAGGGGGGCGACCTGAGCCAGGATGCGGTGCTGCGAGATGGCGATACTCTGGTGATCCCCGAAGCAACCGAACTGAACCCGACGGAAATGGGACAAGTGGCGATCGCCAATATCTCGCCTGCCACGATTAACGTCAACGTCGTGGGAGAGGTCGTGCGTCCCGGCACAGTCACCATTCCTCCCAACTCCACCCTGAATCAAGCACTCCTGGCCGCAGGGGGCTTTAACAACCAGCGGGCACGCCGGAGCAAGGTTGAACTGGTGCGCCTCAATCCCAATGGCACCGTCACGCGCCGCGAAGTGGAAGTTAACTTTTCGGCCAACGTCAACGACACAACGAACCCCCCCTTACGAGCCAACGACATCATCATCGTCGGGCGCTCCTCCCTGGCCAGCACGTCAGACTTTCTTGGCTCGGTGCTCAGCCCGCTCAACGGAATTTTTGGTATCTTCCGCCTCCTCGGTGGTTTCGGCCTCTTCTAGTGGTCGGTCAAGTGTGTCTTGAAGTCGCCTTGAAGTCTCAACGATCCTTCACCCAGGCTTGACCAGACGCTAGCCTGCCATCCTATGCCCTGACCCCCCTTTAGCTCCCCCAGCCTAAAAATCATGAACAACAACCCAACGCTGCCAACCCCAGTCGATGGTGAGATGGGTGAGACGGCAGCGATCGCCCCCAAGAAAAAATCTCCCTTCGTCCCCCTGATCCGGGGGATACAGCGGAAGGCGCTGCTGATTTTGGCCTGCGTCGGGGCGACCACCACCGTTGCCTGGCTACTCTCAGCCGATGACCCACCCACCTATAGCGGCAGCTTTCAAATGCTAGTGGAACCGGTCACGTCTGAGGCACGAGTTGCAGCGCCAGCCGCCCTGACTCGCGGTGACATTAGCCCCAATGACTTTAGCCTCGACTACCCAACGCAGCTTGAACTGCTCCAGAGTCCTAGAGTCTTGGGACCAGTATTTGAGGCCGTTCGCGTCAAGTACCCTGATTTCACCTACATAGAATTGCGCAGCAATCTGCTAGTGGAACGGACGGGTGGCAAAAATCGCCTCAACCAAACCAAAATTTTGCAGGTCAGTTACCGGGGATATGATCCAGAACTGGTGCAATTTGTGCTGGAACAACTGGCACGGCAATACCTCACCTACAGTTTGGAAGACCGACGCACTCGGATTGGCCAAGGGGTGAAATTTATTGAGGATCAACTGCCGGATCTGAAAAAGCGCGTCAATCAGTTGCAAGGCCAGATTGAGAAAATTCAGCAGGAGTATGATCTGGTGAATCCTGAAAGCCAGGGAGCAGAAGTGTTTGGCCAACTACGGGCGATCGCCGAGCAGCAACGGGCCAACGAGCGCGAAATTATGGAACAGCGAACGCTCTTCCAGACCTTGCAGCAACAACTGCAACTCAGTCCCAATGAGGCACTAGCGGCTTCAGCCCTGAGCCAGGACACGCGCTACCAGCAACTCCTCAACAGCATTAGTCAACTAGAAGCACAAATTGCAACGGAGTCGGCCCGCTTCAGTGAAGCCAGCCCCGTGATCCAGCGGCTGCGAGAACGACAGGCCAATCTAGTCGGTGTGTTGAACCGGGAAGCCCAGCGGATTTTGGGGCAAACACTGGGGAATGTAGACCGCAACCCGCTCTCCCTCACCTTTCAGGACTCAGTGCGGGTGGGCCTGATCCAACAGATGGTGAATACGCGCAACCAGCTTGCGGTGCAGGAGACTCGACGCCGTGCTCTAGCAATCAACCGGGCGATCGCAGAACGAGAAGCAGCCCGATTTCCACAAATTGCCCGTCGCTATAGTGAACTACAGCGACAGCTAGGAATTGCCACCCGCACGCTGGATCAGTTGCAAATTCAGCGGGAAACTTTGCGGGTTGAGGCGGCCCAAAACCAGGTGCCTTGGGAGATCATTTCACCGCCACTGCTGCCCCGCGATGAAACAGGCGCGGCCATTCCTGACCCCGCTAGTTCGATGAAGAAAATGCTACTGGGGGTTGTGGCCGGGGTAATCCTAGGTCTGGGCAGTGCATTGTGGTTGGAGAAACACCAGAACATTTTCCATAGCGAGAAGGATATTACCGATCTGGTTCCAGCGCCGTTGCTGGGGGTGATTCCCCGCTACGATGGGGCGGAGCCTGTGACGCTGGGAGCACTCGACCCCGAGGTAGCACTAGAGGCCAACCCCAGTGCTGTCCCATTTCTGGAGGCGTTTAACAAGCTCTATGCCAATCTTGCTTTTGAGTTTGCCGATGAAGATGTACGGGCGATCGCAGTTTGTTCGGCGGTGGAGGGAGACGGAAAAACCACCACGGCGCTCTACTTGGCTCAGACGGCAGCAGCCATGGGGCAACGCATTTTGCTCGTGGATGCAAATTTCCGCAGTCCTCAAATACACAGCCGGTTGAATCTTCCCAATCAGCGAGGCTTAGGTGACCTGTTGCACGAGAAGCAACTTCCAGATGTCACAGACCCGGCCATTCAGCCTTCGGGGTTGGTGGACAGTCTTTTTGTTTTGACGGCAGGCAACCATCCAGTTGGCACGACTCGACTGTTGGCCTCTGCCAAGATGAAACGCCTGACTGCCAAACTCTACGACGTGTTTGACCTGGTTATCTATGACACGCCGCCCCTCAACGGAGTCTTGGATGCTAACTTTGTTGCCGCTCAGACCGATGGCATTTTGCTGGTGGCGGCGGTGCGTCAGACACCTCGGACTACGGTTGTGCATACGTTGAAACAACTGAAGGACTACAAGTTGCCGGTTTTGGGGGCGATCGCCAACGGGGTGAAACAGACCAAAGGAACCAATTGGGAAGATTCCGATGAGGAGGACTACGATGACTATGACGAAAACGATGATGAAGATGAAGGCGAAGTAACCGCCCCTGATCAGGAATTAGCAGATCAGGAACTTGAGGAAGACTTGATAGCCGAGGAAGTCCTAGACGACGATGAGACCGGGCTTGCCTGGGAGGAAGACGACGACGAGAGAGACAATTGTTCTGAGGCGTCTTGGGAGTCTGAGGATGCAGCAAACCCACGAACCCACGTTTAACTCTGCCTGAGTGCGATAGAGTTTCCACAGGAAAAGCGTTCCTGCAGAAGGTCTAGTAGCAAGCAGAAATTCAAGATAAGTTGAACCCTTCGATGTTGCCTGCGCGACGTGCAGACAACATCGAAGGGTTTGGGGCACCGCGCCGGGCGCGGTGCCCCAAGCGCCGCTTAACCAGAACGGATACAGAATCTGTCTGTAAAGCAGCAGTTTTACACCACGACAAACCGACTCAATAACCGACGGAGTCGGTATGACGTGGGGTTAGCAAGGGCTGAGGTGGGTTCCTGAAGTGGGATCAATGGCTGCGTTTGCTCAACTTCATCAAGAGCTGCTATGAATTGTGACGAGGATTTCTTCAAGCAGAGAGTGGAAACAGCATGACGGTAGTACTGGCAGGCGACATTGGTGGCACCAAGACCATTCTCAAGCTGGTGGAGCTAGGCCCCGATAGCAATCAACACCGCACGCTACACAGCCAGCGGTTTGCCAGTGGTGAATTTTTTGACCTAGTGCCGATGGTGCAGGAGTTCTATCGACAGATTGAAGCTGTCCTGGGGCACTGTCCCAAACCTGAAAAGGCCTGTTTTGCGATCGCGGGTCCGGTTGTCAAAAATACTTCCGACCTCACGAACCTGTCCTGGGTGTTGCAGGGCGATCGCCTCGAAACGGAACTCCAGATCCCCCACGTTGCCCTGATCAACGACTTCGAGGCAGTGGGGTATGGCATTTTGGGCCTCAAGCCGGAGGACCTCTACACACTTCAGCCAGGTTGCCCTAATCCCGAGGCCCCGATTGCGGTGATTGGGGCAGGGACAGGGCTGGGGCAGGGATTTTTGCTGAAAATAGGCGATCGCTACCGGGTGTTTCCCTCTGAAGGAGGCCACGCTGATTTTGCCCCCCACTCAGAGCAGGAGTTTCAACTCTTGCGCTATCTACTAGAGAAGTTTGGGATTGACCGCATCTCAGCAGAGCGCGTTGTTTCAGGTCAGGGGATCGTCTCAATCTACCAGTTTTTGCGCGATCGCCAGGCCGCGCCAGAAGCGCCCCAAGTCGCCGAGAAGATTCGCACGTGGGAACGGGAGATGGGGAAACCCAACAAATCAGTAGACCCCGCCGCAGTGATTGCCATGGCAGCAGCCGAGGGCGATCGCCTCTGTCAACAAACCATGACCATGTTTGCAACCGCCTATGGAGCAGAAGCCGGCAACCTTGCCCTCAAACTCCTGCCCTACGGCGGGCTGTATTTGGCAGGGGGGATCGCTGCCAAAAATCTGGACCTGCTTAAATCGGGCTGTTTCCTCCATGCCTTTCTCGATAAAGGACGCATGAGCAACCTGTTAGAACAAATTCCCGTCCACATCATCCTCAACCCTGAGGTGGGCCTGATCGGGGCTGCAATCCATGCCGCAGAATTGTGAGCCGCAGAATTGTGATCGAGCGTCCGTTTAGAAGCTGGTTTGGGGTTGTGGCAA
>DVEB01000313.1 GCA_015295905.1 Synechococcales cyanobacterium M55_K2018_004
TGTGCGCGTCGCGCACAGAACATCAAGGGGTTTAGCGTATCCCGAATTCACGTTACTTTACAGACGGATTCCATATCATTCGAGGCTGATGAATGGTCTGCTTGTCCCAAGAATTCGCATAATGAGGGTATGGCTCCACGCATTCAGCCCTTACCCGAAGATGTGATTCACCGCATCGCTGCGGGGGAAGTGATTGATTCCCTGGCAGCAGCCGTGCGAGAACTGGCAGAGAACGCAATCGATGCCGGTGCAACCCGGATTACAATTTCCGTCTGGCCTGGGCAGTGGAAGGTGCGGGTGGCCGATAATGGTGCAGGCATGAGCTTGGAGGATCTGCAGTGTGCGGCAACCTCCCATAGCACCAGCAAAATTTTTAGCGACGATGACCTGTGGCAAATTGCCAGCCTGGGGTTTCGGGGTGAGGCGTTGCACAGTCTGGCCCAGTTAGCAGACCTAGAAATTGTTAGTCGTCTGGGGGATGCTTGGGAGGGGTGGGCACTGCGCTACGACCATCAGGGCAAGCCTCTGGCAGAAACCGTGGTGGCGATCGCCCCTGGTACCATCGTCACTGCGTCCAACTTGTTTGGGAATTGGTTAGGTCGCCGTCAGAGCCTGGCCAACCCCAGCCAACAACTCCGTGAGGTGCAGCTCATCATCGCCCACTTGGCCCTTTGCCACCCTCACATTACCTGGCAAGTGCAGCAGGATGAGCGTGAGTGGTTTTCGCTCTGGGCCGGTGAAACGGCGATCGCCATACTGCCCCAGTTGTTACGCGATGTGCAGCCCAGCGACCTGCGGGAAATCAGCCTGACTGACGACACAACAGCGTCTATCTACTTACTGCTGGGTCTGCCGGATCGCTGTCATCGCTACCGCCCGGATTGGGTCAAAGTAGCTGTGAATGGACGAGTCGTGCGCATCCCTACGCTGGAACAAACCCTTTTGCATGGCTTCCGCCGCACGCTACCGCGCGATCGCCATCCCGTTTGTTTTCTGCACCTGCACCTGCCCCCCGACCAAGTGGACTGGAACCGCCATCCGGCCAAAGTCGAGATTTTTTTACGCCAGATGGATCGCTGGCAACAGCAGGTTGAGCAGGCGATCGCCCAGGCCCTCAGTCTGCCAGCAGTCACCTTGCCGGAGACTGCCTACTCGCAGCGATTAGGGCAGCTTTTGAAGACAGCCGAGGCCAGCGGAGTCTATGCCAACCGCCGCACAGTTCCCACGACTCTAGAGCAGCCACTGGCCGAACCAGGGCTGGCAGAGACGCAAACCCTGTCAGAAACGACATTGTCCTCACCCCTGAAGGCGATCGCCCAACTGCACAAGCGCTACATTGTGGCCGAGCATCCCAGTGGCATCTGGTTGATTGAGCAACACATTGCTCACGAACGGGTGATTTACGAGCAACTGTGCGATCGCTGGCAATTAGTCAGCCTAGAGCCACCGTTGCTCCTGGCTGACCTCACGCCTAACCAAGTCGAGCAGTTACAAAGGTTGGGACTGGAGCTAGAACCCTTCGGTGAACAGCGCTGGGCCGTCCGCACTGCACCTGAACCACTAGCCGCGCGGGACGACTGTACCGATGCGCTACTGGAACTAAGTGGGGGAGGAAGCCTTGAGGCGGCCATAGTTGCAACAGCCTGTCGGACGGCCATCCGGAATGGCATTGCCCTAACGCGACTTCAGATGCAAACCCTGCTGGACCAGTGGCAACAGACCCGCAACCCGCGCACCTGTCCCCACGGTCGCCCCATCTGTTTGACACTGGAGGAATCGAGCCTCTCACGCTATTTCCGCCGACACTGGGTGATCGGCAAGAGTCATGGAATTGAGCGGTAGTGGTTGATCGTGATACCGACTCCGTCGGTTATTGAGTCGGTTTGTCGTAGTGTAA
>DVEB01000292.1 GCA_015295905.1 Synechococcales cyanobacterium M55_K2018_004
CTTCGATGAACTGGAGGGGCTGGGTTAAGGACTGGCCAAACCCCTAGCCCCACAAAACGCTTTTGACATCATGAGCGCGTAGCACCATAAGTCATTGGGACTGAATTCAACTCCGTCTCGATTACTGACATTTGTTAAAAATTCTTAGTCTTCTGCAAATCTCATCAAATTCGCAGTAAATTCTGTTCTGACGGTTTTCTTATCATTTCATTCAGGAATTTGATATGGCAGCTTCCTTCTTGCCCTCTATATTTGTTCCGATCGTCGGCTGGGTCTTCCCCGCAGTGACAATGGCACTCCTGTTTATCTATATTGAGCGCGAAGATCCCTCTGGCATTTAATTTCCTTCGATAGCAAGCGTAGATAGATTGTGGAGTGGGGACAACTCCTTCTGCCACAATTCACTCACAACCACTCTGCACCCCTTTTCGCTGTGGGGGTGTGCTTGTGACTCTTGATACCCCTTTTGGAGAACATCGACATGACAATGGATGTAGTCAAGCCCGCTGACGATCCCCAAATTGGCAACCTTGCCACTCCAGTGAATGCTTCTGGCTTTACTAAAGCGTTTATCAATGCTTTGCCGGCCTACCGCCAAGGGCTTTCTGCTCAGCGTCGCGGTCTGGAAATCGGTATGGCCCACGGCTATCTGCTGTTTGGCCCCTTTGCCTACACCAGCCAGTTTCGCAACTCCAGCATTGCTGACATCGTAGGCTTGGTGGAAGCGGTGATCCTGGTAGTGATTCTTACCATCTGCCTGTCTCTCTACGGCAGCGTGGGGCCTGCTAAGCCCACTGCAACGGTCACCACTCCCAATCCGCCGGAATCCTTCAGTACCTCTGAAGGCTGGAGCGAATTTGCTGGGATGTTCTTGGTGGGTGGCATTGGAGGCGCTGGTTTTGCCTACCTGGTTTACCAGATTGTCAAGTCGGGTGTGTTTGAGACCTTCGCCAACGCCCTCAGCTAATTTCAAGCAAATCTGGGGGCGCGCACCAGCACCCTCGCGGCTGGGCTAGCTCAATCAAATGCCTCAACTGCCTTAAAATAGCTTCAGCAAATTCATTAGCCGGGTTGTTTTTGTGGAAATGGTGCAGTCATCATTCCTGCAAAGATGACCCGGTTTAGATTTGGGCGATCGCTCCTGTCTCGCAATTTCCGTTATGGTGGAAACATCGGCGTTGCTGTAGTGGCATGACGGCTCTCCCTCCCTCATCTTCACAGTCCCGCAAGGGGTACTTCACTGACGCGCAGGGGATTTGCTTACCCAGCGTGACCACCATTCTAAATGCCACCAAGCCGCCTGAAGCCAGAGCAGCCCTGGCACGCTGGCGCGATCGCCTGGGCCACGAAGCAGCCACTCGCGTTGCCACTACTGCCAGTCGGCGGGGGAGTGGCACCCACCGGCAGATTTATCGGCACTTGAAGGGTGAACGGATTGCTTGTCCGGATTCCATCCGCCCCTACTGGAACAGTATGCAGCCAGTCCTTTCAGAAATTACCGACGTGAAACTCCTGGAGGACACTGTTTTTCATTACGGCCTGGGCTACGCAGGCAAGGTGGATTGTGTTGCCAGCTTCCGGGGGGTTCCCTGCGTCTGCGACTGGAAGACGGCAGATGCTCCGAAGGGGTCGGTAGAGCGCCTGCACGATGCGCCCCTCCAGATTGCAGCCTACTGTGGCGCAGTGAACTATGTTCTGGCGGACCAGGCGTTTGAATTGCAGCAAGGGTTGGTGGCGATCGCCATCCCCAATCATCCGGCTGAAGTATTTTGGTTTGAGCCAGAGGAGATGCTGGCCTACTGGCAACAGTGGGAACAGCGCTTAGCGGAATACTACCGCTACCGCCGCCGCTTTCTGCCGAGAACGCGAACACTCTGAGCGCTGGTTCGATGATGTAGGTTTCATGGACACGAGATTTGCCCTTGTCCATAAAACCCACATCGATTGAGTGGCTTGGGGCATCAGGCCGTAGGTAACGTCAATTCCAGACACGCTGAAGCCCTTGATTGTCCGTGCGCGGCGTGCTGTGCTAGGGGTTGTGGGGCACCGCGCCCGGCGCAGTGCCCCACAACCCGCTTAACCAGAACTGACGTTAGGGACACTGTTGCCCCAATTGCAAAAGGGATTTTTGGCCAGGGCTGAGTTGTAGTAGCGGGGGTCGTGGGAGACCTCTTCACCAATCCAGTCAGGCAGTTCTAGGGGATAGGAGGCATCAGGTAGTTCGATTTCGGCCAGAATGAGTCCGGCATTTTCGCCCAAAAATTCATCGACTTCCCAGACCAACTCACCCCAGGGAATGCGGTAGCGCACTTTTTCAACCAAGGGGCGATCGCACAGGTGATCCAACAGTTCGTTGGCATCCTCCAGCGGAATGGGGTACTCAAACTCAGAACGAGCAATTCCCTCAGACACCCCTTTAATCGTGAGGAACCCCCGATCGCCCGCCACTCTTACCCGCACAGTGCGCTCTTTCTCTGTGTTCAAATAGCCCTGGCGATAAACAGTCCCACTGCCGAGCGATCGCCAGGCATCCCCCACCACCAGAAATTTCCGCTCAATTTCAACCGCCATGATTTCCTCCCTCTGGCCATCCAATCGTTTCAGGTGATTGCTACGTCACCTACTGATTCTGCATCTACTGATGGTGATGGAGGTAAAGAAACGCTTCCACTTCGGCAGCCGTGGGCTGAGCGGCGATTGCCCCTGCCCGTGTGGTGGTGAGTGCCCCCACAGCGCTGGCATACTGCACCATTTGTCGAGCCGTTTCAGGCTGGCTCAATGCTTGTAGCCCCTGCTTGCAAAGCTGATGCACAAAGCCAGCTACAAAGGCATCCCCCGCGCCTGTAGTGTCTTCCACCTGGACGGGAAAAGCAGGCACATGACCGAGCCGTTCTCCTAGGTAGTAGCGACAGCCGCGATCGCCATCAGTAATCAGCACTCCCTCCAGATTGTCTAGGCGGTGGGCAATCACCGCTGGGTCTTGTGTTGAAAACAACCAGTCTGCTTCTTCTGCAGAAAGTTTGAGGAAATCAACCCCGTAGATGAATTCTTGAATCAGGTGCTTGGCAGCATCCTGGTCATGCCAGAACACAGGCCGCCAGTTCACATCCACAAATAGTTTGACATAGTAGTGCTCAGCGAATTCTAAGGCTTTGAGGATGGCAGTGCGGCTATCCGGGTAGGCTAGTTCCAGCGTGCCCAACACCAGATAGTCCGCTGCTGCAAACAAGGCTTCAGGCAGGCGGTCGGCTTGGAGGCGGGTGTCGGCAAAGTCTGTGGTGTCTCGTTTGCCAAAGCCAGCAAACTGGCGATCGCCCTCCAGGGTGCGCACCACGTAGACCTGCCGGGTTGGAGCCGTGGCATGGCGTTGAATGCCGGTAACATTCACTCCCGTTTGCTGTAGCAGTTCGACTAGCGATTGCCCCGCCGCGTCATTGCCCACACAACCAAGGAACGCAGCAGGAGTCCCCAGTTTTACTAGCGCACAGGCGACATTTGCAGGTGCGCCACCGGGGTAGGGCGTCCAGGACTGGACCTGTTCGTAGGGCAGTCCGGGCTGGTCAGCTAGGCAGTCCAACAAGACTTCTCCTAAACAGAGGACTTTAGGAGCCTGGACAATAGGTTGAGATTGGGTCATGGAGTCAGGGAAATGCAGGATTCAGCAGCAATCGGGGCAGAGCGTCCTTCTGACAACGGGCACTGCTGCACCCCGAAATAAGGGAGGACAGGGTTTGCAGTCCAATCTTTAGCCCAGTGCAGCGGTGTTGGCCCCAACTCACCTGTACCGTTGTGGACTGATTCAGTCTAAGATGCCAAGCAATTCACGGGAGCGATCGCAAAACGCTCAGATTAGCCACAACCCAGTTCCTTCACCAGAATAAAAGGAAACCTGAGATAAGCTTCACTTTTCATGGTTTATCTCAAATTTCAGGAGATTTCAGCGCAAAAAGGGGGGCGGCGCGCTTGATCTGATCCCATTTTAGATTTTGGCTTTGCGATTTTAGTGGGTAAATGCCTGACCATGCGATGTATTGCAATGCATCAATAGATTGTCTGCCTCACCCTCCGTTTGGTATTGGTTTAACGTCAATTCTTTAGCGTCAATTCAGAGTAAGCGGATTTTGGCGCACTGCACGATACGCGGCGCGCCAAAATCCTTGGTTTTTTGGGCAAGACGCGCCCGAAAAACCGAGGATTTCAGCTTATCCTCAATTCACGTTGATTAAGGCGCCTGCGTTTGCACTCATCCCCTTTCACCGCTATAGGCGTGTCAAAATTTGAGGGGCTTGCAACAATAGGCTACAGAATGCACTCGCAGAGTACGCTCTGTCGCCTATTGAGTCAGATCAGTCCAAAGTCCAGTTTGGAACACCACTGGTCATCACACCTTAAGGACTGGTTATGGAAGGACTGGTTATGGAGGCGTGAGGGCGCATTCCCATGTAGGAGTGCCATGCTTGCCACTGACCTCAGTCGCCTGGCACTGCTATAGATCAGCGTTGCTATCAATAAGTTGCTATCAATAAACTGAGACCGAGAATGCCTGAAAACTCTAGTTTTGGCGCAAAAATTGAGCAGGCCAACAAACGCTTGAAGGCAGCACGACTGGGGCTCCAGATCGAGTGCCGGGGTGAAAAACTCTGTCTACGGGGAACCCTCCCCCCTCGCCCCAACAGTTACCGCTTAAACCCCTACCAGCAGCGGATTAGCCTCAATTTACCGGCCACTGCCGCAGGCCTGAAACAAGCAGAGCAGGAGGCTAAAGTGATTGCCGCGCAGTTGATCCAGAACACCTTTGACTGGCAGGTCTATCTCCCGGTCAAAGGAGGGGGCAGGCTGCACCAGATGAACTTGCCAGAAAAATTACTCGCCTTTGAGCATCACTTCCTATCCCAATCGGCTGCAGGCGGTCACCCTGCGGCAATGCGTACCACTTGGGAGAAGGCCTACCAACCTTACTTGAAAAAGCTGGAGGCGATCGCCCAGCAACACCCCCATCTCAGCTTGGCCGAGGCCATCTACGCCACCCTTGAGCAGACTCGCCCCCACAGCCGCAGTCGCCAAGTCTGCTGCACAGCCATGAGCGCCTTAGCAGACTTTCTGCACATCGATCTACCCAAAGACCTGAAGCAGTACTGGGGCAACTATGGCACGAGTCGAACACAGATGCGGGACTTACCCTCGGATGAGCAAATCCTTGAGGTGGGCGATCGCATCCCTAACCCCGCTTGGCGCTTTGTCTACGGCATTATGGCAGCCTACGGTCTGCGTAACCACGAAGTCTTCTTCTGCGATTACAGCGCTCTGCAACGGGGCGACCCCACCCCCGTCATTGAAGTCCTCGAAACCACCAAAACAGGCATTCACCAAGTCTGGCCTTTTCCGCCAGCGTGGGTGGATGACTTCAACCTGCGCGAGGTTTGCTTGCCTCCGCTCAAAACCGACCTGACCCAGACAACCCTGCAACGGATTGGGCAACAGGTGAGCCTGCAATTCAAACGCTACCAAATTCCTTTCTCGCCCTACGACCTCCGCCATGCCTGGGCCGTTCGCACCATCCACTTCGGTCTGCCCGACACGGTGGCCGCCCGCATGATGGGCCACTCCGTCGCAATCCATACACGCACCTACCATCGTTGGATCACTCGCCGAGATCAACAACAGGCTGTGGAAGCCGCCATGAGCCGCGTGGGATTACTGCCGCTTGGATGCGATGCAGAGCCTTTCCCTGAATAAAGGGGATATCTGCAAACGCAAGGGGGGAGGTGGACGATCAGAGCGTGAAAGCATGGTTGTTGGCCCCTCGCAGGACTGATCTCCTGGCCGCACTGACTGTGTGCGATCGCACACTTGTGCCCCCTACGATTGACGACTATGGTGCTATGCGCTCATGATGTAAAACACGTTTTGTGGGAAACCCCGCCGCGCGGGGTTTCCCACAGAAATCGTTGTCTTCACCAATGCGTGTAGCACTATAGTCGTGTAGCGCTATATTAAGGAACACAGTCATGGCAACTATTCTGCGGGACCTGAGTTACCGCTATCAGTGGCTTTATGACAGCGTCTCGCGCATGGCTGCTCTAGCCGTCGGGGGCGAAGCCAGATTTCGCCAACTGGCGCTGCAAGGATTGGCAACCACTGCCACAACTGACGTGCTTGATCTCTGCTGTGGCAGCGGCCAGACGACCCAATTCCTGGTACAGAAATTCCCTCATGTGACGGGTCTAGACGCCTCACCGTTATCCATCCATCGTGCCAAGCAGAATGTGCCACAGGCGCATTTTGTTGAAGGCTGGGCTGAAGCATTACCGTTCACAAATGACAGGTTTGATATTGTTCATACCAGTGTTGCCCTGCATGAAATGCAGCCGGATCAACGACGGCAAATTTTGCAAGAAGTGCATCGCGTCTTAAAACCAGGCGGCACCTTCGCCCTCATTGATTTTCATCGGCCGACCAATCCTGTTTTTGTGCCGGGTCTGACGCTGTTTCTCTGGCTGTTTGAGACAGAAACCGCTTGGGATCTACTGCAAACGGATTTAGTGGCACTCCTTTCAGAAATTGGCTTTTCCCCCCTGCATCAGACGCTTTATGCGGGTGGCAGCCTTCAAGTCATTCAGGCAAAGAAGGCGATCGCTTGAGGACAATCAACCCCACGACCTAGACGAACTCAGGGAGTAGACATCCAATGGCGCTACGATGATGGCGTGAGGTTTAATGCCTATTGCAATGCAGACAATGGCTGAATACTGCTGCGCCTACTGTGGCGAACCTAACTTGACCTTTGTGGACTTCAGCGCCGGAGCAACTCAGTCCTACGGAGAGGACTGTCAAGTTTGCTGTCGCCCCATTTTGCAAGCCCAGAGCGCTTGTTTGAGCCATTGGCTGCCCTACTTGAGTCACCGAGACTGCCAGGCACGCAGTCACATGCAGTGCTTGAACTATTTTGTCCACAATGCGCACATCGACGCTGAAACCTTTTACGTGCCGCTCTTAAAGCAGTTTCTCGAAGCTTGGGAAGGCATGGCCATGCTGCTCACGCTCGATACAAGCGTGCGGTGGGATCAGGATTGGACCGCATTTCAAGGACTACAAATCGGCTGCGTTTGACCTGATCCGCTCTCATCTGCGTGACGCTGCTGCCCTCGGTTGTCTGCTGATGCTGTTAGCAGCGGCGACATTGATTGCCATGGTCATTGCAGTTGTTGCTGTCATCGCACAGGGACGGCGGAGCGCTTTGGATTGGCATCATCAACGCGGCTTGAGTTTTTTACAATTGGGATTACGCGAGATTAAACGCCTGGGTTATCTCAACCTGCCAATTCCTCAATTGGTAGCGTTACCTCGCAAAAGCCCATCAGCCGCAATGGCTTCTCTGAAAAAACGAGCGCCATTGGAAACCCGTATTGAATTCTCCCGTGTCACCCTATTCTCATCCTGAGACTCTAAAAGTTTTCTGCACCACTAAGGCGAATAAGTTAACTACTGGTAGGACGCACTATGCAAATTACGATCAATTTGCCGCCAGATCTTGAGCAAGACCTGCTCCGTCAAGCAGAGCAATCTAATATTCCATTGCAAACCTTGATTCTACAAGCCTTACGTCAGATGATTCAACCACCCTCTGTTTCCACCTCTCAGTGGTCGGAGTCTATCTTGTCCTATGAAGGTATCCCTGACTTCCCTCCGTTTGAGTCCTATCGTGACGAACTCCTTCCACCCCCTGAGCCGGAACTATTCTGATGCGGTATCTATTGGATACTTGCGTCATCAGCGACTTCATCAAGGGTGAACCTGGCACTAAAGTCAGGCTCAAGCAAACCCCGCCTGTTGATATTGCCGTCTCGGCAATTACGGTTATGGAGTTACGCTACGGATTAGCACTCAATCCTCAACGTGCCCAGAAGGTTGAACCAGCGATTGCTAGCTTTCTGTCGTCTGTCACAGTTCTTCCTTTTGGCACCCTAGAAGCAGAACGAGCAGCTCAAATTCGTGTTTTCCTTAAATCTCAAGGGCAAGCAATTGGTGCTTACGACATCTTGATTGCAGCCACTGCATTGCAACATAATCTTCTCATGATCACAGCAAACCAGAGAGAATTTGCTCGAGTTCCTGGTCTACAGACTGAGAATTGGCGACAGTCTCAGAAAACCGGGTAGAGCGAACGCAGCCTAACATTCTCTATGTCCGTATTGACGAAGAGACGCTGGACATCGAAGGATATCGAAATTGAGACCGAATACGAAGAATAACGGGATTTAGCGGTTTTGGGGCACTGCGCCATGTGCAGTGCCCCAAAACCCTCGATGTTCGGTGTATAGTGCGCACGGAACCTTATGGGTTTCAGTGTATCCCGAACTCACTTTAAACACACTGAACAGTCAGCAGTTCTGTTTGATTGGGGGTAGAGGCATACCATGCCCTCCACCCAATTCAACAAAGCGTCTAGGCGAAGCCAGCCAACATTAAAATCCGATAAAATCTGACGGTTAACTTCGCCCCGGAGTCGCTAAATTCCTGAAGCGAGTGAACTGCGGTTCAAACAGCAACTTCACCGTCCCCACCGGGCCATTGCGGTGCTTGGTAATAATGACTTCGGCAATACCGCGATCGGGTGTGTCGGGGTTGTAGTATTCGTCGCGGTACAGCATCAAGATCAGGTCTGCATCCTGCTCAATGGAGCCGCTTTCTCTCAAATCAGACATCATGGGGCGTTTGTTCGTACGGGACTCCACCCCGCGACTGAGCTGCGACAGGGCAATCACGGGGACATTTAGCTCTCGTGCCAGACCTTTGAGCGATCGCGTCACCCTAGACAACTCCTGCACCCGGTTTTCGCTACCACTACCCTCCATCAATTGTAAATAATCGATCAGGACAAGCCCTAGCGCTCCACCACTTTCCGCCTGCAACCGCCGCACCTTCGATCGCATTTCTGTAACCGAGATATCAGGGGTATCGTCAATAAAAATAGGAGTTTGAGACAGAGCACTGATGGCATAGCCCATTGGCTCCCACTCATGCTGGCTAATCCGCCCCGATCGCAACCGCCCACTCTCAATCTGGGCTTCACTAGAGAGCAAGCGATAGACCAACTGTTCCTTGGACATCTCTAGGCTGAAGATGGCCACCGGCAGCTTGTGGAAGGCGGCAATATTGCGGGCAATGTTCAAGCAAAAGCTGGTCTTGCCCATGGCTGGACGCCCTGCTGCAATGATCAAGTCAGAGCGCTGGAACCCTTGGGTCATCGCGTCTAGATCATAAAAGCCGCAGGAGATCCCTGGCAGCACCATCCCCAGCGATCGACTCTCAATATCCGAGAAAGTTGTCGTTAGGATGTCTGCGGTAGAAACTAAGCTTTGATTGGGGCGAAACTGAGTAATATTGAAGACTTTCTGTTCGGCCTGGTCTAGCACCGTCTCCAGTGGTGTACCCATTTCGTAGGCGAGTTGAGTAATTTCATTGCCTGCATGGATCATCTTGCGGCGTAGGTATTTGTCCATCACCAGTTGGGCATACTGGTCGATGTTGACGGCGCTAATGGTGCGGTCTACCAGTTGCGCAAGGCGGCTCTGCCCACCCACCTTTTCCAGGGTGCCGTGGTCGTGTAGGTAGCTGGTTACACTCATGAGGTCGGTCGGCATTCCCTGGCTCTGGAGTGTCAGAGCAGCTCGGTAAATTTCCTGGTGAGCGCCGATGTAGAACGCCTCGGGACGCAGAATTTCGGCTACTCGTCCGATCGCTTCCGGATCCAGCAAAATTCCGCCCAGGATGGCCTCCTCCGCGTCAATGTTTTGAGGCGGAAGGCGATCGCTGTAGGTCTGGAAATTTAGCTCTTGCACCATAGGACACTTGAGGAAGACAACGGGAGATGTGAAGCACCCCCATCTGCATCGGGAGAGGTCTGAGCCGGGGGCAACCCCAGGTCAGAGGGCGATCGCACCCCATCTGCATAGGGGACTCCTGCTAAGGAGGCCACAGCGGGTAGCCTCGAACCATCGCCCTGATCAACAGGAGACTCTATCAATGGTAGTTGAGCATTTAATGTAACACTATCTGTAGCAGTGATCAGCAGCCTCTAGCAAAATTTGATGACATAGCTGTAGTCATCTCAGTCGGGATAGGGTGCAGGGGTGGAACCCCTTAGCCGTGGGCTTTGCCCCCATCCCCCTTGCATCAGATTTGTTGTGATACAGAATCCGTCTGTAAAGTAGCAGTTTGTCGTGGTGTAA
>DVEB01000359.1 GCA_015295905.1 Synechococcales cyanobacterium M55_K2018_004
GTTTGCTCATGGCAGGACTGGAGGATGCGCGATGCTGCTTACAGGATAGCGAAGTTGGGGCGATCGCCGAATTGAATCCGCGGCAATCTAGTGGCAGGCAGGCTAGCACCTTAGCCAAGCAGGCATGGTCAGTCTTGGTGGGCGCTGCTACCGACCTTGGAAAAATGAGGTTACTCTGGGAAAGACGAAATTTTGTACGGTGCTATGAGCGATCGCCTGAATGAAGCACTTGTTGCCTTCTCCAGTGTCTACAGTGGTTGGATTCTGTGGAACCTGTTCCTGGCATTCATTCCCCTCGCCCTCAGTTACTGGCTGTTTCGCCGCAAAAAGCCAACTCGCACATTTGCTTGGTGGTTTTGCTTTGCTCTGTTTGTCGCCTTTTTACCCAATGCCCCCTACATGTTGACAGACATCATTCATCTTGTGAGAGGAGCCGACCGTGCTTCCATCTGGCTGGTGACGCTGTTTGTCCTGCCGGTGCATTTGCTGGCGATTTTGGGGGGGCTAATAGCCTACGTGCTGTCATTACTCAACCTGGATATTTATCTCAAACGCCAGGGGCTAGAGCGGTTGATCCCGGTTGCAGAACTGGGGATGCACCTCCTTTGTGCTGTGGGCATCTATCTGGGCCGGTTTCGTCGGTTGAATAGCTGGGATATTGCAGTCAACCCAGGGGATGTAGTCCTAACTACTTTGGATGACCTGACTTCAAAGCGTCCTGTGCTGGTCATGTTCATCACCTTTATAGTTCTGACGGTGTTTTACTGGGTGTTTAAGCAGATCACCCTCGGCCTCATGCTGCGGATTCGCTATGCTCGCATGGGACGGGATATTTTGGAGTAGGAGCACTGCATGTCGTTAATTACCGTCCGCCCGGAGGGATTGTTCTGCGAAGCGGGTGGGTTTTATATCGATCCCTGGCGGCCTGTAGAATTGGCGCTGGTGACGCATGCCCACTCTGACCACGCCCGGTCGGGGTCTCGTCAGTACGTAGCTACAGCAGTTTCCGAGGGAGTGTTGCGGAAACGATTGGGCGATCGCATTGCCCTGCGGGGGGTGACCTATGGCGAAAAACTCAAGCTGGGCAACACCTGGGTCTCCTTTCATCCCGCTGGCCATGTGCTGGGGTCAGCCCAGATCCGGGTGGAGCATCAGGATGAAGTCTGGGTCATCTCTGGTGACTACAAACGCGGGGCAGACCCCACCTGCGAGCCATTTGAGATCGTCCCCTGCAACACGTTCATTACTGAGGCCACCTTTGGCCTGCCCATCTACCGTTGGCAGAGCGGCAGCGAAATTTGTCGCCAGATCTACGAGTGGTGGCAGAGCGACCCAGAACGCCCCTCTCTGCTGTTTTGCTATGCCTTCGGCAAGGCCCAGCGGGTCTTGAGCGAACTGCGCCACTTCACCGATAGCCCCGTCTACGTGCACGGTGCGATCCACGCACTCACGCAGATTTACCGTCAGATGGGGGTGCCAATGGTTCAGACGATTCCTGCCTCAGAGATGCCGCGAGACTACAAATTCAAAGGCGACTTGGTGCTGGCTCCCCCCTCTGGACACCGCTCTAGCTGGATGAAGCGCTTTCCCCAGCCCCAAACGGCCTTTGCTTCGGGGTGGATGGCGGTGCGTGGTGCAAGGCGACGGCGCGGCTACGAACGCGGCTTTGTCTTGTCTGACCATGCTGACTGGCCCAGCCTAGTACAAACCGTTCAGCAGACAGGCGCATCAACGGTTTACGTGACCCACGGACAAACGGAGACTCTCTCCCGCTACCTCAGGGAAGTTCATCAAATTAGTGCAATGCCCCTAAAAACGCTTTTCGAGGGGGAGGGTGATATTTAACGTCAGTTCTGGCTAAGAGGGGTTTGGGTCACCGCGCCGG
>DVEB01000165.1 GCA_015295905.1 Synechococcales cyanobacterium M55_K2018_004
CTGCGCGCACGTTTTACACCACGACAAACTGCTACTTTACAGACGGATTCTGTATAATATGAAATCTATCTATAAAGTAGCAGTTAGTTTTTGGTAGAATGCCCGCGCAGCGGGCATTCTACCAAAAACTAACCGACCCTATAAGCAACGGATTCTGTATAGGATCTGTGAGGAGGAGCAATTGTCTGCTCACAGAAACTTGCTGTGGGATTAAGGTTGTGCGTATGGTGCAGTTCGAACTGCTAAATCAATGCTCCTTTGCAGAATGTGTCGAATTAGATATGACTGCAGGCGTTGATGAGGTTGGACGCGGTGCATTATTTGGGCCTGTGGTAGCTGCTGCCGTACTCCTCCCCAAGGCTGCCTACGAGACGCTTGCCGTCGCAGGAGTGACTGACAGTAAAAAACTGACAGGGGTGCAGCGATCGCACCTATCTACTCAAATTCGGGCGATCGCCATTGACTGTAAAATCGGCATTGCGACCGTTGCAGAAATCGATCGGATCAACATTTTGCAAGCCTCTTTGCTGGCAATGCAGCGGGCCGTCTTGCGGTTGCAGCCTACGCCAGCGCTGTGTCTGATAGACGGGAATCAACGCATTCCGGGGCTGCCCATTGCCCAGCAAACAATTGTGCGGGGCGATGAGAAATCATTGGCGATCGCCGCTGCCAGCATTGTTGCTAAAGCTTGGCGAGACGAACTTATCTGTCGCCTGGACAGACGTTATCCAGAGTACGGTCTTGCCGCCAATAAGGGATATGGCACTGTTCATCACCGTCAGGCTCTCGCGAGGTACGGTTGTTCTCGTCAACACCGTCGCTCCTTTACGCCCTGTCAGGCAACCCCCAAGTAAGCAAGGAAAGCAACAAGCCAGTGAAAGAGACAGCAATCTCATTTTCGACTTCTAGTGCGGTTTAGCAGTGGGATATCCGCACCCGCAGGGTGCGGATATCCCACTGCTAATTTTTATGCTGAGAATTGCTGACTCTCATCCAGACATTAGATTCCGCAACTCCGCGAATGCTACCCTAGTAAGAGCCTTCTGCAATCACATCTGTGGAGAAGCGAGCACTATCTCGAGCAAGCTGGTCTTTAACCCAGGCCGTGTAATCGGCTAGCAATTGATGGCTCAAGCGTTGCTGCATTGTTAACAAAATACTTTTGAGCAGCCCCGTTCCTGTGGCTTCCAGCAGCGGTTTGGGAGTGAACCATAGCACTGGAGGGAGATCAACGATGACTTCAAGGTCAGCCCGCCCTCTCAATAGGGTAAATTCTGCTTGGGTCACTGGTTCTAGTTGACCCAACAAGGTTAACTCAAATCGATTGTTGGCATACTCAAAGCCATGGAGCTGACAGTCAACCGATCGAACTTTTAACACACCATCAGCAGCAACCCACACTCTCAAGTCAACTATTGGTTGAATATTTAGCATGAGGAAGTTAAGCGGACGCATTTTTAAGCGAAAGTAGTCCGCCCCTAAAACGTCCATCCGACTTGGATCAACTAGCGTATGGACAAGCCGCTGGGGTTGGCGTAGATAATGCTGGATTGGAATAGGATTGTTGGGAACCAGGAGTTCCACCGATTGAACGGCAGTAAATTTCTGAGTTTTAGAACCTGTCACAGGATTACCTACTCATCAGGACAGCAGGATTGCAATCAACACTGGCAACAGCGCAACAGAAAGATTACGGAGACTTTTTTAGAAGTTTCTTATAATTTTACGATTGATTCCAAGATTTTGCTGCGATTCCACAGAGTATACGGAATAAGCTTGATACACTTCGAGCGATATTGATTTACACGTTTTAGATGGAAGACTTTCCCTTGCAAGGCCACTTTGTTTGGAGGCGACACCTGAATTGGAGACAACAAACTTAAAGATTATGGGCTGATGCAGTGTCAAAGCGAAAACTTCCTCACCAACAGACTATGAGCCTTTTCTCGATTGCTTATTTAGGCCCAGCCGGAACCTATGCAGAAGTTGCAGCATTGACTTGGGGGAAAATCCTGCAACAGACTGCTCAGGCTGAAACAGTCCTTGTCCCATGCCCCAGCATTGCCAAGGCACTCAAGGCTTGTCAAACTGGCAAAACTGACTTCGTGGTTGTGCCTGTTGAAAATTCAACGGAAGGGAGTGTCACTCAAACTCTGGATACTTTGTGGCAACTCGATGGGCTACGCATTCAGCAGGCGCTGACATTACCCATTTCCCACGCCCTGATCTCACTTGCCTACGAGTTAGCTGCAATTGAAACCGTCTATTCTCATCCTCAGGCACTTGCTCAATGTCAGCTCTGGCTAGAGAAGCAGTTGCCCGATGTCAAGCTTATTCCAGTAAATTCAACTGCAGAAGCCCTTCAGCGATTGGCGGGCAACACTACTACAGCGGCGATCGCATCTCAACGCTCAGCGCAGATGTACAATCTGCCTATCCTAGCCCATCCCATTAACGACAATCCGGATAACTGCACGCGATTCTGGGTGCTCAGTCTGCAACCTTCTCCTGGCGGCAATCACACTTCACTCGCCTTTAGCGTTCCCGCCAATGTACCCGGAGCACTTGTAAAACCTTTGCAGGTACTTGCTGACCGGGGGATTAACTTGAGCCGCATTGAATCTCGCCCAACTAAGCGATCGTTAGGGGATTATCTGTTCTTCATCGATATTGAAGCAGGCACGGATCAACCCAACGTTGAGATGGCTCTGCAGGAAATTCAGCAATACACAGAAACCCTAAAAACCTTTGGCAGCTATGAAATACTCTCCGTCACAGAAAGCCTTTAGAGATTGGCCATTCAATCTAGACTTTGGGCTCGTTCTCCCTTTGCATCGCGCAAGGCTCGATGGCTCGGTAACAGATATAGCGCTGCGCGCATAGGTTAGGACAACACTTTTTGTGGGAAAATCTGCGCGGCGGGGTTTCCCATAAAAAGCATTTGACATCATGAGTGCGTAGCGCCACATTGGGCAATGCTTGGGCAATGAGGCAAGCTCAGCTACCTAGGGCATCCTTGAGTGCGGTTCGGGCCGCTAAATGATTGCGCGTCGAGGTCAAAATTTCTGCTTCTCGCTCTAGTCGAGCCGCCGTATCCTGCATTTCAAGTAGCGCTTGCTGCTCCTGGGCAACACCGTACAGATTACTCGCAACCCAGTAGGACAGCTCAACCGGAAGAGAAGGAATATCATCAGGTAGATCGATTTCCTGTCCGGTCAACTTTGCCGAAAGATGAACCACGTCCCGCAACAAGCGATCAACCTCTGTAGCAAGCGGACGCAAGTCTTTATCGGTCGGGTGGTCCTCAATCCATTCCACTAAACCAACATAGTAGGGCTTCTCGCGCACATACTCCAACACGCGAAACCGTTGCTGCCCTACTGTCATAATCTTCATCCGGTCGTCGGGAAGCCGATGGTGGTTGACAATTTCTGCACAACAACCCACCGGGGCAACAGTTCCCGTCGTAGGGTCAAACATCAATACTCCAAAGCGGCGATCGCTCTGGAGAATAGTATTCATCATAATCCGGTAGCGAAACTCAAAAATGTGTAGCGGGAGTCGCCGACCAGGAAACAAAACGACTTCAGGAAGCGGGAACAAAGGGAGTTCTCGCACTGCAACAGAGGAGGAAAATGCCATTGATAACGTTGATAGAAAGGAGCCTAGTAAACACTCACACCCTGCCCTGTCATGCAAGCAGACCGAAAAAGACAGGGGATAATAAACGTTACAGAGCCGTTTCTATCAGTGTATCGCATCCCTTTAGTGAACTGGAAGAGAAACGAACGAATATTTCGCAACACCGACCGCCACGGAGTTACATACCAACTAAGCCCAGCTACAGAACGGCCCAACCTATCGGAGGCGACTCAACTTTTGTCGAACACTGCCCATATTGCTTCAAACGCTTGGCTGTATACGGCAATGTCCATCCCTCTAACAGTAGCCCTACCTATAGGGAGTGTCGTATTTAGTCGCATTGATAGAAGACAGTCAAGCAGCACGAGATCCGACTAGCTAAGAGATTGAATGGTGTGATCTGTGATCACACCACTACTAGCGGCTATGCAGTCAAACAAGATTTTTAGAGTTTGACTTCAATGTCAACCCCAGCAGGCAGATCAAGCTTCATCAGTGCATCAATCGTCTTAGAAGACGGCTGATAAATATCAATAATGCGTCGGTGGGTGCGCGTTTCAAAATGCTCTCTCGAGTCTTTGTCAACGTGAGGAGAGCGCAGTAAACAATAAATTCTACGCTTGGTTGGCAGAGGGATCGGACCAATTGCCGTTGCATTAGTCCGATTGGCAGTGTCTACGATCTTTTCGCAGGAGGTGTCAAGGAGACGCCGATCAAAGGCTTTGAGGCGAATTCTTATTTTTTGCTGTTGGATGGTTGCCATGGGAAATATTCAAGTGTCAAGGTTCTACTAATGAGAGTTGATGACGTTAGATAACGTTCCATCAACTCTAGAAAAAATCGAGTCAAGTCATAGAGAGAAGGCGCAACCAGTAATCGCTTAGGATTACTGGTTGCATCGGCGTAGATTCCTACTTAATAATCTTGGACACAACGCCTGCACCAATGGTTCGACCACCCTCACGGATTGCAAAACGCATTCCCTGTTCAATGGCGATTGGGCTAATCAATTCAACAGTCACCTTAATGCGGTCACCAGGCATCACCATTTCTGCTGGAGAACCATCGTCAGAGGTGAAAGCCTTGATCGTTCCAGTAACATCGGTGGTTCGAACGTAGAACTGAGGCTTGTACCCAGCGAAGAAGGGAGTCTTACGTCCACCTTCTTTCTCGGTCAGGACATACACTTCACCCTCAAATTCAGTGTGAGGGGTGATGGAACCAGGCTTGGCAATTACCATGCCGCGCTCAATGTCCTCTTTTTTCAAACCCCGCAGCAGTAGACCAGCGTTGTCTCCGGCTAGACCTTCATCTAGGCTCTTCTTGAACATCTCGATACCCGTCACCGTGGTCGTACGGGTTTCGCGAATGCCTACAATCTCGACAGTTTCGTTGAGCTTAATACGACCCCGCTCGATCCGACCGGTGGCAACCGTCCCCCGACCCGTGATGGTAAACACGTCTTCAACAGCCATTAGGAAGGGCTTGTCCACATCGCGCTCAGGCGTGGGAATGTAGGAGTCGACTGCATCCATCAGTTCGTAGATCTTGTCAACCCACTCATTCTCACCACGAGCCGTCTTGGGATTTGCCATCATGGCTTCCAGTGCCATTAGGCCAGAACCACGAATAATAGGGATCTCGTCACCTGGGAATTCATATTCGCTTAGCAGTTCCCGCAGTTCCAATTCCACCAGTTCCAGCAGTTCCTCGTCATCCACTTGGTCAACCTTATTGAGGAAAACCACAATACTAGGAACACCAACTTGACGAGCGAGAAGGATATGCTCCTTGGTCTGAGGCATGGCACCATCAGTGGCTGCAACCACCAAAATTGCACCATCCATCTGAGCAGCTCCGGTGATCATGTTCTTCACATAGTCAGCGTGACCGGGGCAGTCTACGTGAGCATAGTGACGCTTCTCCGTCTCGTATTCCACGTGAGCAGTATTGATGGTAATCCCCCGTGCTTTCTCTTCAGGAGCTGCATCAATCTCATCATACTTACGAGCTTGAGCTTGCCCCAGCGCTGCCAGCGTCATGGTAATTGCAGCAGTAAGCGTCGTTTTACCGTGGTCAACGTGCCCGATCGTACCAATGTTGACGTGGGGTTTTGTCCGTTCAAATTTTGCGCGTGCCATGAATCTATTTGTCCCTTTTTCTGATTAAGCGTTCCCTTTGCTCTTAGCAATGATTGTCTCAGCCACGTTCCGAGGAACCTCTTCATAGTGGCTGAATTCCATCGAGAAGATACCACGTCCCTGGGTCTTCGACCGAATGTCCGTGGCATAGCCGAACATTTCAGCCAGAGGAACCTTAGCGGTCACTTTGGCAATACCCTGCTCGGTATCTTGCCCTTCAATTTGTCCACGGCGAGAGTTAAGGTCACCGATGACGTTCCCGATGAAATCTTCTGGAACCTCTACTTCAACCTTCATCATGGGTTCAAGTAGAACGGGTGAAGCCTTCATTACGGCTTCCTTAATTGCCATTGAGCCAGCAATCTTGAAGGCCATTTCGGAGGAGTCCACATCATGGAAGGATCCATCTACTAATGCGACCTTCAGATCAATCACTGGATACCCTGCCAGAATTCCTGACTCGCAGGCTTCTCTCATCCCTTGCTCTGCAGGGGGAATATATTCCTTAGGAACAACCCCACCCACAATTTTAGAGACAAACTCAAAGCCAGTATCAGGCTCCCCAGGTTCTACCTCAATGACAACATGACCGTATTGCCCCTTGCCTCCGCTCTGACGGACAAATTTACCCTCTGCCCGCACGGGCTTGCGAATAGTTTCACGGTAAGCAACCTGAGGTGCGCCAACATTCGCTTCCACCTTATACTCACGCTTCATGCGATCGACAAGGATATCAAGGTGCAATTCACCCATTCCGGCAATCACCGTCTGATTCGTCTCCGGATCGACACGCACTCGGAATGTTGGGTCTTCCTCAGAGAGAGCCTGTAGAGCCTTAGAGAGCTTCTCCATGTCCTGCTTGGTCTTTGGCTCAACCGCAACAGAGATCACCGGCTCTGGAATAAAGAGCGATTCCAGAATAATAGGTGCCGTCTCGTCGCAAATCGTATCTCCTGTAAAGGTGTCCTTCAGACCTAGAACTGCCCCTAAGTCACCTGCACGCAACTCATCCACTTCTTGACGCTCATCTGCTTTCAAGACAATCAAGCGAGAAATTCTCTCTTTCTTACCCTTGGTTGCATTGTAAACATAACTTCCCTTAGTCAAGACGCCGGAGTAGACACGAACAAAGGTCAACCGACCATAGGGGTCAGCCATGATCTTAAAGGCCAGTGCGGCAAAGGGTTCGTTGTCATCAGCATGACGAGTTGCCACACTCCCATCGGGAAGTGTGCCTTGAATCGCAGGCACGTCTAGGGGAGAAGGGAGATAGTCCACAACAGCATCCAACATTAGCTGGACACCCTTGTTCTTGAAGGCAGAACCGCACAGCATCGGTACGATTGTTCCAGCAATTGTGCCCTTCCGAAGGGCAGTGCGGATCTCTTCCTCAGTCAGCTCTTCACCTTCAAGATACTTCTCGGTTAATTCGTCATCGGTCTCAGCAACAGCTTCAACTAGCTTGAGCCGATATTCCTCCGCCAACTCCTGAACTTCCTCTGGAATCTCAGTTTCCTGAATATCGGTTCCCAGGTCATTGGTGTACAGATAAGCCCGCATCCGCACGAGATCAACGATTCCCTTGAAAAGGTCTTCGCTACCAATCGGGATCTGAATGGGGACAGCATTTGCTCGTAGGCGATCGCGCACCTGCTCATGCACCTTGAAGAAGTTTGCCCCCGTCCGATCCATCTTGTTGACAAAAACAAAACGGGGCACGTTGTAGCGATCAGCCTGCCTCCAAACGGTTTCAGTCTGAGGCTGCACACCACCGACCGAACACAGCACTGTGATCACACCATCCAGCACGCGCATAGAGCGCTCGACTTCAATCGTGAAGTCTACGTGCCCCGGCGTATCGATGATGTTGATGCGATACTCAGGTTCACCAGCGAGGGGCTGAGTGGGATTTTTTGGATCACGTCGCGTCCATTGGGTGCTGATTGCGGCAGCAGTAATGGTAATACCGCGTTCCCGCTCTTGCTCCATCCAGTCGGTGACTGCAGTTCCCTCATGGACCTCGCCCATTTTGTGAACTACACCGGAGTAAAACAGAATACGCTCGGTTGTTGTGGTTTTGCCTGCGTCAATATGCGCGGCAATCCCTATATTTCTAACTCTTTCCAGCGGGATACTACGTGCCACAGCTACCTCCTTACGAATCTCCTGCCGCTGTTTGTCGCACCATTACGACTACTTAAAAATTCTATACTTTTGCTTCACACATTGGCAGGGAATGATACCTGCAATTCCGGATCAGCCAGGAATAGCTCCCCTAGTACCGATAATGGGCAAATGCCTTGTTTGCCTCCGCCATGCGGTGGGTCTCTTCGCGCTTACGGATTGCACTACCCGTCTCATTTGCTGCATCCATCAACTCATTCGCCAACTTGCTAGCCATCGAGCGGCCGGAGCGCGCGCGCGCAAACTGGGTCAGCCAACGCAATGCCAACGCAGTTCCGCGATCGGATCGGACTTCCATCGGAACTTGATACGTTGCACCACCGACCCGACGAGCTTTAACTTCGACAAGGGGAGTCGCATTGCGGACTGCTTTTTCGAAGGTTTCAAGCGGGTCTCCTCCGGTGCGCTCACTAATGAGTTTGAACGAATCGTAAAGGATGCTGTAAGCGATAGATTTCTTGCCAGACTTCATCAGTCGCCGAGCCATCATACTAACTAGGCGGCTGTTATACATCGGATCAGGTGGAACGGGGCGCTTCTGAGCGGCGGTGCGGCGTGACATGATAGGTGTCTAGGTTAATTGAACAATCAAGTTGTGATGATATTGGACAGAGATGATACTGGACAAAACAGTTGAGCGCTCAGGAAGGAGCATATTAAAAGCAACACAGCCCTTCAAGATTGCCCAGCAAAGCACATTGTGACTGGACGGTCAATACATTCCTACGCTGCAGCATTCAACGTAGCGCCAACCTACAGAGCCAAGGAGCAAGTTTACTTTGCGACAGCCTTGGGACGCTTAGCACCATACTTCGAGCGTCCTTGCTTCCGATCCTTCACACCTGCGGTATCGAGGGTGCCACGAATAATGTGATAACGCACACCAGGAAGATCCTTGACCCGGCCTCCACGGATCATGACCACAGAGTGCTCCTGTAGGTTGTGGCCAATTCCCGGAATGTAGGCGGTGACTTCAAAGCCAGAGGTTAAACGGACACGAGCCACTTTACGCAGAGCGGAGTTAGGCTTCTTAGGGGTCGTTGTGTACACACGGGTACACACTCCGCGACGCTGAGGACAGCTCTTGAGAGCCGGAGACTTAGTTTTCTTCGTGAGCTTTTGGCGCTCACTGCGGATTAACTGTTGGATTGTAGGCATGGAAACGGCGACTACGCCTCTTCAGGGTCTAACTTTTCACAGTCTTCAACTATACTAATTTTTCTTGATCTCTGTCAATTATTTTATTGAGTAGTTCAGCATCCGCGGCTTAGGTGTAGTTTGAGCCCGCCACGAGCAGGCTCAAACTAACGTCAGTTCGGGATAAGCTGAAACCCTTGCTGTTTCCTGCACGTCGCGCGCGGAACATCGAGGGTTTTGGGGCACTGCGCCCGGCGCGGTGCCCCAAAAACCGCTTCACCAGAACTGAGGTTAAAGCTACATCTGAAGTCGGAGTGCTCTGCCTACAAGCCCAAGCCCATGTGAGTCACGACCTCAGGTTTGCGTCCTGAGAATTGTTGCTATGACTTACTGTGGCTTAACTGGAATGTGCTTAACGAAAAGTCGCAGGGGGCTGTCAGTCCTTCAATGGCAGAGAGAAGGAGTTACCACAGCCGCAGTTTTCGCCTGCATTTGGGTTGTAGAAGCGGAAGCTACCCCCCATTAAGTCTTCTGAATAGTCGATAGTCAGGTCACTGAGCAGTGCCAAGCTTGGCTGATCGACAACAACTTCAATTCCATTGAGATTGAGGATGACATCATCTGAGGAAACTGCCGCATCAAAACTGAGGTGGTAGTAATAGTCGAGACAGCCTCCTGGTTGCACACTGAGTCTGAATCGAGCCTCAGGAAGGGAAGTACGGGCGCGTAAGCGATGAATTTCGTCAGCTGCAGCAGGGCTAAGTTGAATCATGGTAGACGGGCAAAAGTCTGGAGCATTCACCTAAGCATTCGAGGATTATGATTCGAAGACTATTTATTGAAGACTATTTATTTATTAAAGGTTATCAAGGTGATTCAAGGGTTGCTAGCGCTTACGAACCTAAGTCAATGTCCATAAGGTCAGTTCTGGTTAAGCGGGTTTTGGGTCACCGCGCCCGGCGCGGTGACCCAAAA
>DVEB01000223.1 GCA_015295905.1 Synechococcales cyanobacterium M55_K2018_004
ACAACAAACCGACTCAATAACCGACGGAGTCGGTATAAGGCATTCCGACTGATCCCCATCCCGTCGCAGCATCCAGTCACGCCATCAATCTGAATAACGTTAGTTCTAGTGAAGCGGATTTTGGGGCACTGCGCCGGGCAGGGTGCCCCAAAACCCTTGCTGTTCCCTGCGCGACACGTAGGGAACAGCAAGGGTTTCAGTTGATCCGGAATTCACGCTAAATATGGCCCATCGAGGCCATCAGCGCCATCGGTTTCCTGCCAGACGCGCACCGTGCCATCCCAGCTTCCACTCACCAGGGTGTCGCTTCCAGGGGCAAAGGCGATCGCTCGGACCCAACTGGTGTGTCCGCTGAGGGTGTGGAGCAACTCCCCCGTCGCCAATGACCAGAGTTTGACGGTGCGATCGCCACTGCCACTAGCAATTATCTGCCCATCAGCGCTAACTGCCACCGCCCTGACCCAAGAGCGATGACCGCCAAGGATGTGCTGGCAGTGCCAAGTGGATGGAGTGGAAAGCCCTTGAGAGGGTGGCCGAGGAGCCATAGCTAGGCTTCGGTCAGGGCATCATCCAGCAAACAGGATGCAGGCTAAGTGGTTCAATCGTTGCGGTTGCGTGGGGAGCGGCGGCATTTAGAGGGCGATCGCCTGGCATAGTAGAGATTGGTTGGTAAGATGGGCGATCGCAACGAGTGGGGCAACTGGCAGAGACTTGATACCAGAATTGGGAGTAGTCGTAACTCTCAACAAGATGAAGATAGGCTAAAGTTTCCATGGGTTTGGGGGCTGGTTCGGAACAATGCAATTAACCGGATACTGACGACTCTACAGATGGCTCCGAAGGGAGCGCTGAGGGGTCCCGCTAAGGATTCCGTAGGGCCACAGAGGCTTTACTCTCCTCTTCACTCATTGGACGGGAATGTCCGGAGCACGTCCAATCCGGTTCACATCTTTTCAAATTGTCTTCACAGCCAAGTCAGTACTATTAAGGAGCGGTATGCACACGTTTCGAGTAGGCATTGCGGGGCCAGTCGGGTCAGGTAAAACAGCTCTGGTCGATTGCTTGTGTAAAGCCCTCCGCGATGAGTTCAACCTGGCCGTTGTCACCAATGACATTTATACCCAGGAAGACGCTCAGTTTTTAGTGCGGAGCCAAGCATTGGCGAGCGATCGCATTATTGGGGTAGAGACTGGCGGCTGCCCCCACACCGCTATCCGCGAAGATGCCTCTATTAATCTAGTGGCGATCGAACAACTGGAACGGCGCTTCGATCCGCTGGATGTCATTTTTGTCGAGAGCGGTGGCGATAATCTGGCCTCGACGTTCAGCCCGGAACTAGTCGATCTGACTATCTACGTGATCGATGTGGCAGCGGGGGACAAAATTCCCCGCAAAGGGGGGCCGGGGATCACCAAGTCTGACCTGCTGGTGATCAACAAAATTGATCTGGCGCCGCTGGTGGGGGCCAGCCTGGAGGTGATGGAGCGCGATGCCAAAAAAATGCGAGGCGATCGCCCGTTTGTGTTCACCAATCTGAAAACTCAGACCGGGTTAGACCAAATCATTCAGTTTATCAAGCTTCACATGGGCCATGGCCTCACCTCCCCAGCCGTCACCCCAGCGTAGAGTCTGTAGCAGTGGACAACTGAGCGAAGGACAAAAACAGTTCTGTGACCCGCTAAGCACGCCACAGAACTATCCCTAACCAGGGGCCCCAGTGCTATAGGGTCAGGTGGCCGGCCTATCGGGGGCGATCGCCAACCCTGACAAAACAAGGCATCGACAGAGCCAATCACGCTTCCGCAAAACTTTAGAGAAACTCAAGAAAACGTGAATTCGGGAAAAGCAAGGGTTTTGGGGC
>DVEB01000305.1 GCA_015295905.1 Synechococcales cyanobacterium M55_K2018_004
TTGAGGCACCGCGCCCGGCGCGGTGCCCCAAAACCCTCTTAACCAGAACTGACGTTAATAAGCGACGCAGTCCGGCATCAGACTACACGGTAACCGGACGAGCCGTCAATTCTTGTAGAGCATTCAACAGCCGCTGGATCTCTGCAATCGTGTTGTAGTGGACACAGCCAATCCGCAGCATGCCCCCTTGTTCTTCCAGTCCCAGTCGTCGGCTCAGGTTGAGTGCATAGAAGTTGCCGTTCCAGGTATTAATGCCGCGATCGCCCAGTTCCCTGGCTAGTTGAGCCGGAGAATAGCCTGCGATGCGAATCCCAACGGTGGGGGTGCGCCAGCTAAAACGAGCAGGATCGGTGATGCCGTAGAGCGTCACACCAGGAATTTCTAGCAGCCGAGGAATCAGGGCTTCAGAGAGGGTGCGCTCATATTCCTGAATCCCGGTCATTGCTGCCATGAGTTCACTGCGACGGTGCGTGCCCGTCGGTGCGATTTGTCGGCCCAACTCAGCCAAATAATCGATGCTGGCGATGACTCCGGCCAAGCCCTCAAAGTTCTGGGTGCCCGTTTCCCAGCAGTAGGGAATTTCGTTGGGAGCAGTCCGCACTTTGTAGGGGTGCAGTCGCTCTAGGTGTTCGCGTTTGCCGTAGAGGACTCCGACATGGGGACTGAAGAACTTGTAGGCAGAACAGGCGAGGAAATCACAGTGAAGCGATCGCACATCCAGCGGGCCATGGGGCGCGTAGTGAACTGCATCGACAAAGACCCAGGCCCCCACCGCATGGGCCAGCCGCACAATCTGAGCTATTGGGTTGATCGTTCCCACCGCGTTGGAGGCGTAGGTGACCGCCACTAAGCGGGTGCGATCGCTCAACTGTCGCTCCAAGTCTGCCAGATCCAACGTGCAGTCCTCCGGATGGATATCGACGGTCCGCACTACCACCCCTTGTTCCTCCAGCGCCAACCAGGGAGCCACATTTGCATCGTGGTCGAGATTTGTGACCAGAATTTCATCTCCCGGTCGCAACTCCCGTCCTAGGGAACGGCTGAAGGCAAAGGTGAGCGTTGTCATATTTGCCCCAAACACCACCTCATCCGCCTCACACCCCAGCAAGTCGGCGATCGCTGCATGAGCTTCCTGCACCACGGCATCGGTGCGTTCGCTGGTGAGAAAGGCGCCGTGGGTGTTGGCGTTGGCAGTCATTAGGTAATGGGCGATCGCCTGGATGACTCGGCTCGACACCTGCGTTCCACCGGGGCCATCGAAGTATACAATCGGCTGTTCGTTGAACGTTTGGCGCAGGGCCGGAAATTGAGAACGCACCCAGTCCAGATCAAGGATGGTCATGAAAATCTCCAGTGACGGCAACTGATTGTCAAGATTCTGACAAAATTAAAGAGGGTATAACTTTTTTGTGAGTGGGCAGCAGAGCCGCCCACTCACAAAAACGTTGGTCAAGCGATTTTTGTTTGGATTAAGCGGGGTTTTGGGGCACTGCACACCGCAGGGTGCCCCAAAATCAAGAGGTTCAGCTTATCCGAACTCACATTAGGGTAGTCCTAAGCTTGTCATGATTGAGTGGGTTGTGGGCACAGCCTGCAACCTACCCAATCATGACTCGCATACCACGACCCACATTAGGATTACTCCTCATACTCCTCATTGGGTGGGAAGAGGCCGGGGCAGGTAAGGACGAAGACATCCCGCGTCCCCTGGGCAGCAGCGACTGCATTCACTGGAGAAGTGTAGTGGAAATACTGACCATCTTGGAAGACGAGGAATTCTCCAGAATTCAACACCTTACTAAACACGGCTTGCCTACTGGAGCCTGCCTTGTAGAGGTGAGTTTCGCCACCGTCAATGCCATGCCGATCCACTGCAAAAATTCCCACCACATCAACTCCATCCCGGTGAATGCCTTCCGGTGCAGGATTTCCCATCTGGTTGAAGGATGCCGTGGTGCGAATTTGGTGTACCCCAATTTCCATCTTTGTAGAACAGAGTTGACAGTACTCGAAAAATTCCCAAATGAGATGCTGAAATGCTTCCTGCTGGATTAGTTCGTCGTCTAATTCTTCATACTCACGGACGACATCACCTAACAGTGGGTTGATGGTTTTGCTTTGGAAGAGGCGGCGGTGTGGCAGTTTGATCAGGCGATCGCCCTCGACTCGAAAATGCGATAACCGTCGAAACCGATACCCTCCTTCTAAATACGGATCAGCCGGAAGATTAAAGAAATACGGTTTAAGAGTGTCAACGTTGAGTTCCGTCAACATCTCTAAAATGTAACTCGCTAAACACTGAGTTGCGGGTTTGACTAGTGCTTTGGGTTTAGATAAATTCATCATTGCAATGAAACCTCGTGCCCTTTTAGACTTTGGATTTGTGCGTTTGGACTTGCGCGTTTGGACTTGCGCGTTTGGGTCGCAGCCGTCTGACAATGCAAAGCATTGCACGGGCTGTCTACTTGATCGTTTGTGTGAATTGTTTGGCGTGAATTGTTTAGTGTGAATTGGTCTCACAATTCCGTAAACACTCGTCCCCCCAGCCAGTAGTCCACTAGAAGACATCCCCCCCTTGTCCTCTGTGGAGTCGCAATCGCTAGATTAAAATCAAAACCATAAATGATGGACAGCCCATGATACTTTGACAATTCTGAGGAGAGTTTAGGAAAGATCTAAGCTCTCTAGGAAAGATTAAAGCTCAACAGAAGAGATTAAAACATCACGATCTGTAGCAATGGTAACAACACAAACCGCAGAAGATCTGACCCAATAGTACGAATATACGAACTCGTAAATACTGCACACAACAGCAGAAACAATAGAGTTATTTATTTATTCATTATTGTAGTAACAACTATTGGAATCGTCGTAGGGCGATCGCACAGAACTTGGCAATTTGGCCTAGGTTTGCTGCCTTCCTAGAATGTGGGAGTGTGCCGCACCGATCCCCTCTGGGGGAAATGCAGATTGGGTTACACAAAATGGTACGGGGGTAAGGCTTCTCCCAAGCTAAGGTGCCAACTTGGATACTCGACCTGCAAACGCTCGATTGCTGCACTTAAGGTTAGTTCAGCGGCACGGGGCGCTAATAAATAAAAGCGCTCGATGCCTTCGCGGGGTTCTCCGACGATCAGGTGGGGACAGAGGTGGGCGATCGCCCGCTGCAACTCAGCCAGCGATTGCTGCTGCTGATTCTGAAAATCAGCCTGTTGTTGCCATCGTTGTTTCTTGGCTAAAAAGTAAGCTTTGCCACTGGTTGCTTCTGGCAGAGAGTTTTCTGGAGGTGCTTGCGGGGTTAATTTGAGCGTAAATTCGGCTTGACCCGCCAATTGTCCTAGTTTTTCGAGATACACGTTGGCATGGGTGGTGAGATGCTCCACCAGTTTATCCTTTGAGACAAAGCAGGTGCCGAAGCGCAAGGGCAACACAGTTGTTTGTCCAAACAAATCTCGGATCACGCGATCGTGGCAAAGCACTGCCTGCATCAGCCGCTCATCGTTGACCTGCAACGACTCTAGGTCAAGATCAGGTTCCACGACAGCAGTCACGTCTGCGGCTGTCACTAGATGGAGCGAACCAGCAATCCCCTCTGGCAAAATCAGGTCTGGCGATCGCTGCAGAAAAAGGTAAGTATACATCCCACCATACTCACTACGCCTCAACTCCAGTAAAGCAGAGAATCATAGTGTTCAGCGTGCCCCAATCATTACGAGTGTAGGGCTACCCAGTAGCTCGAAAAGTTTGCAGGCAAAGAGAACGAGGGGGGTGTTGATTTGAGCAATGATTTTTGGGTGGAGGGATGTGCTGAGCGCATCCCCCCACCACCCAAAAATCATATTTTGACTCAGCAACGCCAGAACCAGCAGGGATAGGGTCAGGGTAAATGCTGGATGGTCTATAGCCTGTGCCCATGCCCTGGTGATGAAACAACAAACTATGGACACAAGAGTTACTGCCGTGGGGTAGGGAGTGCAATGCACTCCCTACCCCACGGCAGACTGGCCAATTGAATCCGTTGCACACTAGCGGACGCTAGAGGGATCTCAAGTAGTCGAATGGGCTGCTTTGTTGTGCAGTTTCCCATTCGTATGACCATTACCATTGCGCGGTTGGATCACTCCATAGCCGCCATGATTCCGTTCGTAGATCACATTAATTTCACCAGTTTCGGCATTGCGAAACATATAGAAGTCGTGATCAACGAGTTCTAGCTGCTCCAGGGCTTCCTGGACGGTCATCGGTGGCATGGCGAAGTACTTCGTCCGCACCACCTCCTGGGGTAGTTCAGGCTCACGGTTGCCAACAAGCTCCGTAGTAATTGGCTGTTGGCTAACCGCTTCGGTGGTTCTAATGGGTTGATGACTCTGGCGTTTCTCCTTGTACTTGCGCAACTGACGGTTGATCTTGTCTGCCACCAAGTCAATGCTGGCGTAGAGGTTTTCGCTGCTTTCCTCCGCCCGGACAACGGTGCCATTTGCATAAATGGTCACTTCAGCAGTTTGTTTGGGGTTGATCCGGGGGTTGCGGGCAACCGACAGATGTACATCAACTTCAGTGGTTAAGGTTTGAAAATGATTGATGGCCTTTTCAATTTTTTGATGTACGTACTCACGCAGAGCGTCGGTAATTTCAATGTTCTTGCCCTGGATAACAAGCTTCATAAAGCTCCTCCCCTGGAGAAGTTGGTTATACTTTCACCCTAGCATCTTGTATCCTGGGAGACTGACACGTTAAAGAAGTTTTGCATCCTGTTGTAAATCTTGATTTGAACCTCAGGAAAAAACTCCAAAAATGCGTCAAACCTCTATTGCAAATTCCTTGTGTTTGTATCAATTTTGAATTATCTGTGTCATTCTCTTCGCTACCACACAACTACTGCGTAACCTTCTCTTTAGGATTGATCCCCTACAGAATTTCTCTCGAATTACAGCGATCCCTGTTGCAACTTCGACGTCATCAACCTAATCAGGAAGATATGCTCTTGCTGGTAGAGCATCCCCCAGTTTATACCCTTGGTCAAGGTGCAACTTTAGATTTTCTTAAATTTGATCCTACGACTTCTGAGTTTGAGTTGCACCGGATTGAACGAGGCGGCGAAGTCACCTATCACTGCCCTGGCCAACTCGTGGTGTACCCCATCTTGGATCTCCGTCGGTATCGGACTGATTTGCACTGGTACCTGCGTCAGTTAGAAGAAGTGGTGATCCGGGTGGTTGAGAGTTATGGATTAAAGGGCGATCGCATCCCTAATCTTACGGGTGTCTGGATAGAAGACCGCAAAGTTGCCGCAATTGGTATCAAAGTTAGCCGCTGGATCACGATGCACGGGTTCGCCCTCAATGTCTGTCCTGACCTGAGGGGATTTCAACAGATTGTGCCCTGTGGCATTGCCGACAAACCAGTGGGGAGTTTGGCGGAGTTTATCCCAGACTTGACCATCGAAGACGTACAGCCCAAAGTCCTCAAAGCCTTTGCCGAGGTCTTTCAGGTCACACTCCAAACAGGAGACCCTAAAGCGTTGCTGTCTTTAATGCCTCAATAATTTTTTCGTTGGCCTTGGGGAAGGGAAACTGGTCAATTTCTGCCAGCGTCACCCAGCGCACCTCGTCACACTCGATCGGTTGCGGCTCTCCTGCCACATGACGACAGTGGAAGACGTTGAGCGTGACGCGGAAGTGGGAGTAGGCATGGTCGATGGTGATCAGGCGATCGCCCACCGCCACCTCAATTCCCAATTCTTCTTGGATCTCCCGCACAATACAGGCTTCCACCGTTTCGCCAGGTTCGATCTTGCCGCCGGGAAATTCCCACAGCCCCCCCAGCAGTCCTTGTTGCTTACGACGATCGATCAAAATCTGTTGCTGCTCATTCCAGATCACCGCCACTCCAATCTGCTTGTGAGGGACGGGGCTACGGCTCTCAGCCAGGGGAATTTCGTCTTGCATGTTGGCTTGATAGGCTCGACAGTGGGTTTGCCAGGGGCAGGTCGGACAGTCAGGCTGGCGCGGCCCACAGACTGTCGCTCCCAGATCCATGATGGCCTGGTTGAAGTGACGTGGCCGCTGCGGATCTAGCACAGCCTCGGAAAGTTGCCACAGTTGGGCAATCGCCCGACTGGTTGGCACTGCCAAGGCCGTTAACCGCGCCAGCACCCGTTTCACATTACCATCCAAAATCGGCAGCGGTTGGTCAAAGGCCGCACTCAAAATTCCCCCCGCTGTGGTTCGTCCGACTCCTGGAAGCGTTAGCACTGTCGCCAAGTCTTGCGGGAACTGGCCACCGTGCCGGTCAACAATTTCCTGGGCGGCTCGGTGTAGGTTGCGGGCACGGGCATAGTATCCCAACCCCTGCCACAGTTTTAGCACCTGCTCCTGCTCTGCGTCAGCGAGGGACTGGATGGTGGGAAAAGTTGCTAGCCAGCGCTCGTAGTAAGGGATCACTGTTTTTACCTGGGTCTGCTGCAGCATAATTTCAGACACCCAGATGGCGTAGGGGTCTTGCGTTTGCCGCCAAGGGAGGGTACGGCCTGCCTTGGCATACCACGTGAGCAGCGATCGCCGCAATTCCACTACAACAAAAATCGGCAGGTCAGCACCCTGACCCACCGATGGTTTGGAGTTAGAAATCCTGACCCTGACCACAAGGACTGCTTAAGAATACAGACCAATTACTCAACTTCAGAGAGGTTTTCAGCTCGGAGCGATCGCTCGAAGGCAAAGCGCTGTTCGGCATTCCGCAGGAAGTAGCCGCTCATCATCGCAGAAGCCAACAAGCGACCTAGCTGTTCACGACTGGTGGTAATAGTGACATCAAATTGCTCCGATGGCAACCCACCCAACAGACCAATAATATTGCGCTCCATCACCTGAAATACTTCCTGAGAGTCGGGCTTAGAGAGATGGGCAACCGTCTCAGGACTCATCGACTGGACATACTGCCACAGGTGAGTAGACTCCGCACCATTGCCAAAAAACTCAGAAATCTTATTTGAAGGATTGTTCACAGCAGGAACCTCGTTCAGATGGTGATTAAGCTTTTTTTCCTTGACTTGCTTATTACTGTAACAAGCGGTTTGAACCAAGGCATTGGGTGGAACCGTACCTAGGAGGGAGGGTTCTACCAACCTAGGGCAACCTGACTGAAACATCCCCTGACCACTGTTCTGCTGAGCCCGCACAAATGTTATTGAAGGACTGCAATACACTCAATCTCTACCCGGACATCCTTAGGTAAACGAGAAACCTCGACGCAGGCGCGGGCTGGAGCAGACTCATCACCAAAGGCTTCGGCATACACCGCATTCATTGCCCCAAAGTCATTCATGTCTGCCAGAAAAACGGTGGTTTTGACCACATCCTGAAGTGTCGCTCCCGCAGCCGTCAAGATCGCTGTGAGGTTGGCGATCGCTTGCTGGGTTTGTTGCGCTACATCGCCCTCCCCCACAACCGCCCCAGTCTTGGGGTCGAGGGGAATCTGCCCTGCGACAAAAATCAATTGCCCACTAGCGGCGATCGCCTGGTTGTATGGCCCAACGGGAGCAGGAGCCTGATCGGTCTGAATGACTTTTCGCATAGAAATCTAGAGTATGGGTTGATGGACATAAAAGTTGGCAGATGGCCAACCACCCATTAAACCAGAACTGCGGCGCAAACACGCCTTCACGACCGTTACGACAGCTTTGGTCGCAGCCCATGGTCGCGATAGTAACGGTAATCTCTCAAGATGCGATCGTGGTCAAAGCAGAGGTTTTGCGGAATGTCCCACGGCTCAAATATCTTGACACTCTTAGCATCGTCTCCTGCCACCGGATCCCCTTTAGCCGTTGCCAAAAACACAATACTGATGGTGTGGTGCCGGGGGTCACGATCGGGATCAGAGTAAACCTGAAACTGCTCGGTCAATTTGACTCGTAGCCCCGTTTCTTCCGCCGCCTCTCGCTGAGCCGCCGCCTCAACCGACTCTCCATACTCGACAAAACCTCCTGGCAAGGCCCAACCAAGGGGGGGATTGAATCGTTCGATAAGGACAATGGGTCGATAGGGGCGATCGATCATTTCGATGATCAGATCAACAGTTGGAAAGGGGTTCCGAGGTTCCACAGGCAACAGGTGACATCGACTAAGGGGCATCCGGTGAGCGGGTTACGGAAAGGCGGCCACAAACTAAAGATAGAAATCCTAACAATCGTTCACCACTTAGAGCCTATCGAAAAAATTAGCCAAACAATTTTCTGCGGAAAAGTAAATTTCTCTTCATTGCAATCAGGCACTCCGACGCCACGCCATGATTCACGAAGTTGCACAAGTTACACATAGCTACACTGCTCATCAGATCAGCAGTCCTGCTAGCTAACATGGCTTTGAGCAAGCGCCCGTAGGCAACAAACTACGGGGCTACGGGGCTTTTCGGGCGCCACGCAACAGTTGCTTGACCGTGTTCAGGAGGTCTGGTGGGTGAAAAGGTTTGGTGATGTAGGCATCGGCTCCCTGCTTCATGCCCCAGTAGCGGTCAAACTCCTCACTTTTGGTTGAGCAAATTAAAACTGGGAGATTCTGGGTTGTCGGTTGACTCTTGATCCAACGGCACAACTCATAACCGTTCATTTCGGGCATGATCAGGTCGGTGATCACCAAATCGGGTATTTTAGCTTGAATCTTGGCCTTTGCCTCTGCCCCATTGGTTGCCTCAATCACCTTAAGACCACTATTCTGCAGTAGCTCTGAAAGCATGTGCCTGAGGGTTTGGCTGTCGTCCACGATCAGAACGGTTGTCATGTCTTCTCTATTCACCCTGGAATACGGGGTGGCATATGGGGCGGGAAAATTAGCGGAATCCACCAATGTCGGTCACATTGATTCAGTCGGAGATTCAGTCGGATCAGTCGGTCACCTTTGGATGTCTAAAAGGGTTCCCCAGAACTGATGTGTGCAACCAGTGCAGCCAGTGACCTTTCCCCTTTATTCTGTCAATCACCCTTAAGAATGACAAGGAAGGAAACGTGTAATCTACGCTGATTTTTAGTGAAAAGGGTAGGGTCGATCAGGCCGTCAGTCATGCCGGGAATTTTTTAGAGTTCTCGGTGAGGTGTTCAGACTAGTCGTGGGAAAGCACCCATTCGATGGCATGATATTGAATAAGATCTGCTCAACCCGACAGTCAGCAAAATCGTCCTTATTTACTCTTTACAATCTATCCATCGCGCCCACTTCTGCTCTGGCCTGTTTGGGTAATTTTCGGGAGTGGTTATTTTGAGGTTATTCCTCTTTCGCTGTGTTGCGCTGCTGATCGCTGAGCGACGTGTTTTGATGTGTTTATAAGGAGAACCGTTTCTGTGCTAAAGAGATACATCTGGCTAGTGGCAGTCGTCGCAATCTTCCTCTTCCAGGTGCTGGGCGGACAGGCGATCGCCGCTGAGCTTGACGCAGCTACCCGCACTGTACCCTTGAATGCTGCTGGCGATACCTACACGCTGAGCCAAGAGGAAGTTGCCCGTGGCAAGCGGTTATTCAACTATGCCTGCGGGCAGTGTCACGTCGGTGGGATTACAAAAACTGACCCCAACGTTGGACTAGACCCAGAAACCCTGGCGCTGGCAACTCCCCCTCGCAACAATATTGAGGCGCTGGTTGACTACATGAATAATCCCACCACCTACGATGGTCTAGAGTCGATCGCCGAGATCCACCCCAGCACGAAGAGTTCCGATATCTTCCCCAAAATGCGGAACTTGACCCAAGATGATCTCAAGGTCATTGCGGGGCACATCCTGCTTCAACCTAAAGTGGTTGGTGCAAAGTGGGGCGGTGGCAAGATCTACTATTAAGGGGCACGAAGAGACGGCGTAAACGTTTCCTATCCTAGGATGCGACATCGTGTGTTGCACCCCTAGATATTTGCAGCAATTTCCAGGATGGAAACTAGAGGTGGGATGTTCGTACCCTGCGGGTGCGAACATCCCACCTCTAGTAGTGTTAGCCCGCTACGGGCGGGCTAACACTACTAGAGGTCTAATACGAAATCCGTCTTAAAGTAGCGGTTTGTTGTGGT
>DVEB01000261.1 GCA_015295905.1 Synechococcales cyanobacterium M55_K2018_004
ACCCTTGTTTTTCCGTGCGCGTCGCGCACGGAAAAACAAGGGTTTCAGCGTATCCCGAATTCATATTAATCAGACTAAAAAACTGCCATTCAAATCACGTCGCACTGAGCAAGCCATGACCTGAGTAGCAGTTGCCAAATTTACGTTACTTTTACGTTAATCCTGGTTCAGGCGGCGGTCAGGCCAAAGGCAGACATCCGCATAATGTCGCGGGTAGAAAACCCAATGTTGCTAAGGGCTTCACCGTAGCTGATCATGAAATCTTCGACCAGTGCTTCCTTTTCCATGCCCAACTCCCGGGCATCTTTCTCGACCTGATTAAGCATCCGCCAAACGAGGGGCAGGTTTTGCTTGTTGGCCTCCTCTAACTCCGCTTTGGAGGCTTCAAAATTAGCCTTCAGCCACTCTTCACCAAAGTTGAGATGCAGATACTCATCCTTCACTACCCCTTCGGTAATTTTGCGGGCAAAGTCATCGGCAACAGGGATGTAGATGTTATAGGCAGAGATGGCAAAACATTCAATGATAAGTGACTGGATCAACAGACAGGTCACAATTTTGCCCTCTGCCGCAGCAACCTGGAAGTTTCGACGCAGATCAGCAAAAAATTCCTGGGCAAATTGCATATCAGGGGTGACTTGCAGGTTGCGACCACACGCTTGAAATCCCTTCTTATGACGGTTTTCCATCTTCGAGAGGCTAATCAAGGTGTCTTTGTGTTCAGGCATCAGTTCAGCCAACTGCTGGTAATTGGAAAAGGCTTCTTCTTCACCCTCAATCACAATGGCGTTGATGCGGCTGTAAGCATCCTTGTAGGTTTCACTCTGGAAATCCAATTCAGGGGTTAGCTCAAGCTGCGACATAGATTTATGGTCTCCTGGTTGATTCAGTCAAAACTCGTACCCCTTAAACCAGTGCTTAGGTTTAAGGCTGACTTGTTTAAGGTGAAGTCAATCTAACGCAAATTCGATAACCACCGATAACCACCACTCAAGGAGTGTTGTGCCATGTGGGAAGCTCCTCAGACAGGAATTTTCGTGGGTGGGTGAGACGCACGCGCCGACGAAAAATCGATTATTGAACTTACGTTAACAAATTGCTTTCCAGACTATACTTTACTGTCTTCAGAGCCAAAATGGGTACCATCGGCACGGGGACTTCCCCTAGTCAACCTTTCTGAAAGGATAGAACTAGATCTATCGTCAGCAATTTTTGCCTCTGTTAGAGGATTTCTCATGGCCTTACCCAATGCTACTTCCATGTCAGCAGTTGTCCTTCGATGGGGCGATCGCCTCTCTCAATGGCTCCTCAATCTCCTGCTAATTGTGGGAGCACTGCTGGTATTGTTGCCACTGGGAATTGTCCTACTGGCATCCCTATCGCCGACCCTAGAGGTCTCATTAACCACAACCTTAACCCTGCAAAACTATGCCGCAGCCTGGGCGCGGGGGAATTTTTTACTGGCCTTTGCCAATTCCACCCTCGTGGCCGTGGCCGTCACCTGCCTGCAAATTGTGACCTCCGCCCTGGCTGGATACGCCCTCTCACGATTACAATTTCGCGGCAAGCAAATGATTTTACTCATTGTGCTAACAACGCTCGTCATCCCGTTTCAACTACTGGTGGTGCCCATTTTCCTGGTCTTAAAGTGGGGACACCTAATCAATACCTACGGTGCGCTCATCTTGCCCACGGCAGTCAATGGATTTGGCATTTTTTTGATGCGGCAGTTTTTTCAAACAATTCCGGTGGAACTAGAGGAAGCGGCTGCCTTAGATGGGGCGACCCGTCTTCAGATTCTCTGGCGAGTGATGTTGCCGCTCACCCGCCCAGCAATGGTAACGCTGTTTCTATTCACCTTCATCGGTGAATGGAATGACCTGTTTAAGCCGCTTGTTTTTACAACTAAACCAGCCTTGAGGACGGTGCAATTAGCCCTAGCAGAGTTTCAAGAGCAATTTACAAATGACTGGTCACTGATGATGGCAGCGGTTGTCATCACAACGGTTCCTGTTATTGTGCTGTTTTTATTCGGACAAAAACAGTTCGTTCGGGGCATTGCAGCCACGGGGATCAAGGGTTAGGGCAGGCCACCTGCGTGCAGATATAGCGCTACACCCATAGGTTAGGACGAAGCGTTTGGATGAAGCATTTGAATGAAGCGTTTTGTGGGAAACGCCGCGGCGTGGCGTTTCCCACAAAACGCTTTTTGCATCATGAGCGCGGAGCAGCATCAACCTGATCAGCAGGGCGTGAGTGCGGTCAGGCAAAACGGGCAACCTAAGCAAGACGAGCTTTAACAGGGTGCATGAAAGAACAAAAGAGCAACTCCACCAGGCGGTGGAGCCAATTGTTGCGTAGGAGGTCATCGGTTTCAGGGGTTACCTTGGTTGAGGTTTTGGGAGTGCTGGCGATCGTTGGGATATTGATGGCAATCGTTGCACCAGGTTGGGTAGCCTACGCAGAGGGGCGATCGCTCAGTGCTGCTCAGGATGCCGTGCTGCAGAATTTGCGATTGGCTCAGAGTGAGGCAAAGCGTACCCGTGGGATCTGGCAAATGAGCGCTCGTAGTACGAGTCAGGGGGTAGAACTGGCAGTCCACCCAGCGAGCGCCTCTGTGCACCTGGCTGATTGGCAGCCGCTCGACCCAACGGTGCGTTTAGATACAGATGAAACTACAGTGCAGCGCGATCGCACTCAGGGAATTTACCAGGTGCAATTCAACGCTACAGGGCGGGTCAATGGCTCCCTAGGAAAGATTACCCTAACGACAGGCCAGGGCCAAAAGCGGCGCTGTATCGTGATTTCGACGCTACTGGGAGTAATCCGCAAAGCGGCAGATGAGGCGTGCCTGTAGTCATGGGCGCAAAATCAGTTCACCCGGCCCAACCACCACCTCACCAATAGCCCAAGCTGCGATTCCCTGCGCTTCAAAAAACTGGATTGTCTGGTATGCCTGACTCGGGGGAACCAGCACCACAAAGCCAATGCCCATATTGAACGTATTAAACATTTCGCTACGTTCCACTCCGCCGACGGTGGCAATCCAATCAAAAATGGGAGGCACCGTCCAACTGGTAGGATCTATCTGAATGGACTGCCCGGCTCCCAGGCAACGGGGCAGATTTTCCGGCAGCCCCCCCCCGGTGATATGGGCCATGCTGTGGATCGCTAGGTCAGCATGGAGAGCAGCCAAGACGGGTTTCACGTACAGCCGCGTGGGGGTCAACAATTCTTCACCGAGGGTCTTGCCATCGATCTGGGGTGGCATGTCGTGCAGACTGGAACCACTGGCCTCCAAAATTTTGCGCACCAAGCTGAACCCATTGCTGTGTACCCCCTGACTGGCTAGACCCACAGCAACATCCCCAACCTGAACCTGGGAGCCGTCGAGGATCTTGCTTTTCTCCACAATACCGACACAAAACCCTGCTAGGTCGTACTCTCCTGGTTGATAAAATCCCGGCATCTCCGCCGTTTCACCCCCTAGGAGGGCACATCCCGCCTGTCGGCACCCCTCACTGATACCACTCACGACTTGAGCCAGTTGTTCTGAGTTGAGTTTGCCAGTGGCCAGATAGTCCAGAAAAAAAAGTGGTTCTGCCCCACAGGTCAGAACATCGTTGACACACATGGCAACCAAGTCAATCCCTACGGTGTCGTGCCGATCGAGCTGATGCGCTAGTTTCAGCTTAGTCCCCACGCCATCGGTGCCTGAGACCAGCACGGGTTCCTGGTAACCACTGGGGATCTGAAACAAACCACTGAAGCCCCCTAACCCACCCAAGACCTCCGGACGGCGAGTGCTTTCCACTAAACTGCGAATTCGTTGCACAAAGGCCCGTCCTGCTTCAACATCGACTCCAGCTTCCCGATAGTCCATAGTTCCTGTCTGCACGCATTGCAGGTTGTATTGTACTGGGAATAGAAAGCCTCAGTGGCGGTGATCACTTCACGTTGTGTTCATGCGAATGGAACAAACGGCCGTGCGTGGATGCATACGGGCGCATATCACAGGTGCATATCATGTTTGCCCTCACGCTGAATCCCTCTGCCAACTTGGGAGCAAGGACTGGGGGATGAGGGCCTGCAAAGGTGACATGCTCTCAATGCAGACTGCACACGCGCCCCGGGAAAACCCTAGCAAAGAAAGGGGGCAATTCACATGGTGTTAACGTCAGTTCAGGTTAGGCGGGTTTTGGGGCACGGCGCGGCGCCCCAAAACCCTGGATTTTCCGAGCATACCGCACACAGAAAATCCAGGGTTTCAGCGTATCCCGAATTCACGTTGTGCTGTGGCGCTGCACACTCATGATGTCAAAAGCGTTTTGTGGGAAACGCTGCGGCGCGGGGAGTCTCACAAAACGCTTTGTCCTAACCAATGCGTGTAGCGCTATAGTGTTTGCATTGAAAGAGATAATAGAAAGCTAAGGCTTCAACGTTTTGCAGGTCTCTGTGATCAGCCAGGGGTGAGATCAATCACGTGTGATTAACCAGGTGTAATCAACTAGGTGTGATTCACTAGTTATGACCAGGCGACTGTGATCAACAGACGGTTCTGCGAATTTGGAGTCAATCTACGAGTTATTCACCCAAAAAAGTCATGACGGCTGCAGCAAGTGCATCGGCTAATCGCCAGGTTTTACGTCAAAACATTCTCGGTGCCCGCCGCCCCAGCAATTTTTTCTGGGCGATCGTCACCCTGATCGGGGGCACGGGGTTTTTGCTCTCCAGTCTTTCGAGCTACCTGAAAGTAAATCTGTTGCCGTTTTCAGACCCCACTCAACTGATCTTTATTCCCCAGGGCATTGCCATGGGGTTCTACGGTGTGGCAGCGCTGCTGTTGTCTATCTATCTCTGGTTGCTCATCGTCTGGGATGTAGGAGGCGGCTTCAACGAGTTCAACCGAGAAACGGGGGAACTCTGCATCTTCCGCTGGGGCTATCCCGGTAAAAACCGCAAAATTGAGGTGCGTCACAAGCTTGAAGATGTTCAGTCCATCCGAGTCGAGATTAGAGACGGGTTGAACCCCAAGCGTGCGCTTTACCTGCGTATTAAGGGTAAGGGCGAAGTTCCGCTCACCCGTGTGGGTCAACCCCTGCCCCTGTCTGAACTGGAAAATCAAGGGGCTGAACTAGCACGGTTCCTGGGGGTGCCCCTGGAAGGACTCTAGAAATGCAAGGCTGCTGCCGCAACAGAGCAAGTGAGGTGGTTCTAGAGGAGCTACCTCAGTGATTGTGATGACAACTGATCAGGACGCTTAAATCAGGACACTTAAACCATGCCAACGAACTGCCTGCGATGGACGCTCTCACTGCTGCTGGGCGTCGTGCTGATGATGACGGGCTGTAATTCTGACACCACTTCGACTGCGATCGCCCCCTCACCAGAACAATCCCCCCCGGCGCAAGTCACTCCCGATGCAAGTCCGACTGCGATCGCCAACCTAGACCCCCAATATGCCAACCTCCCCCGTCTGGAGGGCAAGGCCGTCGTTGAGATGGTCGTGAAGGGCACCCCCATCACGATGCAACTGGATGGAACCAACGCCCCCATCACTGCTGGCAACTTTGTTGACCTGGTGAACCGGGGACTTTACAACGGGCTGGCCTTTCATCGAGTGGTACGGCAACCCCAGCCCTTTGTGGTGCAGGGGGGCGACCCCCAGAGCAAAGACCCCAATTTCCCTGCCAGCCAGCTTGGAACGGGTGGGTTTATTGACCCTGCCCTCGGTACAGAACGCTATATCCCACTTGAAATCAAGCCCAATGGCGCATCGACCCCAGTTTATGGACAGACCTTTCAGGAAGCTGGGATTACGCAACCGCCCGTCCTACGGCATCACCGGGGAGCGGTGGCAATGGCGCGATCGCAATTGCCTAACTCTGCCTCCTCGCAGTTCTACATCACCCTGGCAGACCTGAGTTTCCTCGATGGCAACTATGCTGTATTTGGCAACGTCACCAGCGGCATGGAAGCAGTAGACCAGATCCAGCAGGGCGATCGAATTGAGACAGCGCGGGTCGTCTCTGGCCTAGAAAACTTGCGTAACGGTAGCACTACTCCAGCAAACTCAGTACCGCCTACCCCCCCCGGCGCAGGCTAAGGGATTGACCATCCAATAACGTACCTGTACTTGCCGTAGGATGCATTAGGCAGTAGCCGTAACGCAAGGGTGTGGGAGACCGTGGCTGTTCCACACCCCTCTTAACCCAAGCGGCTCTTGATAAAAACTTGAGTTTCATCTCAGCCTAAAGCGCTGTATTACAAGCTCATCCACAATCGCCAATCCAAAATCTAGATGGCTTCACTAACAGAGCAGGTCCTCTCTACCCTTCCCGGCGACCCGTTGACTGGATTACGGCGAGCTGATCGCCTGTGGGAGTCTTATCGGCAGGGCAATCTGCCAGTGACACCGGTGATCCAGTCGCAGACGGAAGCACTGGACGCCGTGGACTGGGATGTGGTGATCAGTGGGGGCACACTGGGGATCCTAGTGGGGGCGGCCCTAGTGCAGCGGGGATGGCGGGTGGCGCTGATTGAGCGGGGAGTCTTGCGGGGACGCGACCAGGAGTGGAACATTTCTCGTCAGGAACTCACCTCCCTCGTGACCCTCGGTTTATTGACAGAGACGGAGCTAGAGGCGGCGATCGCCACTGAATATAACCCTGCCCGCATCGCCTTTCATGGCGGCCAGGAATTCTGGGTGCGGGACGTCCTCAACATCGGTGTGGATCCAGTCTACTTGCTAGAGAGCGTGAAGCAGACGTTTCTTGCCGCAGGCGGGCAATTATTGGAGCATACCGGCTTTGAGTCTGCCACGATTTATCGCAATGGTGTTGAGGTGCAGGCCGGACAGCGCCTGACCACACGCTTACTGATCGATGCGATGGGCCATTTTTCGCCGATTGCTCGTCAGGCGCGGGGCAATGCTCAGCCAGATGCAGTCTGTCTGGTAGTGGGCACCTGTGCAAAGGGATTTCCGGCTAACGAAACGGGCGATTTGTTGGCCTCCATCACCCCCTTGCAACAGCAGTGTCAATACTTCTGGGAAGCTTTTCCAGCACGAGACGGACGCACCACCTACCTGTTTACCTACCTGGATGCCCATCCACAACGGCCCAGCCTGGAGGCGCTGTTTGAGGACTATTTTCATCTGTTGCCCACTTATCAGGACGTTGCACTGAATCAACTGGAATTTGTCCGCGCTTTGTTTGGCTTCTTTCCCTGCTACCGCGACAGCCCGCTGCGATCGCCCTGGCCCCACTTGTTATTTGTGGGCGACAGCAGCGGTACCCAATCCCCCTTGAGTTTCGGCGGCTTTGGTGCCATGATTCGCCACCTCCCGCGTCTGACTGCGGGCATCCACAGTGCCCTCCAAACAAATCGGCTGGATGTCGCCTCCTTAGCACTCCTGCAACCCTATCAGCCCAGCCTCTCGGTCACTTGGTTGTTCCAACAAGCAATGAGCGCCCGCATCGGACAGACCCTACCGCCCGACCAGATCAACCAACTGCTTTCAACGGTGTTTGCAGAGATGGCGCAACTGGGCGATCGCGTCCTCAAGCCCTTCCTGCAAGATGTGGTGCAGTTCCCCGCCCTGGTGCAAACGCTGGCCCTCACCTCGATTCACCACCCCGCCCTAGTCCTGAAGCTATTACCGCAGCTTGGGGTGGGTGAGCTGGTCGGGTGGATGCGCCATTTTGTCGCCCTGGGATTGTATGAGGGATTGCAGTCTGTGGGGCGATCGCTCCAACCCTGGATCAAAACTCTGCCGCCAGCGCAACAATATCTCTGGCAACGGCGGCTTGAAGCCTGGACGTATGGCTCCGGTCGGGACTATCATCATGCCGATGAAAGCTCTACCTGAATCCGCAACGTTGACGAAGGAGCGACTGCATGACTGACCGCTATCCCCGCGACCTGATTGGCTACGGACGCACCCCTCCCCATGCCCAATGGCCTCAGGATGCCAGAGTCGCCGTGCAGTTTGTCATCAACTACGAGGAAGGGGGGGAAAACTGTATCCTCCACGGAGATGCGGCATCGGAGGCATTTCTCTCTGAAATTGTCGGCGCTGTTCCCCTGCCCGGAGTCCGACACATCAACATGGAGTCCATCTACGAATACGGCAGTCGGGCCGGCTTCTGGCGATTGCATCGGCTGTTTACGGCAAGGGGCATCCCCGTGACAGTTTATGGTGTTGCCATGGCGCTAGAGCGCAACCCCGAAGCAGTTGCCGCTATGCTAGAAGCCGATTGGGAGATCGCCAGCCACGGCTACCGCTGGATTGATTACCAGTATTTTGGGGAAGAGGCCGAACGTGAACACCTCCAGCGGGCGATCGAGATCCAGACACGGGTCACAGGGAGCCGTCCGCTGGGCTGGTACACGGGGCGGTGCAGCCCCAATACTCGCCGGTTGGTTGTCGAAGAAGGGGGCTTTCTTTACGATGCCGATAGCTATGCCGACGACCTGCCCTATTGGAACTATGACTACGGTAAGCCGCACCTCGTCATCCCCTATACCCTCGACAACAACGACATGCGGTTTGCCACGTCGCAGGGCTTCAACTCCGGGGATCAGTTCTTTGCCTACCTGCGCGATGCCTTTGATACTCTCTACGCTGAAGGTGAAACTGCTCCTAAAATGATGAGCGTGGGTCTACACTGCCGCTTAGTCGGTCGTCCGGGGCGGACGGCTGCCCTGGCACGGTTTCTTGACTATGTGCAGAGTCGCGATCGCGTCTGGTTGTGTCGCCGCATTGACATCGCCCGCCACTGGTACGCAAAACACCCACCAGACACAACTCGATGCTCTTGATACCGATACGCTTGACAGCTGTGACCATCGCGCAAGAAACGCTAGATACCTGTAGCCTTGATACCTGTAGCCTTGATAGAAGTAACGCGAATTCCGGATAAGCAAGGGTTTTGGGGCACTGCACTGGGCGCGGTACCCCAAAACCCTCTTAACCAGAACTGACATTAGAAGTAGCCTTGATAGAAGTAGCGTTTCGAGGTGCGAACCGTGCCATCTGAGGTGGTCGAAATTCTCTCAGCCGACGAGGTACGCCGGACAGTGACCCGACTGGCGTCCCAGATTGTGGAGCGGGCCAGCGATCTGTCCAAAGTCGTCTTAATTGGCATCTACACACGTGGGGTGCCCCTAGCGGCCATGCTGGCTCGTCAGATCGAAATTTTGGAGGGGATGCAGGTCCCTGTTGGGGCGTTGGACATCACTTTCTACCGGGATGACCTAGATCAAATCAACCTGCGCATGCCAGAACGCACCGATATTCCCTTCGACCTGTCTGGCAAGACTGTGGTGCTCGTGGACGATGTGATCTACAAAGGCCGCACCATTCGGGCCGCCCTCAATGCAGTGAATGAGTACGGCAGACCCGATGTGATCCGGCTGGCGGTACTGGTTGATCGGGGGCATCGGGAAGTCCCCATTCACCCAGATTTCACCGGACGGGAGTTACCAACGGCCAAGGAGGAGAAGGTCAAGGTCTATCTCCAGGAAACCGATGGGCGGGATGCCGTGGAACTGATCACGCGCGGCTGAGGCTTTTTATCCCGAATTCACATCACAGTATGAAGATTTGGTGAAGATAATTCCGGCAAAACCATCCGGAATTGGCATAGCGTCCGTGAAATCACGACCATCTCAAGGAGTAGGTAAAAAATAATACTATTTAACCCTTGACAGGAGAATAGCGGCCTAACAAGAAAAGCGTTGGCTTATGACCCGCCAATTCTTTTCGTTGGCAATGTCGATCCAATTTAGAAAATGCGACGCAGTGAGATTTTTCAGTATATTTTCTAACGTCTCCTAGGGTCTTTGTCTGAGCGAACTTAACAGGACTTGGGCAAGGCTAAGGAAGAACCTTTTGGGGTTCGTCCTTGCCGTTTACCAACGGGTGAACTATGTCCGATTCCGCCAGACCGCTGAAATACTCCTACGTCACGACCGCTCCTCGCAGCACCGCCTTCGGATCCCCCAAACGCTGGTCGGTGGCC
>DVEB01000322.1 GCA_015295905.1 Synechococcales cyanobacterium M55_K2018_004
CCAAAACCCTTGCTGTTCCGTGCGCGTCGCGCACGGAACAGCAAGGGTTCCAGCTTATCCCGAATTCACGTTGCTATAGCATCAAACAATCATGGGTCAAATCAGCAATACCCACACTTTCAACTGCGAAACAAGCGGGAATAGAGCGTTTCGTGGTTCATGCTGGCGATCGCCAGTCCCCAGCTACAACACTCAAGCTGCGAGTCGCTGAGGGTCAGCGCCACTGCCGCAGTCTCTTCTAGCCTGGGATGGAGACGCAATAGTAGTTTTTGTCCAACCGTCTGGCCTAAAGGAATTAACTTGATGCCTGCGTTGACTAAATTGGTTGCCCAACTATGTAGATAGCCTAGCAGCATGGCGTTTGAGTCAATCTGCCAGTGAGCGGCTGCCAGGGCAAAGGCGATGGCAAAATGTACCTGTTCTCCACAAGCAGCGATCGCAGCGTTCAAGTCAGGGGCCAATTCTTGTAACAATCGCACCAGCGATCGCCCCATCTGCCAGCTCTGTTCGCGCAGTTCCTCTGTTTCCCGAAAGGCAGAGAGCCACTGGTTCCAGGCTGCCAGTTCCGCATAATTAGCCGCGATCGCTGCCTGATACGCTCTGACCATGACCCCTGCTTCAACGCGCACAGCCCCATGCTGCAACTCCTGAGTGAGCCAGTGTTCCAGCCTCTCGGCATTGGTTAGGACTGCCGTATGAACCAGAGTTTCCAGGCCTTCAGAATAGCTATAGGCACCCACGGGTAGGGCCGGACTAGCAAGCTGGATCAGTTGAAGGAGATGAGTTTCCGTCAGCATTGAGGGTCAGATACGGCAGATAAACGTTTCGCTTCAGGGATGCGAATGCTTTTCATGATGATGGAAGTGATGACTACCATAGGCACCGCCTTCGGGCTGAAAAGGAGCGACCTCTTCTGTGATGTGTAGCCCCATCTGCTGCAACATCTCCTTTAGCACCGGGTCAGGAGACAACCGCAAGTAGGTGGGTGTCACTTCCAGCGGCACATGGCGATTCCCCAAATGGTAGGCTGCCCGCAGCAACGCTAATGGTGTGGGGGCTATCACAGTCATCACGGGTTCTGGTTTGGCTACAACCCGAATCGTGCGATCGCCTGCTTCGGTTTGCAACCAATCGCCATCCTGCAACACCGTTCCCCGCGGCAAGTTCAGGTAAACGGCTTGTCCTTCGACGGTGTCAAAAGAGTGGCGCGATCGCGTCCGCTCTTCAGCAGTGAGGGCCAAGGTTAACTCTGGGGTCCCTTTTGCTGACGGCGTTGCGGTATGGGCCACCCGTTGCGTCACTCTCAAGATGGAAGCGCTGTTTTCAGGAGAATGGTTCATGTGGCCAGTCCTGTGCCCTTGTGTCCTCACCGGAGTTTTGCGTCATCTAGACACGTCATCTAGACATCGTTCTCTGAACATACTTATCCGGACGTGAGGTCTGGATATCTAGACGTGAGGTCTGGATCAGAGACCTACAGAGTAGGTTTCTCCTCCGGAAATTTTTCCTCCAGACATTCGCGCCACAGATCAGCCCCCTGTCCTGCCCTGTGTGAGAGATTTTACTGCTCCTTGCGCCGATCCAGCGTCAACTTCAGCATGGCTTAAGTGAAACCAGTTCCCCTAGTGACGTCAGTGCGGGTGAAGAGGGGTTTCGGTACCGCGCGGTGCTCAGTGCCGAAACCGCCTTGATTTGCCGTGCGCGTCGCGTATAGCAAATCAAGGGGTTCAGCTTATGCCAAACTCACGTCCTAGTGAACATCAGTTCTGGTTAAGCGGGTGTTGGGGCACCGCGCCGGGCGCGGTGCCCCAACACCCTTGCTGTTCTGGGCGCGTCGCGCCCAGAACAGC
>DVEB01000018.1 GCA_015295905.1 Synechococcales cyanobacterium M55_K2018_004
TAAGAGGGTTTTGGGGCACCGCGCTTGGCGCGGTGCCCCAAAACCCTCAATGTTCTGTGCGCGGCGCGCACAGAACATTGAGGGTTTCAGCCTATCCCGAATTCACGTTACAACTAATTACAACTAAGATGGGCGATACTGGATTCGAACCAGTGACCCCTTCCGTGTGAAGGAAGTGCGCTACCACTGTGCTAATCGCCCAGAGCTTCTTAATATATCACAGTGGAGAAGAGATTGTCACAGTGAAGAAGAGATTGAACCTCCGCAATCAGATTTTCAGATTGACCTGACGGAGAAATTCGGTTGTTCTTTACTAACGGTTTGTTAAAATTTGTTCAAAAAGAACTATATTTCTTTACAAAGCTGATTGATGCACAACTGCTAGAGGTGAAGCAAAGGCTGCGTTAGGTTTTCAGTCCCTAGCTTGGTGCCATCTCTAGCAAGACCATTGGCAACCCGCAGAACTGCATGGGGCGATCGCAACCCACAGGTCTGCTGCCAGTGAAACTTGCTTCCTTTGCCAGCACTAGCAGCCTTACCCCCCAAAAGAGGCTTGGTTGTCTAGGCAATCTTGCCCTCTAGGTTCATCAATCCCCAAATCTGCTGGTAGATTGTTCGATAGGTTCCATCGTTAATTCACTCTTTTGATAAGCAGGTAGTTCCATGCCCACGACCGTTGCTCCTGACCAGATCGATCGCATTGTCTGGAATCAACACCATGATCCCTTTGAAGTGTTGGGGCCTCACCAGATCGATGTAGACGGTAAACCAATGTGGGTTGTACGCGCCTACCTACCTGACGCAGACGCAGCCTGGGTCGTTCTCCCAGAATCCCGGTCAGAATATGCGATGCAGTCTGCCCATCATCCTCACTTCTTTGAATGCACACTAGATGTTGAGGAGTTGTCCAACTACCAGCTCCGCATCAAGCATGGGGAGCATGAGCGGGTTACCTACGATCCCTACGCCTTTCGATCGCCCCGCATCACTGATTTCGATATTCATCTGTTCGCCGAGGGAAACCACCACCGCATTTACGAGAAGTTAGGAGCACACCTAACCGAGGTGGATGGGGTCAAAGGGGTTTACTTTGCGGTTTGGGCACCCAACGCCCGCAACGTTTCCGTCTTAGGTGACTTTAACTGGTGGGATGGGCGCAAACACCAGATGCGCCGGATTGGCAATGGCATTTGGGAACTCTTCGTGCCCGACTTAGGAGTAGGCACCCACTACAAATATGAGATCAAAAACAACAGTGGACATATCTACGAGAAATCTGACCCCTACGGCTTTCAGCAGGAAGTGCGACCAAAAACGGCTTCCATCGTTGCCGATCTGAGCGACTATGAGTGGCATGACCAGGAGTGGATGGAGCGGCGGCGGCACAGCGATCCTCTGACGCAACCAGTTTCAGTCTACGAAGTGCACCTAGGGTCTTGGCTCCATGCTTCGGCGGCAGAACCAGCAGTGGACGCAAACGGAAATCCTTTGCCTCCAGTCATTGTGGCAGACTTGAAGCCTGGTGCCCGCTTCCTCACCTACCGGGAGTTGGCTGCCCGCCTAATCCCCTACGTGAAGGAACTGGGCTTCACCCATGTCGAGTTGCTGCCGGTTGCCGAACATCCCTTTGATGGCTCGTGGGGCTACCAGGTGACGGGCTATTATGCCGTCACCTCGCGCTATGGCACCCCGCAAGATTTTATGTATTTTGTAGACCAGTGCCACCAGAATGGGATTGGAGTGATTGTGGACTGGGTGCCAGGGCACTTCCCTAAGGACGGGCATGGCCTTGCCTTCTTTGACGGCACACACTTATACGAACATGCAGACCCCCGCAAGGGCGAGCACAAGGAGTGGGGCACCCTCGTCTTCAACTATGGTCGCAATGAAGTGCGTAACTTCCTAGTGGCAAACGCGCTGTTCTGGTTCGATCGCTACCACATCGATGGCATTCGGGTAGATGCGGTTGCTTCTATGCTCTACCTCGACTATTGCCGGAAGCCAGGGGAGTGGGTCGCTAATCAGTACGGTGGTCGGGAGAACATTGAAGCGGCGGACTTCCTGCGACAGGTGAATCACCTGATCTTTTCCTACTTCCCGGGAATTTTGTCGATCGCTGAAGAGTCAACCTCTTGGCCCATGGTGTCTTGGCCGACCTACGTGGGTGGACTGGGGTTTAACTTAAAGTGGAATATGGGCTGGATGCACGACATGCTGGATTATTTCCACATGGATCCGTGGTTTCGGCAGTTCCACCAGAACAACGTCACCTTCAGCATCATGTATGCCTTCAGCGAAAACTTTATGCTGGCGCTCTCCCATGATGAAGTGGTGCATGGCAAGAGTGCAATGATTGGCAAGATGCCTGGCGACGAATGGCAAAAGTTTGCCAACCTGCGTGCCCTCTATACTTACATGTTCTGCCATCCGGGCAAGAAGACGTTGTTCATGAGTATGGAGTTTGGGCAGTGGAGCGAGTGGAATGTGTGGGGTGATTTGGAGTGGCACTTGCTCCAGTACGAACCACACCAGAAGCTCAAGAACTTTATTAGCAAACTGAATGCCCTATACCAAAGCGAGCCTGCGCTCTATACCCAAGATTTTTCCAGCAATGGGTTTGAGTGGATTGACTGTAGCGACAATCGACACAGTGTGGTTTCCTTCATTCGGCGAGCGAAGGACTCCGATGAATATGTTGTTGTGGTCTGCAACTTCACCCCCCAACCTCACTCACACTACCGTGTTGGGGTGCCGGAGTTAGGCTTCTACCAGGAGTTGTTTAACAGTGATTCCCGTGAGTATGGTGGCAGCAATATGGGCAACCTAGGCGGCAAGTGGGCTGAGGAGTGGTCGTTCCACAACCGGCCCTACTCCGTTGACCTGTGCCTACCACCGCTGGGGGTACTGGTGTTGAAGCGCGATCGCACCCAGTCCTGATCGCCATTTGGCAATCAGCGATAGAGGCGAATGATGAGGGAAAGAGTTTGAGAAACCTGTGATATTTTTGGGAAACAGTCTCCTATTGCTGCGCTGATAGCCAGGGTGATTTGCGTTCTATGTGCCAACTCCTCGGAATGAATTGCAATGTACCAACGGATATTTGCTTTTCATTTGAGGGCTTTGCAGCGCGGGGAGGAAAAACTGATCACCATGCCGACGGTTGGGGAATCGCCTTTTTTGAAGGACTAGGATGCCGCACGTTTATTGACCAGAAAGCATCCATTCAGTCGCCCGTGGCAGAACTGGTGAAGCGGTATCCGATCAAATCGACTCATGTGATTGCCCATATTCGTAAGGCTACGCAGGGGGCGATCGCCCTGGAAAACTGCCACCCCTTCAAGCGGGAACTGTGGGGGCGCTACTGGGTGTTTGCCCACAATGGCAATCTGGAGGGGTTAGAGATTGAACCGCGCCAGTTTTTTCGGGCAGTTGGTAAAACGGACAGCGAGCGGGCCTTTTGCTGGATCCTAGAAACCTTACGGGAGGCGTTTCCCGATCACAAACCGGCTGACCAGGACCTATTGCCGGTGCTGCAAAAAATTACCCAATGGTTAGCAAGCCACGGTCCCTTCAACTATCTACTGTCGGATGGAGACTCTTTCTTCGTCCACTGCTCCACCCATTTGCACTACATTGTGCGGCAGGCTCCCTTTGCGGCGGCACACCTAATCGACGAAGATGTGACGGTGGATTTTAGCGAACTCACAACACCGAGCGATCGCGTCGCCGTTATTGCCACCCTGCCGCTAACGGACAATGAAACCTGGACGCAAGTTCAGCCGGGGCAATTGCTCGCGTTTCGAGATGGGTTAGTCGTAGCAGGGTTGCCATGATAGCGCTGTGCGCGTTAATTCTGAGATTTTTAGGGCAGTGTTGTCCAGATAACCTGACATTCCTGCACGTATCAGTTAATTGTAGTAGCGGTGCTGGTTCACACAACTTCATGCATCGACTAGTGAGTGCCCGCTGAGGGGTTCTAGTGCTCTAGATTTCATGAGTTGCATATCAGGCAACTGATATCTGACCGCACAATATCTGACCGCACAAAAATTGTTGGAATTCATCGTCTCAAAGTCGAGCGGGTCATCGTTTCTGGGTGTCCCTGTTTTGGGGTGCATTAAATTTCATTAGGTTGCTCATTCTTGCAGGTGTCTATGCTGCTGTTCCTTCGGGCAACGGTTTGGCTTGTTCCAATAACTGCCTTTATGACAGGGATGAGTCTCTCGGTCTGGTGGGGACGCATTGATAGCGTGTCCCAGTTATCCTCTACGGCAGAGGCGGCTCTAGCATCGGCTGTTTCTGTTGCCGAGGTGACTACAGCACTAGAGGCGGAAACGAGTAATCGTCAGGACATTAGAGAGAATTGGTCATCGAAACGCGATCGCCCCCAGTCTATCAATCCTGCAACAACGATGCAGCACTGTGCCAATGTTCCAGTGATTGCAACCCGATCAGAGCAAGCATTGCATCAACTGATTAGTCAGGTCACTCAGTCAGACCTGCTTTGGGATGTGTTAGTGAACACTGTAGGTGTTGTGGTCGATACCCATTTAACAACGCAAAAGTTTCCAGAAATTCATGCGCGATCGCGTCTGGCAAGGGTGCCTGTGTTGATGTATCACGACATTCTGCCAGAGAAACAAGTTTTCTTTGATGTCACCCCTGAGGAACTAGAGCAACACCTGCAACAGATCCAGCAACATGGCCTCACGCCCATTTCTCTAGATCAACTCGTCAGCCATCTCTCCACAGGCGCCCCCTTGCCCGCAAAACCTGTGCTACTCAGCTTTGATGATGGCTACGCCGGTCATTACACCTACGTCTTGCCATTATTGCGGAAATATGGCTACCCTGCCGTCTTTGGCATTTATACTGCCAAGGTCGGCAAATCGATGGGACGTTCTAGCCTGACTTGGGCACAGTTGCACGAAATGGCGCAGGATCCTTTGGTCACGATCGCGTCCCATAGTGTCACGCACAAGGTATTGCCAGGGCTACCCGATGAGACATTGCGCTACGAAATCGTGGAATCGAAACGCATCTTAGAAGAGAAGTTAGGCATTCCCATTGATCACTTTGTCTACCCGGAAGGTCAGTATGACGACCGGACGCGGGCTTGGGTGCGGGCAGCCGGGTATCACTCGGCGCTGACCATGCGGCGAGAAGGCGACAAATTTGCCAGTGAGTCGGAGGATCTCCTGACCATCGAACGACTGGGCCAGTCGCGGCTAGATCTGGCGATCGCCCAGTCCTACGGCGGCCCACCTGCTGCCACTTGGGGGACTGCCTTTGACTTCACAGCGCCGATCCAGAAGCAACGGTTAGACCTGGAGGGGACACGGCTGGTGCTGGTTTCTGGGGGCAGGCCTATCACTATCCATGCCGACAGCCGCTATCAGGTGCCTGAAATTATTGCCAACACAAATGCAGTCGCAGCGGTTGATGGCGGCTTTTTTTCGTTGCGATCGCTGTCGTCCAATGTGATGATTGGTCCGGTGTTGAGCCAGAATACGGGCAAATTTGACCCCAGCAACCGCAGCGAAAATCCTCGCTTAAATGGCAGACCCTTAGTGCTGATCAGCCCTGACGCTGTCCGCTTCGTCCCGTTTGATGCCACTCGCCATCAAACCTTAGAGGGCATCCAGCAGGAGCTACCGCAGGTGACCGATGCCTTCGTAGCAGCCGCATGGCTGGTAAAGGACGGAGAAGCGCGATCGCCCGCCAGTTTTGGCACCCTCTACGGGTTTGATGTACCCCGTCATCGGGCATTTTGGGGCATCAACCAGGCTGGGCAACCCGTGATTGGCATCTCTCAGACCCGAATCGATTCGGTCGCGCTCGGGGAGTTGTTGCAGCGAGCAGGCTTCCGCGACGCAATCATGCTCGACTCTGGGGCCAGCACTTCTCTTGCCTACCAGGGGCAGTCCTTGGTGGAGGGCTACGAACCCCGTCCCGTCCCCCATGTCGTTGCGCTGCTTCCACCCGGTGAGGCGGCCAACTTTAACTGCATCCCTACCGCTGTTGCCGCCAACCGCAATGCTGCTGAAGCGCCGGAGTGAGGTGATGGCTCAAACGACTCGGTCGGTGAAAGTTTGGGTTGCCCCACCCCGCAGGCGAACTGCCAGAGCTTGGCTAGCAGCATGGGTGGTATTGCTGCTGGTGCTGGCACTTGGGCTCAGTCAGGTGGCGATCGCTCAATTTGATGCGGCTCAATCCGCCGTTTTGAAGGTCAATGCAACAGCCTCGGTCGTGCCAAAGCCGCAACTTCCCCCGCAGGACATCCCCGAGTTATCTGCCCTCTCACTCGTCGCCCCTGCTCCAGATTCAGATTCATCCCGTCTGTCTCGCCCCGCCCCTGGTTTCGGCCATCTTCCCTATCCAGAGGCCAATCCCCAAGACCTGATGATTATTGCCAGTTACTCCCAAGCCGAGGAGGAGCGGTTTGAGCGACTACAGCAGGAGGCAGGGCTGGCTCTCTTGCGGATGATAGATGCCGCTCGTTGGGATGGCATCTGGCTGGTGCCCGTATCGGGGTTTCGCGACCAGGAACGACAGCGAATGTTGTTTGAGCGGCAAGTGTCTTGGCGTGGTTCGGCCCAGGAGGCAGCTCGCTCGGTGGCCCCACCGGGCTATAGCGAGCACCACACGGGCTACGCCATCGACCTAGCCGATGGCCTTTCCCAAACTGGCGACATTGACCTGAACTTTAAGGACACTGCTGCCTTCCGCTGGCTCACCCGCCATGCTCGCCGATTTGGGTTTGAACTATCGTTTCCCCCCGACAATCCCCAGGGGGTTGCGTTTGAACCGTGGCACTGGCGCTACATCGGATCGCCCCACGCTAGAGTTACCTTCGCCCAAGCTCCTAAACGATGAACTACCGAGACCACCTGAATCGCTGGGCGATCGCCCGCCTATCGCCTGATAAACAGTGGACAATCATTGCCCGCTTTCGCACCTGCGCCGATGCTGAAGGCTATTTAATGACCCTGCGCCAACAGCATCCGCGCACACCGTTTAAGGTGACCTTCAGCTTGGTAGAAGAACCGCCACAGGAAGCATCGTCTTGTCTCGATGCAGACGCACCTCGGTAGGAACGAGTCATGCGGTCATCGTAAACGCGTCCAGGGCTATAGCGGTTTTCATATCGATGAGAAATCACGTAGCACAAGATCCTGCTGGTTCAGGGGTTGAGTGGCATAGTCACAGACCACACCACCGCACGCAGCGATCAAACGTCAGTCCTGGTTAAGAGGGCTTTGGGGCACCGCACCGGGCGCGGTGCCCCAAAGCCCTTGCTGTTCCGTGCGCGACGCGCACGGAACAGCAAGGGTTTCCGCTTATCCCGAATTCACGTTATCAAGCAACGATATCGATCCAGGGCTATCGATCATGGCTCACGACGACTGTTTAAGGTTGGCACTTGGGTTAGGAAGGGGCCAACGAGGAAGAGGGCTGTTTTTTTGTCGAGTTGACCCGTTATCTCCAGGTTATTTGCCCTTTGCAGGTGGCGAATGGCAGCAGTGATCTGAGGTCTGTCAGGCGGCTGCTGGCTAACGGGTAGGTAGCCTAATTTTTGCAAGTACTGCCTAACCTTTGTCGGAGGGAGCAGCACTTCATCAGGACGAAACAGAGGGACGTATTCCTGCCGCCAAATGCGCTCAAACTGCTGGCGTGGCACCTCATAAATTCTGCCCCAGGCGGGGTCGGCGACCGTTGCAGCGTCTTGGGATAGGGAGAGGAGAGCGATCGCATGGGGAGTTCTGCCACCGCTGCCAAACAGCCAAGTTGCCAGTACAGCAGGGCGGTTGACCTGTTGCATTTGCTCCCAGGTGGCGCCGGTAAACTCCACAGCATCCATGCCTAGCGCCCGTGCTGCCACAATTAGCTGTGGCATCGAAGTCCCCAACAGACTGGTGCCTGCCAGTTTCGCAACTTTTGACTCCGGTGCATCAATAGTCCAAAGCCGCAGCACTGTTGCCATGGCAGCGGGGGCACAACTGCTGGCAGAGGTCTGCTGGTACACACCATTGGGGCGCAGGTTATCCCGCAGAGAAGGGTAGATGGGGGCTAGGAAGTGAGCCTCGGCTGCGGTGAAGCCCCCCATGCCCAGAAGCCCCAGCAACACCACCGCCACCACCTGCAACCGGGCCGTGTGCCAGGTAATCACAAAGGCAACCCCACAAACCCCCAGTAACACCACGCGCATCACCGTCCAGGTGACGTGCATGCCATAAACGCGCCACTCCAGCGGCAGCCACTGCCATTGGGGGACATACAAGGCCAAGACTAGCACCAGAAAATATAACCCTAGAAATGCAAGGGCAGCCGGGGTGTTACCACGAAACAGGTCATGGGCGGTCGCCCCCCGCCGCAGGAAAACTCGTCCCAGACGAATTCCCCACCAGAAGGCTAGTCCTCCCAACAGGAATGTGGTGGCGATCGCAAGCGTCATAGGAAGATGTCAGGAATGCAGGCTATCCCTCTCAAGGGTTCCCGCTTGAAGGGAACATCCCTCAGCAAACGGCCTTCCAAGGGGGCACACGTCCCGGCCACCTCGGAACTTAGCCAGCAATGGCGATCGCCTCTAGCTGCTGTTGAATCTGTGCAGCATCGAGCGATCGCCCAATGAAGACCAGCCGCGTCTGTCGGGGTTCATCGGCCTGCCACAGCCGGTCATAAAACTGCTCAAAGCGATCGCCCACTCCTTGGATCACCAACCGCATGGGTTTGTGAGGAACGGTCACAAACCCTTTGATGCGATAGATTTCCTGCTTTTGCACCAATTCCCGCAGTTGCTTTAACAAATGGTCTGGGTCGAAGGTTTGCTCTAGCACAACATGGGTTGAGCAGATTTGATCGTCGTGGTCGTGATCTTCCGCTTCATCGTGGTGGCTGGGGCGGTTTTCTAGGTTGTCCTCCACCGCAGCGTTAAAGCCCAGCAGGAGTTCGGGGGGAACCTGACCGCGATCGCTTGGCACCAGTTTCACGGCTCTGGGGAGTTCTGCCTGCACTCGTGCTTTGACGCGCTCCACAGTGTCAGCATCCACCAAGTCAGTTTTATTGAGCAACACCAGGTCTGCACAGGCCAACTGGTCTTCAAAGAGTTCCTGCAACGGCGTTTCGTGGTCTAGGTTGGGATCAGCCTGCCGTTGTGCCTCCAGAGCAGCTAGGTCGTGTGCCAAAGTCCCCGTTGCGACAGCCTCACAATCAACCACAGTAACAACTCCATCCACCGTTGCACCATTGCGAATTTCGGGCCAGCGGAAAGCTTTCACCAGCGGTTTGGGCAGGGCCAGTCCAGACGTCTCAATTAAGATGCAGTCAAGCTGGTCACGCCGCTTCAGCAATTCCAGCATGGTGGGCAAAAATTCTTCCTGGACAGTGCAGCAAAGGCACCCATTAGTTAATTCCACAATATTGGTGGCATTGCCGGAGGCGCTAGGGTGGGTCTCTTCGTCACAGATCTGACAGTCACGCAGCAGTTCTCCATCAATGCCCAGTTCACCAAATTCATTAACCAGGACAGCGATGCGACGACCCTCATTATTTCGTAACAGGTGACGCACCAAGGTGGTTTTACCGCTGCCCAGGAATCCAGTGATGATGGTGACAGGGAGTTTTGCTGGCATAGTGAGGCGTAGGAACCGAGTAGTAATCAGCGTTTTTTATTGTCTCAGATGAGGGGATGATGGGATACCGCTTTGAGTTTCGGACTTATTGTCGTCCGTTTCGGCAGCCGTTGCAAACGCGGCATGGGGTGTGGTCGGAGCGACGGGGCATCATTGTGCGACTGGTAGACGAAGCTGGCCGGGTCGGGTGGGGCGAGATCGCACCGCTGGCATGGTTTGGCAGTGAGCGGCTGGAGGAGGCACTGGCGTGGTGTCAGGGAGTGCCGCAGGTAATCAGCGAGGAGATGCTTTGGGCAGTGCCGGAGAGGTTGCCTGCCTGTCGGTTTGGACTAGAGATGGCGTGGGAGGGAGTGGGTGGGTG
>DVEB01000126.1 GCA_015295905.1 Synechococcales cyanobacterium M55_K2018_004
TTGATGTTCTGTGCGCGTCGCGCACAGAACATCAAAGGTTTTAGCGTATCCCGAATTCACGTTAACGTCAGTTCGGGTTTAGCAATTCTCACTTTGAGAACTAGCCCTTTGCAGGGGCACGAGCAGGTCCAGCGGTAGGTTGAACCCGTTCAACAGAGGTGCGTGTTTGCCCTTCGGGTCGGGAGTAGGGCCATGATAATCACTGCCCCCGGTGATGAGTAGGTTGTGTTTCTGACACAGCCATCTTAGGGTTTCAATTTGATTGGGCGTATGGCTGGGGTGGTAGACCTCAATCCCCATCAGCCCTGCGGCCAGCAGGTCGGGCAAGACTTGGGTGACCTCACCTCCACGAAACAGGTAGGGATGCGCCCAGACGGGCACCGCGCCGCAGTCTCGCAAGACCCGAATTCCCTCAACTGCGGCAAAGGGTTCATAACTTACATAGGCTGGTTTGCCACTGACCAGAAACCGATCGAATGCCTCTTGCGAGGATTTCACGTAGCCTGCCTGCACCATCGCTGCCGCCACATGGGGCCGACCAGGAGCCATGCCATGCCCCATCTGCGGTAGTTCAATCGGATAACCCAGTGCAGCTAGCTTTTCCTGCATGGCGATCGCCCGCCGTTTTCGACTGGCCAACCGTTCATGCAGGATGGGTAACAGTTGGTCACGGTTGGGGTAGTAGCCAAGGATGTGCATCGAGCGATCGCCATGCACCGTACTTAACTCCACTCCTGGGACAATCTCCAAGCCATCGCACCCACGAGTTTTCAAGGCCATCGCTGCCTGCACGGCCTCATCCCAACCAGAGAGGGTGTCGTGGTCTGTAATGGCGAGGGCTTTGACTCCTGCTGCGATCGCTGTTTCAACCAGTTGGCGAGGGGTGAGGGTGCCATCAGAGCAGGTGGTATGACAGTGGAGTTCGAGCATGGCAAGTAGTCGAGTGGGGAGGGGAGTATTGCTACTTTAGCGGGGATAGGTGCAGTTTGAGGCGATCGCCAACACAGAGGCCCAATTTTTGTTGGGCATTCCCACCGTTGATAGCAATTTCCACCCAGCCGTGACTACCGATGAGGGCGAGGGGGGCTCCCTGAGGAACAGCGGCATAGGTGGTAGCAGCAGGGATGGTGGTGGTGGCAAGTTGGATACACCACGAATGAGTGACCTTGTCTCCCTGGCAAGAATCGCTCACCAAAGATGCAGGGATATTAGTGATAAGGTTGCCAAACTGGTCAATGTATTGCACGGTGCCCATAGTCCCAGCGGCAGTCGGTTCGCAGGGGTAGAGGGGCAGGGAAACCAGCGAGTCTGGGGCGATCGCCCGTCCCAAGGCAGACAGGGGCACGCCGCTGGCTAAGTGGGCTCCAACGGGTGCAAAAATATCGCGTCCATGGAAGGTTGAGCTAGGGCTAGAGGTGCGCCAGTAGGATGGATTGGTCAGTTCGACAGCGGCGATCGCTGGGTGCTGCTCTAGAATGCCGCTGAAGATGCCATTATCTGGCCCCACTAGAAATGCGGTTTGCAGTTGCAGGGCGATCGCCCGCCGAGCTCCTCCCACGCCGGGATCGACGACCGCTACATGAATTGTCCCCAATGGAAAGTAGGGGAATGCACTCATCAGGTTAAAGCGAGCCGCAAACAAGTCCTGAGGGGGGATCTCGTGGGTTAGGTCCACCACCTGGAGGGCTGGATTAATTTGGGCGATCGCACCTTTCATCACACCGACGTAGATGTCGCGAGTGCCGAAGTCAGTCAACAGCGTAATCACAAGCAGGAACCGTGGAACAGAGGATGCATTATACCGACTCCGTCGGTTATTGAGTCGGTTTGTTGTGG
>DVEB01000091.1 GCA_015295905.1 Synechococcales cyanobacterium M55_K2018_004
AATATGATGTTTTGAGTGAGGGGCGCACTCCGTGCGCCCCTCACTCAAAACATCATTGTTTAACAGCAACACCCAAACTGCTACTTTACAGACGGATGCCGCATGAGGCTGGAATTCAGCCTAGGGACATCACTCTAACATCACTGTTGCAATTCCCCAGGGCCGAATCATTGCCCCAGGCTGAGATCCATCCGGTTGTTCCAAAAGATTCGTCCCCGTTTTTAGCACTAAGGGCTTGCCTGAACTACACCCCTGAGCATCGCGTCTGACCTCAACTGCGAGCGTTGAGGCGGTACCGCAACCCTCATAGCAGCGCAGGATCCACTGTTGAGGATGCTGCTCCGACTGCTTCAGCGTCGTGAGGATGAGATGACGCCCCGCCAGATCGATGAACTGCCCACTTGGGGGCAAGGTCGGTGGTGGGCTGATATGCGTCGGTTGGATTTCTAGCACCTGTAGCGGTTGGTTGAACGCTGCGCTGCGCCTCACCGTTTCTGCAGTCTGCCAGCGATCGCCATGGGGAAACACCCCCACCGTAAACTGATGAATCCCGCGATCGGCATCGGGGTGGGGCCACATTGGACTTCTTAATAATGTCAAGCGTAATTGGTGCGGCTGGGCATCCAGCCCATGCTTGTAGTCCGTCAGCAGACTCACGCCGTAGTCCTCATTGCCCAAATCAGCCCAGCCCAACGCTGGAACTTCCCACTGGGCCTTTTCCATCGCCGTTGCAGGCCGCGTAGGGTAACTAATTGCCCCGCCAGGAATTTCGCACGTCACCTGATCGGCCTCAAACCCGAATGTGAATGCCGCTTTCACCAGCACATGGCGTTCTTGCCAATCCACCTGGTTTTCGATCCGCAACACAGGGGAGCCCTTTTGCAGCCCATAGACCTGGCTGAAGGTGGAACTGCCCAGACGACGCACGACGCGAATGCGCGTTTCCAACGGGCCATCCGCCTCGGTGTAAAGACTCAGGAGACGAGCCTCAGGCAGCGGGTGTTGGGCATAGTGGGGGTCAATATTCCAAGCATCCCAATATTGGCCTGCGTCAGTAAAGGCCTGGAGTTGGTTACCTGCCCCTGCTAACACCTCTCGTTGTTGTCGTTTGTCGAAAATGCGACTGAGATTGCCACTGCCGGGGTCAAGGCTGACCTGCAAGTATTCGTTTTCCAGAACCGGAGCCGCACTTTTTGGGGGAGAGAGGCGGCTTGCCGCTGCCTGGGGAACCAGCCAGAAGCAGCGATAGCCGACGCCAGGAATATTATCTGCCCAGAAAGACAGCACACACTCCCCTGGCTCTCCGTTGGGCTGCGGCCTGATCTGCGATGCTACTGGTTTCCCCTCCCCATCCCAGACTTCCCAGGTCGGCACTTGATCTGGATCCACAGAGAGGGGCAAGCTTGCCACCTCCGATCGTCCCCAGTTGAGGGAGTTAAACACCACCAGGGGTCTGGCCTGGGGGTGGGGTGGGGATGGTAGGGTGAGGTGGTGGGCGATCGCCCCCAGCGCCCCCTTCAGGATGCGATTGCCCACCCGTTCTACCAGCAACCACTCCCGATTGGCATCGTCGTAGACTTCAGGAATGGCAGAACCAGGCAGAATGTCGTGGAACTGGTTAAACAGGACTCGCTTCCAGGCGGTCTCGATCTCGGTTTTGGGGTAATGTGCGCCTGTGGAGAGGGTCGCCAGGGCAGCCCAGAGTTCAGCCTGGTAAAGCAGCCTTTCGCAGTGGCGATTCCAGCGCTTTTGGTCGGCATGGCTGGTATAGCAGCCACGATGGAATTCTAGGTAAAGCGCCTGGTTCCAGAGGGGAAACGGGCTGGGCGGGGGGA
>DVEB01000082.1 GCA_015295905.1 Synechococcales cyanobacterium M55_K2018_004
CACGGTTTACACCACGACACACTGCTACTTTACAGATACTTTACAGACGGATTCTGTATCAAATTACAGTACTGCCAGGAGGGCTTCCCCCATGCCTTTGCAGCCGACCAACGTCATGCCCTCAGAGAGAATGTCGCCCGTGCGATAGCCCTGATCCAAAACCTTGAGGACGGCCTGCTCAATCTGGTCGGCAGCCTCTGGTTGATTGAGGCCATAGCGTAGCATCATCGCAGCACTGAGCACCTGCGCCAGGGGATTGGCTTTGTCCTGGCCGGCAATATCTGGTGCGGAGCCGTGAACGGGTTCAAACAGTCCCGGCCCGTTCGCTCCCATACTGGCCGAAGGCAACATGCCAATGCTCCCCGTCAGCATGGCTGCCGCATCAGACAAAATATCGCCAAACAGGTTGCCCGTCACAATTGTGTCAAACTGCTTAGGGGCACGCAGCAGTTGCATGGCAGCATTATCGACGTACATGTGGGAGAGTTCCACATCGGGGTATGCGGCTGCCAACTGAGTCATGCGATCGCGCCACAGTTGCGACACTTCCAGGACATTCGACTTATCAACAGAACACAACTTCTTGCGACGCTTCCGAGCCGTCTCGAAGGCCACCCGTCCAATTCGGTCAATCTCCGACTCGGAGTAGACCATCGTGTTCACACCGCGCTTTTCGCCTGTTTCCGTCTCGAAAATGCCCCTAGGTTGACCGAAGTAAATTCCTCCCGTCAACTCGCGCACGACCATGATATCGACCCCTTCAACGACCTCACGTTTCAAAGAAGAGGCATCAATCAGTTGTGGCAAGATTGCGGCTGGGCGCAAATTGGCAAAGAGTCCTAGCCCTGACCGCAGGTTTAGCAGTCCTTTTTCGGGACGGCTATCGTTTGGCAAATTGTCCCACTTGTAACCACCAATCGCCGCTAACAGCACCGCATCACTGTCTTTACACATTGCCAGGGTGTCTGCTGGCAAGGGGCTGCCCGTTGCGTCGATCGCCGCTCCACCCACCAGCGCTTCCTGAAAATCAAAGGCAATTCCGGTCTGCGCGGCCACTTTTTTCAGCACATCGACAGTGACGGCCATAATTTCAGGGCCAATGCCATCGCCGGGAAGCAGGGTGATACGGTAGCGCTGGGTCATAACAGTAGTTGAGGCAATGGGTAGTTGAGGCAATCGTAATTAGAAGCGCAACTAAATTAAAGGCGCAACATTAAAGGCGCAACTGATCATTCTACTGGCAGGGGTAGCGGAACCCTAGGAAATTTTGGATTTTGGATTGGCGGCGATGAACTTACCACTCCCTAGACTGCTCTAGGAACTCGACGCGCGGCAGCAGCGGGTCCTCCACCACCCCCACACCGCGAAACCCCCATCGTTTGAGCAGGCTTCCCAACTGAGAGCCCGCGATCGACTCTACGCCAAACCGAGCGGCGATCCCAGCCCCATGCGTATTGAGATAGGTCAAGGCATCGGAGTGTTCTTTGAAGAGCAGCAGATAGCCCGACTCCTGGGTTGGCTCCCCTGCGGCAGAACGGGTGCGAGCCACCAAGTATTGACCATCGTGCTTGGAACGAATGAGGTGATAGACCTGAGAATACATCACAATTTTATGGAATAGGACAAGGATAAAGCCAACATGGCTTAATTCATACGGAATCCGCCTATAAAGTAGCAGTTAGTTTTTGGTAGAACGCGCGCGCAGCGGGCGTTCTACCAAAAACTAACCGACCCTATAAGCAACGGATTCCGTATCAGATATAGTTGCGGGCAGCCGTGTGGTCACAGACCAGACGACTCAACCCCTTAACCAGCAGGATCGTGTGCGGGGAGTGTGGTACAGTGTACGGCACTCCCCTGATGACGGCTATCAAATTCACGGTAATATTGGAGTTGGCCTTTTATCAATCGGGGTACGAAGCCGTGTTCGACACGCTGATACAAGACTTTCGCATCATTTTTGAACGCGACCCTGCTGCTCGCAACTGGCTTGAGGTCTTGTTTTGTTATCCCGGTTTACAGGCATTGGTTTGCCATCGTTTTGCCCACCGACTTTATCGGTTAAAGCTGCCACTGATTCCGCGCCTAATCTCCCACATTGCCCGCTTTTTTACCGGAATTGAAATCCACCCGGGCGCACAAATTGGCAAAGGTGTGTTTATTGACCATGGCATGGGTGTGGTGATCGGTGAAACGGCAATTGTCGGTGACTTTGCCTTGATCTACCAAGGCGTGACACTAGGGGGCACCGGCAAGGAAAGCGGTAAGCGTCACCCTACGCTGGGGGAGAATGTCGTCGTCGGCGCTGGGGCAAAGGTGTTGGGTAACATCACGATTGGCGATCGCGTCCGCATTGGAGCCGGTTCGGTGGTATTGCGCGATGTCCCCTCAAACTGCACAGTAGTGGGGGTTCCTGGTCGTGTTGTTTACCGCTCTGGTGAACGGGTGGACCCCCTAGAACATGGACGATTGCCTGATTCTGAGGCACAGGTAATCCGGGCTTTGGTCGATCGGATTGAGGCATTGGAGCAACAACTTCAACAGTTACAACAGTCTCAACCCCATGCTCAGGCGTTCAACCAGCCGCCGGCAGCCCGGCAGAAATTAGAGCATAGTGGGCAGTCGGCGATCGCCCCCTCTGTCTACGCGGCGACTGAATTACCATTGCATCTGCAACCAGCGATTGCTTCCTTTACTGAGGATTTAGGTGCTGAAGACGCAATTCCTTCAGGCGAGGGCGATATCTATTCTCAGCGCACAAGTTGCCGTATTCGTGATCGAGTCATTGAGGAATTCTTGAACGGTGCCGGCATCTAGCCTGAGGTAGGTTTTTAGAGGGTCATCAGCGCTGAACCGGAAGAGTTAACTTAATCCTGTCAGAGGTTCTGGTGTCGACTCTGTGGGGTATTGAGTCGGTTTGTAATGGTGGGAGATTTGCCCTAGGCTCGCGTTTTCCATCACACCACTCTGCTCCTCTATAGCGGTTTTCATAACTTGACAGACGAATTCCGTATGCAAGGCTGGCGAAATCAGCCGTTCAGAACCCAGGTCGGTCAAGACAATCAGCACTACGAGATGCTCTTTATAGCGCTACTTGCATAGGTTAGGACAAAGTAATTTTGTGGGAAACCCCGCTGCGCAGAGTTTCCCACAAAATGCGTTTACACCATGAGCACGTAGCACCATATCTCCGCAAGAGCGTCTCATAGTGCATACAGTCAGACCAGTCCCAAACCCAGATTCGACTAAAGGATGATTTTTTGCAACTGCACCGGCAAAACAGGGAAAATCCCCGAACTCTATCAAAGCTTGATGACAAACTCCCCGGAAATTAACCGTCTACCGTGGAATGAGAGGATATGATGAGCATAGAGGAAAATCTGTATTATAAATTACAGATTTTTAGAGTGGTATCGTAAATCACCTTTAGAGACGGTTCCCTGGGAGGTTCAACCAAGTATGAGTCGCCAACAAGAAAAATCGCAGCCCCAAGCAACGCAATCGACTACTAATAATCAACCTGAAGACTTGAGTTTTGACCAGTGGGCAGTGTCTGTCAAACGCCAGATGATTGCTTCGCTTAAGCGTCGGGGGGCGTCCTGATTTCGCTTCAGATCTTGGCCATGCGATTTTGGCTTGCAGCAGCCTGACAGTGTCATGCATTCAATGCCGATGTTAGGTGCAATTTCGGTAGCTCAAGGGCTTTTGCAGTTGCTCCTGGAGGGACTCATGAGGGTAAATGAGTTGTCCACGGCAATCTAGATCTGGCGCAACCTGGACGTGATTTGAGGGATCTGCCCAGAGTAACCAGCGGCTGTCTGGGGGAAGCATCGCAAGCTGAGTCATCGTCTGGCTTAACCATAGCAGCGGTAAAGTGGGTGGGCTAGATGCTTGGGTAGGTTCACCCGGCTGCACCGCTGCCAGCACTTCGAGCACCGCGGTTTCACCCCGCACAAGCCCTGTCCCTGCTGTCCACAGCCCCACCGAGAGGCGATGGCGGAGGGCATAGCAGTAAAGTGATGCTGCCGCTGACACTGCCTGCTCAAAATTCTCTCCTACCCAGGGATGGCTGCTGTCCAAGCAAATCACGAGCTCCTGCCCGCCGGTATACACTTCCAGTTCCCGTACCCGCAACTCTCCATAGCGAGCACTGGTGCGCCAGTGGATCAGGCGGGTAGGGTCACCCCAGCGGTAGGGCCGCAGCGTGCGAGTCACCCCTTCCGTCGCTGTTTGGGCACGGCGATCGCTTGGTATCGCTGTACTCAGGTCCTGACCCAACTCATCCACCAAAGGACACTGGTTGAGAGACAACACCTGAGGATAAACAACAGCGATCGCCTGAACAATACGACTGTGCCGACTCCAGAACAACCCCAGCGGTGCTGCGGTGCGTAGAACCAGAGTTTTCCAGCGAAACACCCCACGCTGCTGGGTGGGCAGACTGTAGACCCAGCGGTAGGCCTCCTGGGGGGCGATCGCCTCAATGGAGATCTCCGCCGGTTGTCCCAACCTCGGCGGCAGTTGATCGATGACTTGCAGCAAACCCCTGGGTTGAGCCGTCGGATTGGCGATCGCCACCTCAATCTGTAATGCCTCACCAAGGTGAACGGGCATGATGGGTCTGCGAGTGACTTGCAGATCACGGAGCGATCGCCCAGGCAGAACAACGGCGATCCCTACCAGCGCCAACAGGACACCGCTGATGGCATAGAGCCAGCCCGCCATTGTGTTGGTGGCGGCAGCAAAGAAGAAAAGCGCCAACCCCAGCATCAGCCAACCACTATAGGCGGGGCCGACCCAATGGGTTTCAAGCCAGTCAGTCAGTCGTTGGCGAAAAGGCATAGGGAGTCCAGCGTGAACGGGCCGCAGCAGGGCAAGGGTATCCCCATCATGCCCATCTGCTCGCATAACACTATCTCAGCATTGCTTAATTCAAACGTGAAGTCCAGAAAAGCAAGGGTTTTAGGGAACCACGCCTAGCGCGGTGCCCCCAAACCCGCTTAACCAGACCTGACGTTTTTTACAGAAAGCCTGCGATTGGGACGGGCATCCTTAGGGGTAAGCAAGCTATAATTCATGGCGGGTGATACGTAATCTTTCTTTATGAGCAGCAATCCGTTAGTCCATGCCTTTTTTGTGGGTCGAGCCTTTGCTGAAGCACTTAGTGAACAATTTCAGCAATCCTTGACCACTGCCCTGAGTGACCTGGGTAAGTTTGATGCTGAGCAGCGTGAGCGGCTACGGCAATTTACTGAGAAGGTTTTGGAGAAGGCAAATCAGGACGAGGCTGCTTCAATGCAAAGTCGTCCTGCTGCTACTACCCTCGGCACAGCCGGAGGCGGCGAAGACCTCCAGACTATTCTGGATGAACTGCGCGCAGAAATTGCTCAGTTGCGGGCTGAATTGCAACTCTACCGCAATCGCAGCCTTTAGGGGCAGCTAATGTAACTATCATGACTGGCAGGAGCCACCCCTCAGGTCAAGCTCCCCCTTTAAGCCTACTGTTTTGTCTTATTTTTCATGATCTTTTGAAGTTTTTTAGGATTTGAGTGGCTGTTTCTCCCGATAACTCCTATTCCACGAACCAGGACTTTGACCTCCAGTCCAGCCTTTACCTCTCTGGGGAAAAGGCGACCACGCCTGCTGCTGGAGCCTATGCAGTCAGCCATGGGGAGCGATCGCTCGACTACACCCCCCTGAAGTCTGACCCCACTCGAGCCTACCGTTGGAGCCGTGAAAACTATTCACGCAACCGTCGGTTCATTGATATCTGGGCCTTCGTCCTTAAGCTCATGGTGGCTCAGTGGGCCTACAACAAGTCATGGACGTACCGCAATGGCATGACGGAGGCAGCCCAGGCCAAGCGTCGTCGTGCATTGGCGGTCTGGATTCGAGAGACCTTGCTGGAGTTAGGCCCCACCTTCATTAAGGTAGGGCAACTGTTTTCTACCAGAGCAGACCTCTTCCCAGTTGAGTTCGTTGAGGAACTGTCGAAGCTTCAAGACAAAGTACCAGCTTTTAGCTACGAACAAGTTAAGCTGATCATCGAGCAAGACTTAGGGAAGACTATTCCAGATTTGTATCGTAGCTTCGACCCTATCCCCATTGCAGCCGCCAGTTTAGGGCAGGTCCACCGGGCTCAACTGCACTCTGGCGAAGAAGTGGTCGTCAAGGTACAGCGTCCTGGCCTGAAGAAGCTGTTTGAAATTGACCTGTCGATTCTCAAAGGAATTGCTCGCTACTTCCAGAATCACCCCCGCTGGGGGCGCGGGCGTGAATGGATGGGCATCTATGAGGAGTGCTGTCGCATCCTTTGGGAAGAAATTGAATACCTCAACGAGGGACGCAATGCAGATACGTTTCGGCGCAATTTCCGTAATGAAGATTGGGTGCGAGTGCCGCGTGTGTACTGGCGCTACAGTTCTCCGCGGGTATTGACGCTGGAGTACCTCCCTGGCATCAAGATCAGCCACTACGAGGCGCTAGAAGCAGCAGGGTTAGACCGCAAAATGCTGGCCCAATTGGGTGCCCGCGCCTATCTTCAGCAACTCCTGAACGACGGCTTTTTTCACGCTGACCCCCACCCCGGAAACATCGCAGTCGCCCCAGACGGGGCCCTAATCTTCTATGACTTTGGCATGATGGGACGAGTGCAACCTGTCACCCGTGAACGGCTGATGGATACTTTCTTTGGGATCGCCCAAAAGGACGCTGACCGGGTTATAGAATCATTAGTGGCACTGGGAGCGCTTGCACCTGTGGAAGATATGGGTCCAGTCCGCCGCTCGGTTCAGTTCATGCTGGATAACTTCATGGACAAACCGTTTGAAACACAATCGGTGGCTGCCATCAGCGATGACTTATACGAAATTGCTTTTGACCAGCCCTTTCGCTTCCCTGCCACCTTTACTTTTGTGATGCGAGCTTTTTCGACGCTGGAGGGAGTTGGCAAAGGGTTAGACCCTGAATTTAACTTTATGGAGGTCGCAAAACCATTTGCGATGCAGCTTATGTCGAATGGAAATCGCTCAGATTCAGGTAGTTTTTTAACGGAGTTGAGTCGGCAAGCTGCCCAGGTCGGCACCACTGCGTTTGGCTTACCCCGTCGCATTGAGGACACCATCGAAAAACTGGAGAGAGGAGACCTACGAATTCGGGTACGCTCTAGTGAGACGGATCGAATTTTGCGCCGTATCAGCAACGTTAATATGGGAACAAACTATGCGTTGTTGACTGGGGCGTTTACCCTCTCGGCCACGATCCTGGTTGTTAATCATCTGCCTTGGCTGGCGGCACTGGCAGGTGCTTTGGCAGCGATCGCAGCGGTTGCCCTGGTGCGTCTGATGATTCGCATCGACCGGGCAGATCGAATGTTCTAACTGTTTGCCTGATGCGACCCCCCGCACTATGAAATGTCTCTATACAGGACTGACTGATCCGGGAATGGTGCGTTCTGTTAACCAGGATGCCTACTACATTGACCCTGACGGTCGCTTTTTTATAGTTGCCGATGGGATGGGAGGTCACGCTGGCGGACAGGAGGCTAGCCTGATTGCGACTCGCATCATTCAGTCCTATCTGGACGATAAGTGGGACTCAGACGAAGACTCGCGATCGCTTCTAGAACAGGCTTTTCTCAAGGCAAACCAAGCCATTCTTCAGGATCAGGCCAACCACCCTGAGCGGGGCGATATGGGCACAACAGCCGTTGTGGTGATGTTTCGCCAAGGTGAGAACTGGTGTGCTCATATCGGTGACTCACGGCTTTACCGCCTACGCGGAGCCAAGCTGGAACAACTGACGGAAGACCACACCTGGGTAGCCCGTGCCATGAAGGTTGGAGACATCACCCCAGACCAAGCGCGGGTTCACCCCTGGCGGCATATCCTATCCAAGTGCCTAGGACGGGAGGAACTACGGCAAGTTGATGTGCAATCGATTGATGTCCAGCCGAGCGATCGCCTCTTGCTGTGCAGTGATGGTCTGACAGAAGAACTCTCTGACCACTGGATTGCCCACCACCTCAAAACCATTCGCGCCTGCGATAAGGCTGCAGCAGCTCTGGTCAATGCGGCCAAAGACAAAGGGGGACGAGACAACATCACAGTCGTCATTGTTGCGATCGATAGCCTCAATTGTTCGGACTTGCCAGAGGTCGTAGCAGACAGTTGACACCTTGGCTTGAGGCGAATTGCTTGGCTCTCCTAGCGTGGATTCCAGATAAACGGAAACCTTCGATTTTCCGTGCCCAGCACGCCAAATCAACGATTTTGGAACACCGTAGTGCGTTTCGCAGCGCCGATTCCTAGTAGCGCGAAATGTTCATCTACAACTTTTTTTACATTTCTTGCACTGGTATATATACCTATCAAAATCAGGGTCAGTTCTTTATTGGGGCTGCTGGTTTCCAGTTTGATACGGAATCCATCTATCAAGTAGCCGTATGTTGTGGTGTCAATGCCTTGGGCTGATCCACAGCGCTTGCTACCAAGAGACCCCAAAAAGTTCCTGCCTGCGGATCATTCCCCGATCCCAAAAAATCTCTCAAGGAATGTGGGCATTTTTGTCAAATGTTTGTTATCTTTTGTAATAATCCACGGAATCCAAGGAACCTGACTTGAATTTCTGGATATCGGCTAAGAAATGTTACTCTCTTGGTCTGTTTGGGCACTCTTATGCCCAATCCATTCTGAAACAATTTCAGGAGTGGAACTTACAGTACGATTGACCGTTGTTTATTGCACCCTTGCATTAAGGAGTCTTCTATGGATCAACCTGTTGAATTAACCTTAGAGCAACAGTTCAATTTGCGCTCTTTTGAGACACAAGTTGAGCGGATGAGCCGTGAACAGGCTCAACAATTCTTGGTCAAGCTCTATGAGCAAATGATGTTGCGAGAAACCATGTATAAGCACTTTCTCAAGCAACAATGGGGCATTGAGTCTGGTCCTCAACTGTAGCGTTTTGTTCTAGAGTGTTGTTCTATCGTGTGGAACGACCTCCCTCTCTTGCTTAATTTCTCATCGGAAAAAAAGCTGGGGATGCTGGGGCGTTATCCCGATAGAAAGCTGCTTTACCTCTACTTGTCAACTTTTCCAGGCGGTTATTCTCCCTCAGCTTAGTGTTCGTTCATTGGTAATCTGCTTCGGCTAGGCTGGTTCTAATTGCTTCGGCAGTTCTTTTCACTCAGGGCAGTTGTCTGTGTGTCAAAGCGTATAAATCATATAAGTCATATAAGTCCGTGTCTCTGATGGCAAAGCCACGCTTTGATGGTTGAACTGCAGTTTGGACTGCGCCTTGATTGCTAAAGTTTTTCTACTTCTTGGTTTTCTACTTCTCAGTACTTTCCATTGCACCCTGCTTGGATCTATGAGTCGCATCGTTTGCATGTTCTTACTACGGTGCGCTTGAGCAGCAACGCGATTGATCTGTGATCACCTCAGTTCGGGTTCAAAAGGGTTTGGCAGTGCCCCAAACCCCTCATTTTTCCTGAATTCACGTGGCACTAGTCAATATAGTGCTACACATAGTTCTATGCGACATCGTGCTACACGCATAGGTTGGGACAAAGCGTGTGGTGGAACCCGCCGCTGCGTAGGGGTTCCCGCCACACGCTTTTGACATCATGAGCGCGAATGCTGGCGATGCAAGCATTCCACGATTGTTCTCACAATGTAGTCCAACGTGAATTCGGGATAAGCTGAAACCCTTGCTGTTCCGTGCGCGACGCGCACG
>DVEB01000187.1 GCA_015295905.1 Synechococcales cyanobacterium M55_K2018_004
AGAAGGTTTTGGGTCACCGCGCTGGGCGCGGTGACCCAAAACCCTTGCTGTTCCGTGCGCGACGCGCACGGAACAGCAAGGGTTTCAGCTTATCCCGAATTCACGTTAGTTCTAGCAGTTCTGGCAGGCCTGCCCTGATCTCTACTCTGACGATTGCTGAATCCAAACGGCTGAATCCAACTAGATGGTTTGAGTGAGACGCGAAGACTGACGTTAGTCTTGCATCCAGCCGAGAGCGATCGCTGCCAGAATCGCCAACCCAAAGGCAAGTCGATACCAAACGAAGACCCAAGTAGTTTGACGCTGGAGAAATTTCAGCAACCAGGCGATCGATAGGTAGGAAAAGATGAAGGTCGAGATGATGCCAAACACCAACGGCACCAGCGCAGACACTTGGCCGAAGGCTTTGGTGGACTGATAGAGGGTGGCGATCGCCAGTGTGGGGATACCCAGCAGAAAAGAAAAGCGTGCAGCGGTCTGTCGTTCCAGACCCAGGAAAAGCGCCGTTGTTAACGTTGAGCCAGAGCGAGAAACACCGGGCACTAGGGCCAGCGTTTGTCCTAAACCGACTAAAATTCCATCTCGAACCTGCAACTTGTCGAACTTGCGCTGACGGCTCCCCACTTTTTCCGCCAGCCCCAACAGCAACGCCATGATGATAGACATCACTGCAATCACCAGCGCACTTTCGGGAATGGCATCACGAAACAAAAAGCCAAAACACAAGGCTGGGATGGTGCCGACCACGATGCCGAGGAAAATTTTCCACTCTTCCCGTTGCCAGTCCCGATGGCAGAAGGCATCCCATGCGCCTGTCAGAATCTGGTAGATATCATTCCAGAAATACCAGACCACTGCCACCACGCTGCCAAACTGAATGGCATCCACAAAATATTTCTCACCTACGGCCTCCCAACCCAACACCTTGGTGAACACCAACAGGTGTGCCGTGCTACTGATGGGCAGGAATTCGGTAATTCCCTGCACCAGCCCTAGCACGATCGCCTCAAAGGTCGTCTGAATAACACTTGCGCTTGCTGTTCCTTGCACGCAATTGGTTCCCCCTAAGCTGGCTCATCAAGATTTATCAAGATAATTAACGTCTGTTTCGGTTCAACGAGTTTGGGGGCACGGTGCCCGGCGCGACGCCCCGAAACCTTGAACGTTTCTTTGTGCATGTCTTTGTGCATGCCGCGCACGAAAAATCGCAGGTTTCAGCTTATCTTGAATTCACATTAACTACTGCTGCATTATGCGCCAGTTTGCACCCTGCCGCAGGACTCTTTACGGAACTCTTGCGGTTTTCTCATCAAAGACTCAACAAGTATTGGGATTGCTTGGGGTGAAGCAATAGAGCTTAAGATTGAGGACTTGCCTTGCCCACCAACCCAAAAATTGGAGAAAATGATCTCAAGCAGATGCCCCCCGGGGGGATAAAATCATGTTATGTTAACAAAGGTGAATTAAATTATAAGAAACCTCTTGTCCTCCTCCTTTAGTCTCTGGTCTCAAGCCTTGTTGATTCCAACCCTCAATACCCTTACGCTGGAAGGGTCTGCCTCACTCCAGAGCAGTATTCACGCTCAAGCCCAACTAGCTCGTCACCGTTGGCTCATGTTCTTGGGATCTGGTTTCCTGGTAACGGTTCCCGTCTTTCTGCAAGCACCACTGGTGCGTCTTTATCCCTGGCTGAGTCTTGCCATGACGCTGGGATGGTGGTTGCTGGGCATGGGGTTGCGATCGCGCCCTCGCTTGGCAACTTGGGGAGACCTGATGATTGGCTTCACCTGGACATGGCTAGCAGGCTCCCTCTACTGGGGTTGGTTGCGTTGGGAACCATTGCTGCACCTACCGGTGGAGTCTGCGGCTCTGCCGATCGCCATTTTAGGGTTAATCAAAGGGAGAGAGAAAATTGGTCATTGGTTCTACATTGGTTCCTTGCTGGGTACAGCAACGACTGATGCTTATTTTTATTTAGTCAAGCTGATCCCCCACTGGCGACAACTCATGCAGTTAGAGCCTGATCTGATGCGCCCTGTCTTCCAGGATGCATTGACCCTGATGCAGACTTCCTGGGGTCAGGGGTGTGCAATTGTTCTCTTGCTGATGCTAATGGTCGTCGGTGTGCTGCCTCTGCGTTCTAAACCACTCCATGCTTGGGCTTTTAGTGGGGCTGTGTTGAGTACGATCCTGGTCGATGGCTTATTTTGGTTTGGTGCAGCCCACTACTAAGGAGATACGATTAGTCCGTCCTAGGGTAAGTTAAGAATGGACTTGCCGGATTAAGCTTCCGTTTTTAAGCTGGTGGTGATGTCAGATGTTTCACTTAAACCCGTGTGGGTTTGGATCTGAAAGATTTGGCATGATTGAAGTTTGTTCTGCATTTGAAGTTTCAATATTCTTGCGGACTTCAAATTCCAGGGCGCCAGCCATGATACAGGAGCATTGCCAGAGTTTTGGCTCTAGAGAGGGTCAGCGTTCCGTTTGGTTGGGGCGATCGCCCCTAGCAACGCCAGCGCGTTGACTGACTCATACCCAAAATTCTTCGGGATAAAGACTAGCGGTTTCCTGAACTGTAGTGACAGCACAACCCGTTCCCCACTTAATACTGCGGACAGAGGCAGGCAATCGTTATCTCTCCCTAGCCAGTAGCAACTGCTGGACAATCGGACGGGGAGATGACAATAATTTTGTGCTGCCTGATCGCTGGATCTCCCGCAACCACGCCATGCTGCAACGGATGGAGACGGGTGAGTTTTACCTGATTGACTTGGGCAGCCGGAATGGGTCTTTTGTCAATGGTCGGCGAGTCAGTGTGCCAGTAACCCTCCACAATGGCGATCGCCTCACGTTTGGGCAGACCGAGTTAGAATTTTACGCCCCGCAAACCACCTCTCCCGATCACGGATTGGGGGCAGACTCGCAGGAGTTTACTGCCACTGCTACCCTGCATGTGCGGCGGTTAATCTCAGTTTTGGTGGTCGATATCCGCAACTTCACGGGGATGACTCGCCAACTCGATGAAAAGGTTTTGTCAGAGGCGATCGGCACTTGGTTCCGCTGTGCGGGCGATATCATCCGCGAGTATGGCAGTTGGGTTGATAAATACATTGGTGATGCGATCATGGCCGTGTGGATCCATGGTACTCAGGAAGTAGAACCTGATGAGATGGTGCGGATTGCCAAAGCCTTGAGTGCCCTCCACAAGATGACCAGCCAGTTGCATGAGCAGTATCCCCTGCCTGCTCCGGTGCGTGTGGGAGCGGGGGTGAATACGGGCTACGCGATGGTGGGCAATACTGGGACGGGCGATCGCCCCGATTACACCGCCTTGGGCGACACTGTAAACGCGGCCTTCCGGTTGGAATCTTCGACCAAGCAGATTGGTAAGGATGTGGCCTTGGGTGAGACAACCTATCAGTACCTCTCTGCCGCCATGAACACCGCCAACCTGTTCAAGCAGTACACGGTGAACCTAAAGGGCTACGACACCCCAACACTGACCTATGCAGGCACCTTTGCTGACTTGGATGCCTTGCTCAGTCAGACGACGGGCTAACGGGGATGGGCTTGGGGAAAATCCCTCCCGTTTGCTTGAGGGAGTGGAGAATGACAGTTCCTGCTCACTCAAACCATCAAATCTGAAATGTCTTGTGGATCCTGAACATTCGGTTGCAGCGGTTGACCCTGAGATCAACGTTGAGATTCATGATGGTTTTGGGCGACTCACTAAAAATCTGAACACAATGCATCCTCAAAGTGGTAGGCTCTAATTTAAGAACTGTGTATATCTTTGCTGTGTATTGTTCTCGATTGACTCAGTTGGAAGGGATTCGACCAATGAAGCGACTGGTTGGTGTATTAGTACTTTTTGGAGTGTTGCTTAGCTCCTGGCTTGGAGTTTCGCAGTCAGCGATCGCTGCCACCCTGCCGACCCAGACACTGAACTCGATGCCACTGCTGGCAGCAGAGTTTCGCAATGCTGTGGATGACAAGCTGGCGACAGACTATGGTAAAAAAATTGATTTGAATAATACGAATGTGCGGGCATTCATGAACTATCCTGGCATGTATCCCACGCTAGCCAAGATGATTCTGAAGTATGCACCTTTCGAGGATGTAGAAGATGTTCTTAATATGCCAGGGTTGACCGAGCGGCAAAAGGAAGTGTTGCGGAGTAACCTCGATAAGTTTACGGTTAGCCCGCCGGAAGCGGCTTTGGTTGAAGGCGGCGATCGCTTCAACAACGGGATTTACCGCTAACTCTTAGCCAGGACATTCGTTTCGTTCTGTTCAAAATTTCACTCAATCCCATGCCCGACTCCGTGAAGAGGTCGGGCATTTTTTAGAATCTGTGACTGGTGCTGATTGTTCAACTCAGTTTGATGTGATTGTGGTTGGGGGTGGGGCGGCGGGCCTCTATGCCGCCCTGTCCTTACCCGCTCATCTGAAGGTGGGGGTGCTGACTAAGCAAACCCTCAGCCGCTCTGCCAGCGATTGGGCGCAGGGGGGGCTAGCAGCGGCGATCGCCCCTGATGACTCCCCTCAGTTCCATGTCCAAGACACGTTAATTGCTGGCGCTGGACTGTGTGACCTCGAAGCGGTTCGGTTTCTAGCAGAGCAAGGGCCAGCCTGTGTCAGGGCACTGGTGGCTATGGGAGTCGCCTTCGACCGCAGCGGCGATGACCTCGCCCTCACCCTGGAGGCGGCCCACTCCCGACGCAGAGTTCTTCATGCAGCGGACACCACTGGTCGGGCCGTGGTGACTACGCTCGTGGCTGAAGTGCTGCGTCGCCCCAATATCCACGTTTTGTCTCAGGTGTTTGTGGTGGACCTATGGCAGAACAGGCAAGGGCGGGGTGTTTCGGTAATTGTGGGCGATCGCCTCTGCTGGCTACAAGCACAAGCGATTGTATTGGCGACTGGTGGGGGCGGCCAAGTCTACGCCCAAACCACTAACCCTTCCGTCAGTACTGGGGACGGCGTGGCAATGGCATGGCGGGCAGGGGCGCTGCTGCGTGACCTAGAGTTTGTCCAATTCCACCCCACCGCCCTCACAGTACCCGGTGCACCCCGGTTTCTGATCAGCGAAGCAGTGCGGGGTGAAGGCGCACACCTGCTGGATGATCAGGGCAGGCGCTTTGCCTTTGACTATCATCCTGATGGTGAACTGGCTCCCCGAGATGTGGTCAGCCGAGCCATCTTCAATCATCTGCAAGCAATGCAGGCGGACCCGGCCACAGGGCATGTCTGGCTGGATCTGCGCCCAATTCCGAGCGATCGCATCCGACTGCGCTTCCCCAACATTATTCAGGTCTGTCAGCAGTGGGGGGTGGATGTGTTTCGCGAACCGATTCCTGTTGCTCCGGCTGCCCACTATTGGATGGGGGGTATCTGGACTGACCTGCAAAGTCAGACGAGTTTACCGCAGATTTTTGCAGTGGGCGAAACCACCAGCACTGGCGTGCATGGGGCTAACCGTTTGGCTAGTAACTCTTTGCTGGAATGTATTGTGTTTGGGGCACAGCTCTCCCAGGTGTCCCTGCTGCCCGCCGCGCATCTAGGAGAACCATCCTCACCCTTGCAAACGCTCAGTCTGAGCGATAGTCAGGTTGCCCACCAAGAAAATAGACTGCGGGAATGGCGACAGGCAATTCCTGTGTTGATGTGGCAAAGTGCGGGGATTTGCCGGGAGGGCAACCAACTACAGCAGGCGATCGCCCAAGTCCAAGCATGGCGACAAGAGTTGGCCACCCTGCCACTGCAACAACTCACCCAGGTGGCTCCAGGTCAATCCATCCAGGTCCAAATTCCAGAAGCGGAAGCCACACTGCGGCTTTGGGGGGAGACACGCAACTTGATGGATGTGGCGCTATTGATCCTCCAAAGTGCAGCCTTTCGTCAGGAAAGCCGGGGAGGGCACTATCGGCAAGACTTTCCAGAGTGTCGGCCTGAATGGCAAGTGCATACGCTGGTTCAATCGAAGGAGTGGTGGCGATCGCCTCCTGTGGAGGCAGCGAACGCATAATGCACCTCAACGACCAAAGGTACGGATTACCTGAGGAGCGGCGATCACTGCCAAGGCCGTGGGCTGGGACGGCGCAGCGACTCCGGCCCAAGCTGCCACCAATTGATCGGCCAGCAGCATTAGTTCTTGAGGAGCCGCAACTCCCCAGAGCGTATTCAAAGCAGACAATGCTTCACCCGTGAGCAAACAGGGAGAAAGCCCCACAGTTGGACTGTGACAACCCGCGATCGCGCCCATGAGGGTACCTAGGCTGCGGGGAGGTAGGCCAGTGCCCAGCACCGTCCGCAGGGAAAGCCAGAACTCGTGGGGTGTCCTTAAAAAACAGTACAGCGCTAGGGCGAAGGTGAAGACTGATGTGGCATCGGTGGGGTGCGGTTCCATTCGTTTGAACTGGAGGAGGGTGGTTCCAAGGCTATGACCTGTGGTGAGGCTCTGGAAGACCTGCTCGATCAGTGGGCGGAGGACAGGGAGGTCGCTGTCCTGCTGGAGGGTGGCAAGGGCATCTAGGGAGGCTTCGCCGTCTTGCAGCGGTTGGCTAAGCACGGCCCCCAGGGCAAAGGCCAGTTCCACCGCCAGGTCAGGAGCCTGCCAAGTGCTTAACGCCCGCGCCAACTGCGATCGCTGTTTCCGAGTATCTTCATGGTAGAAGAGGGCAAGGGGGAGAGTGGCGATCGCCAGATTGATTGCTTTGCCAGGCGATGAGGGACGGAGTAAGTGACGCTCCACCAACGGCGAAAATGTTTGCCAGTCAGGGCAAGGACATTCAATCAGAGCGTGGCTAATCTTGGTGATCAAGGTGCCCCAAGTGGGCAGACTGGGTGACAGAGCGGGTTGCTCCATCCACCAGGCATCCAACTCTAACCAGTTCACAGCGGGAGAAATTTTCTTTGCGGTACGTTCCTGCCGTTGTTGCTGCACCACAACCCCTAGCAAGTCACCGAACGTTGCCCCCAACAACGCACCACGAAACCGACAATTCAGGGAATAACGCATGAATTTGCATCTTTGGTCGCACGGTTGCGACAGCCCATCGCACCCTCAATATAACAAAAGGTAAATTCACACCCCAGGATTTGCCATTCAATATAGCGGCTTGCAGTGGTGTGGTCTGTGACCACACCGCTCAACCCCTGAACCAGCGGGATCTCGTGCTACGTGGCTGTCTCTCATCAATAGGAAAACCGCCATAATGCCTGATGGGAATTTTGTTGTCACCACGTCCCTAGGGCAAGTCCCTAAGGATTGTGAGAGCGGCGGAGTTCCGTAATTTGATCTGCGATGTTGAGCACACTATCGGGCATTTCTGGCCCTGTAAGAATGACATCCACCTGACGAGGGCGTTGCTTCAGAAAATCGAGCACTTCTGCCTCGGGAATGAGGCCAAAATTCATCGCCAGGCTCAGTTCATCCAACACGACTAGAGCGTACTTTCCCTGCATCACAACAGCGCGAGTAAAATCCCACAAATCATGCAGGGCCGCCAAGTCTGTTTCCTCTAGCTGAGGGGTGTCGATGCAGCGGGGAATATCGCAGCGATACCAGTCGAGCAGTTGCCCCAGGCGAACAGGATGTTCCTGCCCCTGATGGATGCCTCCCTTGAGAAACTGCACTACTAGTACGGGGGTTCCCTGTCCGGCAATGCGTAACGCCTGGGCCATCACGCTGGTAAAAAAGCTGCGATGTGGACAGGTAAACACCTGCACGAGTCCTTCAATCGTGTGGGGGGAGGAGCGATCAATCTTAGAGAGGGGCGTTTCGAGTTGGGAAACCATGGCAGGAAGTTCAATGAAGGGCAGACCAAAGTTGCCTGAAAGTCATCGAAAAATAGTCCGATGAGGGCGACTAGCACTAATCTTAGGAAAAACCAATCTTAGGAAAGACCAATCCTAGGAAAGTCTCATCCTAGAAGATTAATGTCTCATCCTAGAAGACTAATACTAAATTAGTACACCTTTGTAGGTTTAACTACGGATAGTTGCAAAATGTAGTGTTTCCTCTAGAGATGCACCTACATCAAACACTATATGTATATGTCCGTCAATGGTGAGAGCGGAAACAGGGTTGCTTAGGCTGGCTCAGGAGCAGGTGCAGCGGGCGGCAATGCTCCCAATCAAACAGAACCAGGCGGTTGGGCGACGGTGAGTATGATAGAGGGGAAAGACCTGGCCTGCTGGACACGGCTGATCTCGATTTGATACCCGATGTATGTATCCCACTGAGGCGACTGAACTCGTTAAGCACCCCCTCCCTCGCCGACGGCTGCCAGAGCCACCGGGGTTTTGGTGGCGGCTAGCAACGGGCTCTGTAGCAGTCCATGTGTTGGTGCTGGCGATCGCCTTCCCTTGGCTGCGAGCTTCCCTGTCTCAGGCTGGAGGGGGAAATCGTAGTCCCGTTGCTGTGGATCTTGTGGAGATCAGCCCTGACGCATTAGCGGCGATCGAGACACGGGGCACGCCTGCTCAACAACCCGCTGCCGCTCAAGCAACCGCCCCGGTGGCTGCCCCCCAGACGGCTCCGGCAAACCCCGCACCGCCAAGGACGAGCGTTCCTCAAGAGGCGATTCCTGAGTTCGCACCAAGCGTCCCCCCCCTGCAAGAGGCGATCGCCCCCAGCCCAGCCCCACCGCTGGCAAACCTGCCCCTGCGTCCCTCAGCTCTTGCAGAAGGATCAGCACCTCCACGGCAATCCACCCCACTCCCACTCACGACGTCTCCAGAGACTCAGGCCCCCCAGCCTCCTACTAATGTCCCTCCCGCTAATGTCCCTCCTGCTAGTGTCCCTCCCACTCGTGTCAATCGGCAGGAGTCAGCTTGGCCTGGCTCTGATGCAGAGGGGAGCATTGGCGACGAGGCAGCGGGTCGGATTGCGGAGGGGGACTTGAATCATCTGCCGGAAGCTCCTGTCGTCGGCCAACTTGAAGCATCAGGTCGGAGTGGCAGTCCAGCAGATTTACCCGGCGTTGACCTCGGGGCACCTGGTTCGGTTGGCTTTAGCGCCAGTGTCAACGTCGCGGTAGTGCCCCCCAGCGAGGACCCCCGTGATCCTCCAGACGTGGCAGCTTCTCCCCGGTTTACTACACTGGCCTTTACGGCAGCAGATGCCTTGGAACCAAATGCCTGCCCCTTTGACCCAATGACGATGAATGAACGGGGGGCCTCAGTGTCCTTTCAGGTCGTTGTGGAAGCAGATGGTAGGGTTTCACAGGTTTTTCTGCGGGATGCCACTGCTAGCGCAGAATATGTCGCGCTGGCCCAGTGTTTAATCCAGCGGCGCTGGGAATTTAACCCGGCAACCTCAGAAAATGGCGCGCCTGTTGCAAGCAGTAACCTGATCGTTACCATTACGATTAACTGAACACGTCATCGTGAGATAACGTGAATTTACGTTGTGATACGGAATCCGTCTGTAAAATAGCGGTTTGTTGTGATGTAAACCATGCGCTGTGTGCACAGTTTATACGGAATCCGTTGCTTATAGGGTCGGTTAGTTTTTGGTAGAACGCCCGCTG